>NZ_BAAFRU010000017.1:0-55338 GCF_045862015.1 Levilactobacillus muriae
TCTTATAGTGTGGTGGCGATAGCCTAAAGGATACACCCGTTCCCATGCCGAACACGGAAGTTAAGCTTTAGCACGCCGATAGTAGTTGGGGGATCGCCCCCTGCGAGGATAGGACGTTGCCACGCGATTATTCCGGCATAGCTCAGTTGGTAGAGCACCTGACTGTTAATCAGGTTGTCGACGGTTCGAGCCCGCCTGCCGGAGCTTAATAATGGAGAGTTGTCCGAGTGGCTGAAGGAGCAGCATTGGAAATGCTGTAAACGGGTACTAACCTGTTTCGAGGGTTCGAATCCCTCACTCTCCGTTTCTAAAGTATGACCCGTTGGTCAAGTGGTTTAAGACACCGCCCTTTCACGGCGGTAACATGGGTTCGAATCCCGTACGGGTCATTGCAACAATTAACATGGAGGATTAGCTCAGTTGGGAGAGCGTCTGCCTTACAAGCAGAGGGTCACAGGTTCGAGCCCTGTATCCTCCATATAACATAATACATTATGGTCCGTTGGTCTAGTTGGTTAGGACGCCTCCCTGTCACGGAGGAGATCACGAGTTCGAGTCTCGTACGGACCGTTGTTATGTTATTAATAATTTAATACACAACAAACATATTACATGATGGTATGGCTCGGTAGCTCAGTTGGTAGAGCAATGGATTGAAGCTCCATGTGTCGGCGGTTCGATTCCGTCCCGCGCCATTTATGGTGGGGTAGCGAAGTCTGGCTAAACGCGGCGGACTGTAAATCCGCTCCTTCGGGTTCGGTGGTTCGAATCCACTCCCCACCATCATTATAGGGATATAGTTCAATGGTAGAACAACGGTCTCCAAAACCGTCGATGTGGGTTCAACTCCTACTATCCCTGTTTGTAATGTGATGGCGGTATTGGTGAAGTGGTTAACACACCGGATTGTGGTTCCGGCACGCGTGGGTTCGATTCCCACATACCGCCCTTAGATTGGGCATCTTGAATTATCTTTAGCTGTTCCAATCAGATTGGATAGGCGATTATGGTGGTATAGCCAAGTGGTAAGGCAGAGGTCTGCAAAACCTTCATCGTCGGTTCAAATCCGATTACCACCTTTGACTGGGTGTATCCAATCAATATTTTTTTGCCGGAGTGGCGGAACTGGCAGACGCGCTGGACTCAAAATCCAGTGACCGTTGAGGTCGTGTGGGTTCGAACCCCACCTCCGGTATCACAATGAACACGTTCGGTTTTCATAAAAGTAACGACAAGTACTGTTAATTCAGGCTTGTCGTTTTTTTATATTTAAATTTGGTGAGAGATGTTTATACCGTATTCCGCAAGAAAGGTGATCATCGCGGCCGGTTTCGAACGGTTTTGGACTGGAGTCAGCAGACATAAGAAATGGGAAATCTTGAGTTAGTGAGTAAGAAGACTTAGAAGGCCCCAGAATAGTGAACCTGAATAAAGCTTCGTTGCGCGTCAATTGGATTGGCTGCCACTGATAAGTGGTGTTTTACTGGAGCTGGATGCCTCTCAGACGCGCTACAGCAGCTCGTTCGTCTGAGGAAGAGGACTTCTTATACGTACGAGAAGCTAGACGCGACAGGGTTAACAACTATAAAACGGCCTCCATCATGCTGGCAAAGCATGGGGCGTAATACTAGTCTCATGCTTTACAACAAGCCGCAGGCCAGCAAATTTAGCAGTTACGGTCAAGTACAGCAACGTCCAGCAGCTGAAATCAATGACGAGAACGTGTATGAGAATCGTTTAGTACGTTATCATCAGCTGAGCAGGGGTCCCTGTCATAACCTCAGTGTTGGGTCAATCCAGGTTAACGGACACGTCACTAGGTGGATAATGTCTTATTTAAAACTAAATAATCTATTGACGGTGACTCTGAAGACTGGTTAGATCACGTGCAACATTAAGGCTCCTCAGATGCAAAATAACTGGGTCTTCAAGCAAGGCCATCCCCAAACCCAATAGTCGGGTCAATCGGCTGGTAGCGGCCGTTAAACGCTATCTGGTCGTGTCGTATCGCTATGTTGGTGTTGGTCGTGATGCTTTGACAAGTTGGACTGCGCCCCATTCGTTGATCAGGTTTACTTGGACGTCTAACGCTATACTATCGGTGACCTGATCGGTGTCCAGTTGAAACTCGGCAAGTACGTGGTCGTCGGCAAAGTGAAGAAGGGCGACCGGCGTTTCTGGTAGATTGTCGTGTAGACCGACGCCTACCACGATGCTATAGCGATTGGACACAGCAAGCCAATCGAGGAGCTGGAAAAGCGGGGCATGTCTCCCAAATCAGAAAACGTCATCCATAATTTGCGAGTCAAATAAACGGGACACGAATAACCAGTTCACACAAACGCGGAAAGTGCCGTTGTATGGACTGGCTATTTTGCCCCCGAGCGCACAATTTTTTTGCATGGTTGAGGGGAGATAAAGTATCTGGGATGTAGCAGATATACCCGAAACCTTATAGGGGACTCAGAATGCGGGCAATAAAAAAATCCTAGCTGGACAGGCTAGGATTTCGTAGATTATTAAGAAAGTTGTTGAAGCTAGAATGATTAGCCTTCGTAGGCGTCTTGTAAGCCGACCTTGTCTTGATGGTCGATGGAAGCGTAACGGTCGGAAGCATACATCACACTGGACTTGTCACCCGAGTGGCTCAAGCCTAAAGCATGGCCAATTTCATGGGTAGCAACGTTGGTCCGTTGATTCTTGGTGTAACCGTACTTAGTTAAGAGGCTACGGTTCAACGTGGATTGAGCGGAAACAATTTGGTTGTTGTCGCTCTTCTTTAAGTAGGAGTAGTTCGTGTAACCGGCTAACTTACCGCTCTTGGTGCTTAATGATTCGGAAGAGGTTAAGGTGATGTCAGCCTTTTCACCGCTCTTAGCAGCCTTTAACTGAACCACACCAACCTTGTTCCAACGCTTAACGGCGTTTTGCCAAACACTCTTGTAGTAAGAAGAAGAATTGCTAGTTTTGTAAGTAATGGTGGTGGCGTTCCAGCTGCCCCATGAAGGTGTTGGTCTATTTGCGGATGCAAGGATCGTGATGCTTAAACTTGTGAGGGTCAAGACGATGGTGGCGATTACTAAAACTGTCCATTTAACAACTTTCTTTAACATTTGAATAACCTACTTTCTTAATTCCCGAACTTTTCGCAATTCGGTTGTGTCATACCTTATTGACTATCGTTAGTATAAAGCGGGTCATTGATTAGTTGTTGTGGCACAATGGTGAGTATGGATAGTTTCCACGGGACAATATTGTGGAAGTGGATATAAACGGTCAAAAAAACCCAGCAACACCGCGAAAAGCGTTACACATCAGGCGTTGTGGCCACTTGAAAGATTACGCCTAAATGGCTACTCGCCAACTTTAAAGGGCAACAAAAAAGACTGGATAAGGTAGAACACCTTCGGAAAGGGTCCTTTATCCAGTCTTTTTAAAAGTATATTTATAATGGAAGTTTAACGAACATTCAGTGGTAACACTTTCCCTATTATGGGGTAATTAGCGATATTTCACGGCTGTCCCATAAGCCGCTACGGATTGCATGTCCGTGCCAATGGAACCGGAATCAAAGCGCATCATAACGACGGCGTCTGCCCCCATATCGATGGCGTTTTGACGCAGTCGCTCAATCGCGATGTTTCGCGACTCATTCAACATGTTGGTATAATCTTTGATTTCCCCACCAACGACGTTTTTTAGGGAAGCGCCGATGTTCCGCATGATATTCTTGGACTGCGTGGTCAGGCCAAAGACTTCACCTAAAACCTCGTAATCTTGTCCGGGAATCTTTTCAGTTGTTGTGACTAGAATTTCTGCCATAATATACATCCTCCTCAGTTGGGTTACCCTTAATATACCGGTGTTAGCCGATGAATACAACTTTACGGCCGGGGAGAATGGCGGCAGTCAACTTTCAAAACTTTACCGACGGATTTTGACCTAATTTGCACTGGTAAAACTGCATGAATAGGCGATATTTGGCTGTATATTCAGCGCTAGAGTCTGTTTCTCACCTTTTGCAGTTTAAAATTTTGCATATAACTGAGATCAGTGTATTAATACTGGCTGACTTGACAATGCTATTAGCTGTTAATCAGAAAAACCACATGTTAAGCTGTGGTTTGTGGAGACCTAATAAGAGGTACCACCCTAAGGAGAAAGCATGACGACAGAAGGTAGAAAATCACGACGCCCCCTGGAAGCACTCACAAACGAGACACTGAATCAGCCATTATCACAGAGTCAACGTGACCAGATCGATACTTTCTTAGCTGCTGAAAGGGCCCATCATGAGGCCGTGATTGCGTTGGAGCGGTCGTTACACGCACCACTCGCGAATTACCATGATCAGCGGTTGTTTTATCAGGATGTAAGTGACTTAACGCACTTTCGCCGAAACTTCTTCACGCGGATCGGACGGTTCCTCAAAAAATCCGTTGCGGCAACGTATCAACTGGAGTTTTGGGATCGTGATTCTCATCAGAAATATTGTTTTCCTCAACACGAGCTGTCACGCGCCGATGCTTGCGATATCAAGACGGGAACTGCAGTCGAAACGCTTACGTACGTGCAATTGGGTTATAAAATGCGGCGCACATATGATATTCAGAATCATCACCTCTACCAGGCTAAGATACAGTTCTATGTTGAAGGCCAGCCCTGTGACATGGTTGACGGTCTAATGCTCCTTCAGCAGCGCTTAGAGAGCCGCTCAGTGTGGCTCAAGGCCGCCATTCTTCATATCAAGGACTTCACATAATCAAGTGACGAGACATCTGCTACGAACGGTGGCAGATACATACAACTTGGAAGCAAGGACATAAATAGGGGCAAAGAAAAATCCAACCGCAAGTACCTTGCAGGTTGGATTCATTAGTTAGCTGACGACTGGGCAGCTAGGATGGTCGCTAATTTACGTTTAGTCGCACCAACTTCGCCGCGTAGCAGTGCTGTGTGATTGACTGGGATAATGTTTGCCATGCTGCGTTGATGGCCGCTGGCGTTTAAAATATGCTCATCCACGACATAAATGGTTGCGGGATCGACAACGAGATCCCAGTGATGTTCAGCGTGAACGGATTGTGGCGATAGGGCAAGTGCGGTGATCAAGCTCTGACAAAAGCGATCGATCAAGGCAGCGTCCACAATGGTATTACCCGTTAACGTTGGCTGAAACTTACCACTTAGGATGTCACCGATCACTTTGATTTCAGGCATAAGGGTTCCTCCAATTTCAATGATGCCCCATTCTAACACGAGAATTGGTGGAGGTGGACCGATTGCTTACGAGCTTAGCGAAACTTTAAAATTACGCAACTAAATATTACTTTACCGATGATTTAATCGAAAATCAGTAGGCCCAAGATCAGCTGAACGACGCTGGTTGTGACCAGTCGGTAGTGTTCATTGATTTTGGGTTGAAGCCACCAGTAAGCTAGTGCTAGTATGGCAGCAAGGAAAACCTGCCACGAGAAGCCCAGCGTCAGCAGCGCCAGGATCAAGATGGTGGGGGTGATCAGTGTCCAGCGCCAATCACGCTCCCCGGTTAGATAGTAGGGTTCGAAGAAGACCAGATAGCTAGCAACTAATGGCACCATTGGCATTAAAAATTGCATCGCCAGGTAGTGATTGCGCAGGAAGAACAAGATCACGGGAACCCCACAGCCAGCCAAGAAGCTGAAGACGACGAGACCATAAGCGGATTGCAATCCTAATTGGGGAACGCACGCCAGAACAAGAAAGACACACAGCAGGATAGCAAATAATTGGAGCAGGTGGTCATGGGGCGCAGCCAATAAGCCTAGAGTGGCCGCTGCGACCACGAGAATTGGGCCAATGTGCGACTGGAAATGGCGCTTGAGGATCAAGAAATAGCCAGCAGCCACGAGTATCCCGTATCCGCCGAGATAGACCTTAACATTAGTGGCTAAGGGCGTTCCCGTTGCGGCGGTCGACCCTGCGACCCACCAAAGCAGATTTTGAAAAAAGGTAAAAACAAATAATTGTTGTACCGTCTTATTTTTTAAGAAGGCCATGATTGTGGTCATGGAATCGCTCCATTTCAACTGATTTAGTCTTATCCTTTATAATAGATATTGTTTTGACCCTGGTCAATCATTCTTTGCAAAAAAATGGCAAGGTTTCTTTTATCCCTCATTAATATATGTTAGAATGCTTAAGTTATGAGTCAATTCCCGATAGGATTCACGAACTCAGTGAAGCTGCCTTGTAACCGACTGGCGCGAGATTATCGGTCAACTCGCCGTCAACACTATCTAGGGGGAATATCCATTGCAAGAAAGACATTTATTTACGTCGGAATCCGTTTCAGAGGGACATCCAGATAAAATTGCTGACCAAATCAGTGACGCCATCTTAGACGCCTTACTGGCTCAGGATCCGGATTCACGGGTTGCCTGCGAGACCTCCGTTACGACTGGCTTGGTGCTGGTCTTCGGTGAAATCTCTACCAAGGCATACGTGGACATCCAAAAGGTCGTTCGCCAAACCATTAAGGAAATTGGGTACACGGACGGTCAGTACGGTTTTGACGGCGACAACTGTGCCGTCCTCGTCGCTATCGATGAACAATCGCCCGACATTGCGCAAGGGGTCGATGACTCCTACGAAACGCGTGAAGGTGATGAAGATCCACTGGACAAGATCGGTGCTGGTGACCAAGGCTTGATGTTTGGTTATGCTATCGATGAGACACCAGAATTGATGCCTCTTCCCATCACGCTGAGTCACGCTTTGATGCGTCGGATTGCCAGCTTGCGGAAGATGGGCACCATTGATTATTTACGGCCAGATGCGAAGGCGGAAGTCACCGTTGAATACGACGATGAGGGGAAGCCATTGCGGGTCGATACGGTCGTCTTGAGTACACAACACGATCCGGACGTGACATTAGACCAAATTCGTCAAGATGTCATCGATCAAGTGGTTAAGGAAGTCATTCCCGCCCACTTGTTAGACGACAAGACGAAGTACTTTATCAACCCAACTGGTCGTTTCGTCATTGGGGGCCCTCAAGGGGATGCCGGTTTGACGGGACGGAAAATCATCGTCGACACGTACGGTGGTGCTGCTCACCATGGTGGTGGGGCCTTCTCTGGGAAGGATGCCACGAAGGTGGACCGTTCAGCAAGCTATGCTGCGCGGTACATCGCCAAGAACATTGTGGCTGCCAAGTTGGCAACGGAATGTGAAGTCCAGATTGCTTACGCGATTGGTGTAGCGGAACCCGTTTCGGTTTCTATCAACACGTTTGGTACAGGGGTCGTTACGGAAAGCAAATTATCTGCGGCCGTTCGTCAACTCTTTGATTTACGTCCAGCCGGCATCATCAAGATGCTCGACTTAAAGCGGCCAATCTACAAGCAAACTGCCGCATACGGCCACTTTGGGCGGACCGACATCGATTTACCTTGGGAACATACCGACAAGGTCGATGCGTTGAAAGCTGCTTGCAAATAGGCACCATGTTTAAATTCTTAAAATAAAATCCCATCGGTTCGGTATTTCACCGGCTGATGGGATTTTTGCGTTCGGTTGATGGGACCATAAATTGTCGATTTTGGTTGCAGGGAGACCTAACTAAAGACATGTGGTGATATGTCTTTAGTTAGACTACAAGGACCAGTTTAAGATGGATGTTGCAATCCACCAAGTGAGACCGCCCCCGATAATTAGACCAACTAGGGCACTTAACGTCAGGACGATGACCTGATGTGTATGAGTTGGTGCGGCTTGTGGCGCGGGCTGATGATTGAGATAAGCATTGATTTGACGAAAGGTTTTTAGTTGGAGCCGCTGACTCAAGTAGATCAGATAAGCGGCCAGAATTAGGCCAACTGTGGTCAAAGCAGCAATGGCCATAACGGTCGGTACCATAGGCAGCCAATGCAACCCAATGAATAGACCATAAACCAAGATCAGACAAACGATAGCGCCGGTGATCACTAACTTTAAATGATGCTGGTGTGTCTGTGATTGTATTGTCTTCAAATCTTCCTTAACGAGTTCATCGACAGTCACGTGGTAAAGGTTTGCCAGTAAAATCAAGCTTTTAATATCTGGATAAGTCCGACCGTTTTCCCAGTTTGAAATTGTTTGTCGGGAAAGATATAAATGGTCGGCCAAATCGGTTTGGGTCCAATGCTGCTGTTTCCGGTGACTAATGAGTGCTGCTTGCAATTTTAGATGTTCCATGAAATCCTCTTCCAATTAGTATAAGCATGACATATCATTCGAGATTTGTCTGCCAAAAGTCTTTGACATTGCCGTAAATGCAAGGATTTAAAATAGTTATGACTAATTTCAGGCTGGAAACAGACGTCGTAATTGTAAATGAACCCTCTCGACGGGTGCACTAGATTTATTTTCGTCAGGGGTTGTATTTTCACAAGTGACCCGTGATAATATAAGATATTACTGTGTCAAACAGGATTTGGGAAGTAGCGCTGTTGGCTACTCAGTTTCGTTGCGTGGTGGGGCCCAACGGTAGGAGGAAATTATGAAACAAACAAATGTTAAGGTCGTCACCATCGCCGTCTTTGTGGCCACCTTCATGTCTGCCGTTGAGGGGACAATCGTGTCAACTGCCATGCCCACCATTGTTGGTGATTTACGGGGAGTTTCCCTGATGAACTGGGTCTTCTCGATCTTCTTACTGACGAGTGCCATTGCCACGCCCATCTATGGTAAATTGGCTGATACTGTTGGCCGGAAATTGGTCTTTCTTGTTGGGCTCTTCATCTTCGTTCTGGGATCTACGTTATCAGGGATGTCTCACAGCATGGAGACTCTGATTGCTTGGCGTGCCCTGCAAGGTATCGGGGCAGGCGCTATCATGCCCGTATCATTTACGATTCTTGCTGATATTTATCCCGTCGAGCAGCGCGCTAGAGTCATGGGCCTCAATGGGTCTGCCTGGGGGATTGCGGCGGTTGTCGCCCCCTTATTAGGGGGATTCATCGTCGATCAATTGAGCTGGCATTGGATCTTCTTCATCAATATTCCAATCGGCATCGTGACCATGGGGTTAATCTGGTTCTTTCTCAATGAAAAGACCGAGCGTAAGGCGTTTACCATGGATTGGGCCGGCTGTATCTGGCTGTCTGTGGGGCTCCTGGCCGTCATGCTGACGTTTCAGCTACTTGGTGAAGGGGACCTCAACGTCATGTGGGTTATTGGCGGCCTAATCGTTGCTGTGGTTGCCTTCTGGGCATTTGTTCACCGAGAAAAGCGGACGGATGATCCCTTGATTCCCATGGAATTATTTAGCAATCGAACTTTTGTGGTCCAAAATTTAATTGCCGCGATGTTAAGTGGTTTTATCATGGGATTTGAAGTGTATCTCCCAACTTGGACGCAGGGCCTGTTGGGATTGAAGGCCTCCGAGGCGGGGTTCGCGATTACGCCCAGCTCTCTAATGTGGATCGTGGGGTCCTTTATTGCCGGTAAATTATTGATGAAACGTTCCCCGTATCAAATTGTTAATATTAGTCTGACATTGGTGTTGATCGGGGCAGTCATCATGGCCGTTGTTCCCGCAACCACGCCATTCTGGAGTTTCTTTGTCATCGCCGCCATCTGTGGGACCGGTTTTGGGATTACGATTACTACCACGACCGTGACAGTACAGAGTAAGGTTCCAGTGGCTGAGATTGGAGTGGCAACATCTTTCAATACTTTAGCACGTACGCTGGGACAGACCGTTATGGTTTCCGTCTTGGGGATCGTGATGAATGTGGTCATGGCCCGTGGTGTTGCCAGTCATTCTGGTACCAGCATGGCGATGATGAATAAGTTAATTAACCCACAAACGGCCAAGAACCTCCCAGCCCACTTGTTGCCTACGTTACATGGTATTCTATATCAAGGGCTACACCTGATTTTTATCGTGGGCGCCTGCCTGATTGTGGTTTCATTCTTGGTCAACTTACTCGACCGCCGAGGCACGCAGAGCTTGAGTGACCATCAAGCGTAAATATTCCCGTTTTAAGCTTAGGTACGGTATAATAGTTCTAAATGACCGAGAGTGGAGGCGAAGAAAATGTTTGAAAATAATCATTCACGTTACGCCAGTTACGGTACCGTTGCGGCCTTGCCCGGCGACATGATCGACGCCGTTTGGGATATCATCGACCAAGACCTCCAAGGGGTATTCCCACTGGAGAATCTACTGACGTTTAAGCTGCATAATAACAATGGGACGACTACGTTTGAATACGTTCAATTGGATGAAGATGATCACCCAGGAGCCCTCAGTGCGGGGTTCGATACGGATTTCGCTTATGCTCCCGAACTCCCAGATACTGTCTTGGCCTACGATGATGGTGACAGCCAGATTATCCTGCTGCCATCCGAGACGGCGGACCATTAAATTAAAAAAACTCCTACAAACCATCTCTGGCTTGGGGGAGTTTTTTGTCAATTTAGACCGTTGCGTCGGTCCGAATGTCTTTTAAGGCGTCATCAATTTGACGCAAGACAAGCTCAGTATTACCTGGTTGATCCAAGTCGTACTTCTGTAAGTCAATCTTGATCTTAGGACTGATGTCGTAGTCGGCAAACCAACCTTGGTAAGCCGTCCACATCTTCTTGTAGTAAGATTCCAATTCAGGATTATTGTCGAATTGTTCGTAGTCCCGACCACGCTTCTTGATACGGTGAAGAATGGTGTCGAAGTCGGCGTCAGCGTAAACTAATAAATCTGGTGCCTTCTTTGGGAGTTCATTCAGTTCGGTCATCATGTTGTCAAGGAGTTGTAAGTAAACCTCGAGTTCGGTGTCCGTAATGTTCCCTTCAGCGTTGTTTTCTCGCGTGAACAGGGCGTCTTCATAGATTGAACGGTCGAGGACGTTGTTGTCGTCCGCGAGGGCACGTTTGATCATACTAAACCGCTTGTTCAGGAAGTAGATCTGTAGCAAGAAACCATATTGCTTTGGGTCCCGGTAGTAGAGTGGTAACACCGGGTTATCACCGACCGGTTCGAAGAATGCTTGCGTATTTAAGTGTGATGCGATTTTTCCAGTTAGGGTCGTTTTGCCGACCCCGATCATTCCAGCTGTAATTATCACCATGATAGCCCCTCTTTTATTAGAAATACAAGATATAGTGTACCATAAAATGACTGACTACTACATCTGCCGGGAAGAAAATTTTTCGCCATTTCCAGTACTTTGGTCATTGTTGTATAATGAAACCGTTGGTATTAGTGGATTAGGAGGTTGATTAAATGTATCAAGCAATCGTCTTTTTTGACTTGGATGGGACGTTATTTGACGACAACAAGAATGTTTTACCGACAAGTGTCGCAGCCATTCAAGAAATGCAACAACATCATATTTTACCAGTTATTGCGACTGGAAGAAACATTTTTGAAATTCAATATGTCTTGGATGCCACGGGAATCGATGCTGTGGTCAGTGCGAACGGTAGTTACGTGCAGTATCAGGGCAAGAAATTAACCGCGGCCGTGATCGACCAGAAGACGTTGGCGGCCATCACGGCTTTCGCCAAGGCGCAAGGTGATCCGCTGGGGTATTTCAACAATCAGGGATTTCGCCTGAGTCAAGCCAATCAAGATACGACCGATAACTTTAAATTATTGCGGTTAGACGCGCAGGTCGCCCCCACATGGTATCAGTCTCAGGACATTAACTTCCTGAATGTCTTCAATCGCGACAAAGAGAAAATTTACCAAGAAAAATTTGCGGGCACGTTATCTTTCGTGCGGAACAATCCGCGGGCACTGGATACCATGCAGACGGGTGTCACCAAACAGACGGGAATTCGGACATTCCTGAGAGAAGCCGGTCTCGACAAGATCAAAACCTATGCCTTCGGGGATGGCCTAAACGACTTGCAGATGTTTGACGAGGTCGATATTCCGATTGCCATGGGCAACGGCGTCTTCCAGGCTAAGAATAAGGCGGCGTACGTCACGGATGGCAATATGGATGACGGTATCGTGAAGGGTCTGCGCCATTACGGCTTGATCCAATAAGGCAGATGACCAGTCTTGTTAGTATAGCGTATTTCGTTTGGGGAAAACAGTTCAAAAATACAGGCGATAGTCAGTTAGTTCACTCACCGTTGCGGTGGGGAATGGCGGGTGTCGTCTTTTTATTATCTTATTTATGAGAGCCTAAATTTTTCTAAAGTTACTAGAAAGGATGTAACAAACTCGCCATTTCCTTCATTAGTGATCAGTAGGGGTAATCAAAAACGCCACTATTCCGTGATTGGGAACAGTAGCGTTATGCGTTAATTTGTCGTTTTTCAGGTTCTAAAACCGGTGCTATGGTGCGCGCCGTTACCAGTATAATTGGGTTAGTCTAATTTCTTAGCAATGTTAGCCAACGTCACGTCTGCCGTGTCCGCGAAGACCATGTCGGCTGCACCTAATTCAGTGGCATCACCGATACCGAGGGAGACCTCATTAGCTGCATTGATGGCTTGGACACCGGCAGCAGCATCCTCGACCCCAATACATTGTTCGGGCGGTAAGTTTAACAGTTGCGCACCCTTGGTGTAGATCTCAGGGTCTGGCTTGCCGTGGGTCAGGCTAGCTGGGTTAACGACTTTTGGGAAGTAGTCGGCTAATTGGAGCTTGTCCAGCACGCGAGGGGCGTTCTTGGAAGCAGATGCCAAGGATAACTGGTAGCCCTTAGCCCGCAGATCGTCTAGGAAAGCTTTCATCCCCGGGAGAATGTTGGCAGGTGTCATCTTGTCGACCTCGGCCACGTAGTTCGTGTTCTTCTTGGTGGCCAATTCTTCCTTTTGAGCCTGGGTGTAATCGTGTTCCTTACCCCCAGCTTTTAAGATCATTTCCAGCGAGTCCATCCGGCTAATGCCCTTGAGGCCGTTAGCAAGCTCTTCACTCCAGGCCACATCGAGGTAGTCGGCCAGTTGGTGCCAGGCAGTACCGTGCAAGACGGAAGTATCGGTGATGACCCCGTCCAAGTCGAAAACGAATCCTTTAATATCAGCAAATTTTGTCATTGCGAAACACTCCTTAATATGAAATGGTTGCGGGTTGTTGCGGTTTTAGTGAAACTTCGTGTTGACCAATGGTTAGTGTGGCAGTATGGTCGGCGGTTACCGTAACTTGACGGTGGTCGATCTCAAAGGTGTAGCGGATGTCCCGAACCAGCTGATGAAAACGAATGGCCTGCCAGTTTTCTGGCAAGCGGGGGTTCACTGTGAGCTGGGGTGCGAGGACATCGACACCAGCATAGTGCCGCGTGGACATCAGGGTAACGGCGCCCATGACACCGAGGTGGATGCCTTCGGCAGTGGTGCCGCCTTGAATGTCGTAATAGTCGGACAGCAGGGCCTGTGAGAAGAGTTTCCACGACTGGTCCATGTTCCCAGCCATCGCGGTCAAAACGGCGTAGACGATGCGTGAGAGGGTGGAACCGTGGGTCGTCCGGTCGAGGTAGAACTGTAGATTCGTCATCAGTGCCTGCTGCGGTAAGTCATAACCCAGTTGTTTGAGCAGGCCCATGACAGCCGCAGCATCCAAGCTGTAGAAGGCCATCAAGGCATCGGCCTGTTTAGCGACCTGGTAGGCATCGGGCGTCTTGCCCTCGGCCTTTAAGATCCGGTCCATTCGGGAGATGTCGCCGTACTTCTTCTGGTACTTGCTAAAGTCTAGGCGAGGGAGCTTAAAGTAACCCTCAAATTGCCCGATGATGCCGTCCGGACTGATATCTAGCTTAAGGTGGTGACTCACATCAGCGACCTTCTTTGTTACATCCTGGTCAAAGCCAGTCTTCTGATCGACGGCTGTCACCTGTGCCTGTGGTAAGGATTGCCGCAGATCGGTCAACTGGTTGAAAAGCCAGGTGACCATCAGATTGGTGTAGGCGTTATTAGCCAGACCAGTTGACTCAGAGTTGGGATAATTCTCGTGAAATTCGTCGGGGCCCATGACCTGATCGATCGTGTAACGGTTGGTCTTCGTATCCAACTTGGCCTTGCTGAGCCAGAACCGTGAGATCTCCTCCAACATTTCTAAACCATAGTTGGCCATAAAGTCCGTGTCACCGGTAATGTGGGTGTACATGATCACGTTGTAGGCGACGGCCAATGAGACGTGGCGTTGCAACGAGGAGTAGTCCGGGTCCCAGGTGTTGGTCAGGGGGTTCAAGTGAACCACTTGTGACTGTTCGTCGCCGACCTCACCGGATTGCCACGGGTACATGGCGCCAGCAAATTCCGCGTCTTTAGCGTTCTGCTTGGCTGCTGGCAGTCGTCGGTAACGATACATCAGGAGTTGCTTGGCGAGTTGCGGATCGTGAAGCGCGTAAACGGGAAGATCAAACATTTCATCCCAGAAGACGTGCCCCCGGTAAGCTTCGCCATCGAGGCCTCTGGCGTTGACGGATGCATCAATCTTGCCGGAAGCGATGGCTTGCGCCGAGGAGAACAGGTGATAGAGATTGACCCGCGTTAATTTTTGCGCGGTAATGTCACCGGTGATCTGAATATCGGCGCCGGCCCACCGTTGTTGCCAGTAAGCGGTCGAGCTGGCCAGGGTGTTAGCAAAGTTAGCTTGTTGGAGGTCGGCTGTGGCGGTCGTCATGAGGTCCGTTTTGGTTTCGCGGCTGGTGAACAGCACCACATTTTTTTCAAAGGTATAGGTTTGGTTAGGTTGGACGGCAACCGAGCGCATTTGCTGGATGTGTTGTTCGGCATTCGGCCGGGTGTCGACTGGGGCATCGAGCGCTTTACCGGGACCAACGAGTTGGGAACCAAAGATAAAGTTGACCTTGGAGGCTTTGGTTTGACCTTCCAAGTAGATTGTGTCGGGTTGTTGACCGGTGCCAGTCACCTTGATGTGATGTTGATCGAAGGCGGCGTAACGGTCAACGTTGCTGTTGATAACGCTACCATCAATTTCTGAATAGATTTGCAGGGTGCCCGCAAAGTTGAGGGGGGTCACACTGTAGCGGATGCCGAGGCGATGCCAGTCTTTCATATTGGCGAGCTTCGTTGTTTTGATTTGTAAACTGTGGCCGGTGGGCAGTTGAACCAACATAGTCGTTGACAGGGCACCGGTGTGTAGGTCGAGACTACGATAGATGTCCTGAATGTCGCTGGCCTTGATCTGAAATGGATTCTGATGGTCAACACCAAAGGTTAGCGCCTGCGCATTAGGCAGGTTGACTAGATCTTCATTCGTAACTTGGCGACCGTTAATATTGGTCGACAGTTGATCATAGAGACCCGCGGTGTACATGCCGGGATAGTTGTCGTGATCGGCATGGGCTTCGGTGTAGGCACCTCGTAGGCCAAAGAACCCGTTGCCCACGGTGAGCATAGCCTCTTGCCCGTAGTTCCGTTTTCCTTGATATTGGCCGTAATAGTCGAGGTGCCAACTCAGGTAGTTGCGTTTAGCGGTAAGCGCCGCATTTAAACCCTGGTCAGCAATGGCCTGACTGCTGACAACGGGGATGTTGAGCATGTTAGTGATGGCGAGTCCGATGTCGATCCGTTGGTGATTGATGCCGACGACAGTATCGGAGAAGGGGTAGCTCAGTGCATTGTCGATGACGGCAGCGTCCACATCGAGACCCGCTAACTTCAGTCGTAAATTTTCCAAATTTTCGCCGATAGCTTGATCCGAATTGTAGGCAATCGTAAATTGCCGCTGGGCAGCGGGTTGGCCGGCCGGCGAGTAACTCACCTGCAAGGAATCATCTAAAACGTGTAATGTAATTATTTTCAAGCTTGATCGTCGTCCTTTCTGCTAAAACTTAGCGTATTCTTCACTATTTATCTTAGATTACCGGCTGACAATAAGCAATTAATTCCCCTTGAATTCGCTAAAATTGGGGTGAGGTAAAACGCTAAAACGGCGCTATTGCAAGCGATTGCACGATTTGAATTCTTCACCATTGGTTCGACCAATTACACTTATAAATGGCATCAAAATTATTTTCGATAAGTTGGCAGAAACGTGGTAAGCTTTTGGTATTGAACTTGTGAAGGGAGCTAACGCTGGTGAAAGTGTTAACGATGATCCTAATTATCCTAGCGACCGGTCTCATTATTGGAGGTACCCTCTGGGGGGTGCTGGCGTGGGCCTTGGTTGGTTGGCTAAAAGTTGTGGTCGGATTTGGTGGCATGCTGCTGGCAACGGTCGTCAATTTCTTCTTGTACTGGACGTTGTGGCCGCACCGACCATTTGAAGATGACGATGACTAGGGAATCCCCTAGAAGATGTGACGCTTAAAAATAGGCACAAAAAAAAGCCATTACGATAAGTCGCAATGGCCAAAGAGTAAGGTTACAACATAATTGGGGGATTATGTTGTAAAAATTTCATCTACTTTGGGGGAGTAAAATGAAATCTGTCTGTTGAATGAGGACAGAAGCCTCACGCGTAAGTTGAACCTTAGTTCAAACTTACCCGCAAACCTATAGTACCGCAGAATACGAAAAAATGCCATTAAAAAATAAATATTCGGAAAAATTTTTGCGGTTTTTAATAGGATGCGATAAACGGTGGTAGCCTAGACGGGTTACGGGTTTGTTCGGCAAAAAAACAAAGAGATAGAGGGAATGATAACGTGCAAATTAAACAGCAACCAGTTAGCTATTGGAATTTTGGATGGGTCCTGATTATGATTGTCGTGACGTCAGTGGTTCAGATTCCGCTAAACTTTATGGCGCACGGTACCACACTGCAACGGGGACTGTGGGCAGCCGGCTACCTAGTCGGCTTTGCCGTGGCGATTGCGTTGGGTGCTTGGATCTTTCAGCGGGTGCATCCCGTTCACTGGCAACGGTTGACACGTGAGGACTGGCAGTTAATG
Organism: Levilactobacillus muriae; assembly: GCF_045862015.1. Classification (NCBI taxonomy): domain Bacteria; kingdom Bacillati; phylum Bacillota; class Bacilli; order Lactobacillales; family Lactobacillaceae; genus Levilactobacillus; species Levilactobacillus muriae. The sequence goes on from NZ_BAAFRU010000017.1 coordinate 16,839, forward strand.
GTCAAGGGATACGTGTTCATTATTGTCACGGAAATTATCCTGAACGTGGTCAATAACGTTTTCTTTGGCGAAACTAGTACGAAGAATAACACCTTGATTGCTGATATCATGGGGCATAGCACGTTGACACTGGTGATGCTTAGCCTGACAGCCGTGTTGGCTTCACCTTTTCTGGAGGAACTGACTTTTCGGGGAATCCTCGTCGGCGGGTGTTTCCCGGCCAAGATGTTCTGGGTGCCGGTCATTGCCAGTGGGGTCATTTTTTCGTTGGTCCACCAGAGTGATAATATCATTAGCTGGCTGGTCTATGCACTGATGGGCGGCACGTTCGCCTACATTTACCGGAAGACGGACAAGCTCCAGACGACAATTATTCTGCATGGGTTTAACAATCTCATTGCAGTGGCCGCGATGATTGCAACGCTGCGCTAGGGAAAGGAATTCATTGTAAAGTCACGTAAATTAGCTAATGAATACGACAAAAAAGGCCAACGCACTCGTAAATGGGGGCGTTGGTCTTCTTTAATTAACTTTATCGACTTCTTTTGTAATGAGTCGTTCGTTGCTGACCGTATCGAGCTGTTGTTTGACGGTCACCAGCTCAGTCATCATCGAATCAATTTCTTTTGACGACATCCCAAGCAACGTTTGACATTGACCAATTCGTGAGTAGACTTCATCACGCTTGGTTGTGGCCATTTCAGTCAAATGAATCAGGACTTGCCTTTCGTCGGTTTGACTCCGAACCCGAGTGACCCAGCCTTGCTTTTCGAGTCGCTTCAGTAACGGCGTCAACGTGCCACTGTCTAATTCCAAGCGTTCGCCAAGTTGGTGAACAGTCAGAGGGGCTCTTTCCCACAGAACAAGCATTGCGATGTACTGGGGATAGGTTAAGCCAAAGGGCGCTAAAGCACTCTGGTAAAAATGATTGAATTTCTTGCTGGCCGAATAGATTGAAAAACATAACTGTTCATCCAACAATACGGGGTTAACGTCTGCCATCGTATTGGCCTCCTTTCGTTTACTTTCCAGTGTATTGTATACAATTAAATTGCCGCTGGCAAGTAAAATACCTCAGCCTGCTCGTCACGAGCCCATTTTGGTCACGTGAACAATCAAAATGAGAGGCAATCTGGTTAAAATGTAACATCATGATAATTATATAGCATATCCATAGATAAATACAGCGATTGTTGATAAATTTAGCCTTAGTCCACTTTCAAAATTCAGGGGAGTGGTCAGTTCGTAAAGGGTATACGTGATTGTGGCGAGCATCTGACGTCAACTTAAAAGGGAAACGACTGCGGGGACTCAGGTGAGACTAATCCGGCAGAATGCTTTTTCGAAATATGATTAAAGAAGTCAATTGATTACCTGGTTGACAAGGCCGTTTAAGTATAACAGAAGATTTAAAAATAAAAAATTAAATTTTATTGAGATGATAATAAAAGACGCGTGAGGAAATAAGCAGTGACTTGATGTGGAAAGAGAGGGTGTCTACATCAAGCTGGTGAATACGAGATATAAAAAATAGGAACCTCGTTAGACGTTAATCTAACAAGGTTCCTATATCAGTTATTCATGATGCCCCGAGCAGGATTCGAACCTGTACTTGATCTCTCAAACAGCGACCTGAACGCTGCGCGTCTGCCAGTTCCGCCATCGGGGCAACTCAACAACAAATAATATATTACACTATCTGTGTATAAATGTGAACCCTTAATTAAAACTTTTTTTATTTAGGAAATTTAACAGCTGTCCCGTAGCCGTGAACCACTAGAAATTTCGGGGCAACATTCATTTGCGCAATCTCAGTATTGAAGCGAACTTCAATCAGGCCGTCTGCCCCCATTTCTTGTGCTTTCTTCATTAACTCTTGTTTGGCATCGTCGAATAAGCCGTCGAAGAGTTCGAATTGATCCGGCTTTTCCGACCGTAACATGGTGTGGGCCGTTGCCGTCAAGATGCCTTGAATTTGATGGGACCGGTTTAAGCCTCCAGTCGTCATGAACATATGACATTCCTCCTCATTTTAAAACCCGATAATGGCGTTGCAGGGCTAGCATACAAGCCGCGCCAATGATGACGCCCGTACAATTTGTCAGGACGTCATTAATGTCGACCCAACGACCCAGACTGACCAGTCCATTAAAGATAGCTTGTCCACCCTCTAGGGTCAATCCGGTTGCAAGACCGGCGAGTAGCCATTGTCGCCACCGGTGTTGACTGTGATTGTATTGCCAGATGATACCCTGTGGGATAGTCATGACAATGTTCAACCAGAATGACAAGTCAACACTGGCAGGTTGTAGGGGCCAAATAACCCAGGTACCACCGGCGATCCAAAAAGTTTGAATCTGGCCCACACTACCCCCCAGCGTAATGGTGACCGGCGTCCAAGTCAGGGCGCTTAGTCCCCAACAGCCTAGCCACCACCAAATTCGGCGGTAACGGTGCTGTTGAAAATCTCTGAGGAGCAGTACGATCCACAGTAGACTGACGCCAATGAATGGGATCCAACGGCCCATGATTACCGCCTCCTAACTTTTCCAGTATACCGATTTGCCGGTAAGGGGACAATTGGTTTTGACGATTTATTTATTGAAAAATTAGCACGCAATTTCCTCAGTGTGAATCGGCGTGGACAGGTTCGATGCCTGCTCGGGACACTATTTTTGAAAAACGTCCTTACCGTATTCTTTGAGCATGGCCTTTCGCCAGTTACTATACGTCAGATAGGGGCCCATCCCCAATTCGCCCGTCTTTGGATCGAGATACTGCCGATTTGTGGTCGTGGGGAGATCACCCGTACATGGGGCGGCGATACACCGACAGCCGTCGTGGAAGGGGGGATAGTTGATCCCCGGTCGTGCTTCATCCGTCCGGTAGACGCGACCATCCTGTGCGCCGCAGTCTGGACAGGTCTCCCGGCCGAGAACGCAGGTGATCTGATAGTAATCGGTGTAGGGTGTTTCAACCGGTTGAATGGGGTGCTCGGCTTGTGGCCGGTTAAGCCCGAGCAGGCGCCCAATCTGCGGAAATAGCCAGTAGATGATGGCCAAGACCACCGCGATGCCAGTTGACCAGGTGATGGCGTATCCCAGCGTGTAAAAGATGCTACCGAGGATCACATCTAGGATTAAAAAGACGATAATGCTAATTGAAATGTCGCTTCTCTTTTTCACAAGAATTGCCTCCATAAATGAATTTTGAAAGCCCTATCATCGTATTATACACGAGACGCTTGCCAATGTGCGAAACTGTTCGCCGATCCGACGATTGTCGCGGCCAGTTACCCGGGGGAACGACTACTTCGTGCTTAAAACGATAGTTAAGCCGTAACCCTGAATTTTTAGGATAAGTAGGGTAGAATAAAATTACTGACTAATTTCGAAAGGGGTCCCTAATTTTTATGGCAAATCAGTTACCGACTAAGATTAAAGTTCGTGGAGCAAAGGTCAACAATCTCAAGAATTTAGATGTTGATATTCCGTTGAATAAATTCGTGGCGATCACTGGGCGCAGTGGTTCCGGTAAGTCATCACTGGCTATGGGGGTGCTCTACGCCGAGGGTGCCCGGCGCTATCTGAATGCGCTGTCCACGTTTACCCGCCGGCGCATCAATCAGATGGGTAAGGCGGCCGTTGAATCCGTCGAATACCTGCCCTCCGCACTGGCTCTCCGTCAGCGTCCCCAAGTTCCTGGGGTACGTTCGACCGTGGGAACGATGTCGGAAAGTCTCAATATTTTACGGCTCGTCTTTTCGCGACTGGGATCGCCCGTCTGTCCCAATGGTCATCAGGTACCACCAACACTGGCAGTAGCCGAAAATGACGGCTACGTGACCTGTCCGACCTGTGGCGTGACTTTCCGTGCGCCCGGGGCCGAAGACTTCGCATTTAACTCTGACGGTGCTTGTCCGACCTGTGGCGGTCTGGGGCAGGTCCGGCAGCTGGATGCGTCACTATTGATTGCAAATGAGGACCAGACGATTGAAGAGGGGGCCGTGGCGTCCTGGCATTTGCCTGGCCGTAACTTTATGCCCTTAGTGGCCAATGGTATTGGGATTCCCATTGATATTCCCTACAAGGATCTGAGCGAAGCCGACAAACAGCGGGTCTTGCATGGGCCCAAACAGAATGTGGCCATCACGATTCCTAGTAGCAAGGGAAAGATCTTCCACATGGATAATGCCGTCTACGAGAACGCCTTTGCAGCGGTTGAAGATAGCTTAGCTACGACAACGAATGAACGGACAATTGCGAAGCTCAATAAATTTTATACGTTTGACACTTGTCCGACCTGTCAGGGTACGCGGTTGAACCCGAAGCTGTTGAAGCAATTGCTAAACGGTAAGAATCTGGCTGAGGTCAGTGATTTGCCTGTGAAGCAATTGCGCGAATTCGCTGGAACAATTGTTGACTGGCTTCCTACCAGGATGTATAAGCTGGGAACGGATCTCGTTGATGAGCTAGTACGTAGCCTCCAACCAATGGTCGACCTGGGTTTAGATTATCTGACATTGAGTCGGCCCGGGGCAACGTTATCGACGGGGGAACTCCAACGAATTCAGTTGGGACGAACCTTACGAAGCGCAACGACTGGTGTCTTGTACGTCTTGGATGAACCGTCTGTCGGCTTACATCCGGCTAACGTGACCGGTCTGATCAAAGCTTTTCGGGGATTGGTAGCGCAAGGAAATTCTGTGGTAGTCGTTGACCATGACACCCGAATTATTGGTGCAGCCGATTATGTGATTGAGATTGGTCCCGGCGCTGGGAAAAATGGCGGTACGGTGGTGGATCAGGGCACGGTCGCTGAAGTGGCCCATAGTTCACATTCACTGATTGCCCCATTCCTGAACGGGACGACCCAGTTGCGTGAGCGGCCACAGCTGAGCAACCAGGCACTTTGGCAAAAAGGTCAGCTTAGTCTGGAGGTTCAGCATCGATTTAACATCGATGATGTGGCCGTGAAATTTCCCAAGAATCGGTTAACGACGGTCACGGGGATGAGTGGTGCTGGCAAGACGACCATGATTCTCGACAGTCTGATTCCGGCGATTGAAGCCGAAGTGGCGCATCGGCCGTTACCTAAACACGTTACACAACTCGACCGGGCGGGCATTCGGCACGTTATCAAGGTCGACTCAGTTCCAGTGGGTAAGAATGTCCGGTCGTCGGTGGCCACGTATACTGATATCTTAAATCGCTTGCGGAAGCTGTTTGCGGCCACACCGGCAGCTCAGAAACAGGGTTATACCAATAGCCGCTTTTCGTACAACGTTAAGGCGGGGGCTTGTCCGACGTGTAATGGAACTGGCCAGATTTCCTTGGATGTTCAGTATTTGCCGGACATTACGGAGGTCTGTCCGCAATGTCACGGTCAGCGTTATAATCAAGAAACGTTAGCCGTGAAATGGCAGGATTACAGCATTGCCGATGTTCTGGCACTATCTGTCGATGAGGCTTTACCCGTCTTTGTCGAAGAAGCCGGCATCGAGCAGACCTTACAGACGCTTCATGACATGGGGCTGGGGTACCTGTTACTCGGTGAAAGCACGCCAGCACTTTCTGGTGGGGAGGCCCAACGTTTGAAGTTGGTTTCCCGTATTGGCAAGCGTCAGAATGGGACGCTGTTTATTTTTGATGAACCCACGGTTGGCTTGCACCCTTTGGATATTCAGCAGTTGATCAAGGTTTTCGATCAGCTTCTGCAGCAAGGGGCCACGGTCATTGCTATTGAGCACGACTTAGATCTGATTGCCAACGCGGACTACGTGATTGATATGGGGCCCGGCGGTGGGATTGCCGGGGGCCAATTGGTGGCAACCGGGACACCGGCTGCGGTCAGTGAGACCCCGGCTAGTGTCACCGGCCAGTACTTGAAGGCACAGTTAGACCTATTTGAATAAACATTTAGACAAAAAGGGCGCCGACGAACCAATCTTCGTCGACGCTCGCTTTATCTAAATTAAAGTTTCTTGGAAATCTGGTAACGCTCGCTGGCCGCGTGGCCGGTCTGGCCATTTCCCAGTTGTGATTCTGCTAGGAAGATATCAAAGGAAGGCTCACCTTTTTCGCTCTTCACTACCAAAACGTGACCGGCATCGGTATGCCGTTCTTGATAGATCTGCGCCGATTGGACGGCTTCGTGATAATCGTGAAAGTTACCAATTGAATCGCCAGGATTAAAGAGTACAACTTCATCCATTATAATCATTCCTTTCAGGGCTAGCTGCTAATTTCATTATACCGCACTTGCTCTGAAAACGGTATCAATTCACAAATTCTGGTCCATAGTAAAAGACAGTTGCGACTGTTCAGCGTTGGCACAGAGCAATTTGCCGGCCTGATTTTCAATTTCGATCGCAAAGCGTTGTGCGGTGGCCGCATTGAAGCGGCCTAAGTTCGTGTCGTCGGTCGTTGTCAGGGCATCGCCCACGGTCACTCGCTGAATCCCCAATGACTGCGTACGCTTTAGAAAGTCGGCGATGAGCTGGCGATTCTGGTGATAGTGCGTCTCACTGAGATCCTCAAGCAATTTACCAGCCCAATAGGGATTCTGTGGAGAGAATTGCTGGTTGTCCGCCGCATAGGCAGTACCCAGTTGATCGCCGTTGGCGTAGAAAGGAACATATGGGTTGAAGGCAGGATTACCCAGACATTGCCAAATGAGCCCGGCGAGTTGGGGGACGACGTGGCGTCTGATCTGCAGAATGTGAGAATTCTCCGTGCGTGAAAGGCCAATGGACCGGTAGAGGTGGCGTTCGGTTTCAGTACCATCGCCCAAGGGATCGTAGGGGGTTTCCTGGTAGTGAGAACCTAGTAATTCTGCGACATCTGGCACGCTGATTTTTCTCTCCGCGTGACGAATGAAAGGGAGCTCCTGATCGGTCGGATTTTCAAAGGCACTAGGCGTGAATAACTTGTGTCCATACCAGACCCGGGGCGTATTGTAGTGGGCGTCAGATACAGTCTGTGTGCCGAAAATATGCCGAGAGTTAAACCGATTGCCATCTGGATTGAGGTGGTTGACCTGAACGAAGTGTCGGATGTCAGTGGAGGTCAGAAAGTCAGCAGGACGGTCAAAGTCAATGTCCTGAATGGCCAGCTGATTGGCGACTACGGCATACATATCGTCTGGGATACGTTGAGCGACCCAGTGATGTCCGCTGACAATTTCCATATACCAGACTTCGTCACTGTCGCTGAAGAGGACACCGTTGGCTTCGGCTGCACCGTTGGTCTCGACGAGGTGACCCAGCCGCTTGATGCCGGCTTGGGCCGAGTTCACGTAGGGTAAAACGACAGTGACCATCGCATCTTCGGCGATGCCATCATCAACGAGTGGATCCACGCCTAGAACACGACTATTAGCATAGGCGGATTCCGTGGCGCTCATGGCCACGTTATGACCATTGATGCCACTTTCGGCGTAATCGCCTTCACTGGGATCCGTATCCGGCACGGCAGTGTAGTGGGCCGCGTGGATCGGAAGTGTGGTCGTGAAGTGATTATTCTTTGAGATAAAGGTTGTGTTTGTGTTATCGGTCGCTGGGTGTACGACGGCTTGCTTTGGCCAGATGGCGACGCCGTTATCTTCATTGCGGGCAATTAAGGGACTACTGTCGATGGTAGCCAGCTTGCCGGCGAGAAATGAGGTGCAGGCCTGATGGGTTTGACGAGACATGGGGGTTCCTCCTTCGAAAATGCTCAAATATAAGATTTACTATAGCATATTTTTACCGAATAAGCCGTTGCACACCGTTTATAGTCAATTATTTGCTAGAATAGACCGTAGATGATTGCAGAACTTAAACAGCAATGACCGATTCGTCGTCGATATGCCGGAGACGGTCGGTCAAGGATAACCGGTAGTCAATATTTTAAAGGAGATGTCGTGATGGCAAGTGTCCATACGCATGAGCATTCGATTGAACGAGAATTAGAGTGTGTCTCACAGGTGCCAATTTTTCAGCGGTTGTCGAGCGAGCAGATGACTTCGGTGGCGCAAGTGACCCGACCGATTCACGCCGAAAAAGGGGGCGCTGTTTTTAGTACGGGCGAGGTTTCGCAAACGCTGTATATCGTTAATCAGGGGCAGGTCCGCCTGTACCATTTGGCCGAGGATGGCAGAGAACAAGTTTTACGGGTCCTAAACCCGGGAGACTTTGTTGGTGAAATTGCGCTGTTTACGGATGAAATCCACGCCTCATACGCCGAAGCCACCAAGACAACGGAGCTGTGTACCATCTCGCGGGCCGCGCTGACGGCGCTGATCAAAAAGCTGCCACCATTGTCAATGGCCTTACTGGGTGCCCTGGTCGACCGGTTGAAGGCCGCTGAGCACCAAGCAACTCTGTTGGCGATTCCCGATGCACTGCCCCGTTTGGCAGGGTATTTACAGGAACTCACCGGTCATACAACTGGGACGATTGACCTACCCATGAGTAAGCAGGACTTAGCCGCTTATTTGGGGATGACACCGGAATCGTTAAGCCGCAAGCTACGTCAATTAGCGACGTCTGGAATTATTGAGACAATTGGCCGGCGTCAGGTCAAAGTAACCGATTCCATCAAGCTTAGTGAATTGGCCCCATCATAGGGTATTTTCAGCGAACCGTTTAAGAATCCTTAATAATATGGTATTCCCGAAATAAATTTGCTAAAATGATGGGTGTTGTGTTTCATTTAAATTTTAATGAACGACCAAATTAGACTTAATAATAAACAGGAAAAAGGGGATACGCACATGTGTGGATTCGTTGGCTACGTGAACCAAAAGGATGTTCCGGCTACCACGATTAATGATATGGCAGACCGCATCAAGCACCGGGGGCCAGATGACGAGGCTTACTTCAGTGATGACCAAGCTGTCATGGGCTTCCGTCGGCTGTCGATCATTGACTTGGCTCACGGTAAGCAACCGATGTACAACCGGGACCAAACGAAGGTCTTAACCTTTAATGGTGAAATTTATAACTACAAAGAAATTCGGGCTGACTTACAAAAGCTCGGCTATGAATTCCAAACTGATGTGGATTCTGAAGTTTTGATCCACGGTTATGATGCTTGGGGTCCTAAATTGTTGGATCGGCTTCGGGGAATGTACGCCTTTGCCATTTACGACAAGACGAACAACGAAGTCTTTGGTGCCCGGGATCATTTTGGTATCAAGCCAATGTACTACTACGACGATGGCAAGACGTTCTTGTGGGCCTCTGAAATCAAGGCTTTCCTTGAACACCCAAACTTTAAGAAGGAATTCAATGAAGCCTTGTTGCCAATCCACTTGAGCTTTGAGTTCATCCCATCACGGGACACCATGTTCAAGAATGTCTACAAGGTGTTGCCTGGGCAATACTTCATTCACCACGCGAACGGAGAAACGGAAACACACCGTTACTTCAAGTTCAACTACGATCACATCGATAACAGTCAAACGGTCGAAGAGGATGCCAAAAAGATCCGTGGCATCGTTGACGAATCCGTTAAGGCTCACATGATCGCAGATGTTGAGGTTGGGAGCTTCTTATCTAGCGGGATTGATTCTTCCTACGTGCTGAATGAAGCCTCCAAACTCAAGCCAATTCAATCGTTCTCCCTAGGGTTCAAGAACTCTAAGTACAGTGAATTGAGCTGGTCTACCGAGTTTGCCAAGGAAATCAAGCAAAAGAACACGCCACTCTACATGACGGGTGAGGATTATTTCGATATCCTGCCAACCATCATGTACTACATGGATGAACCATTATCAAATCCTTCAGCCATGCAGTTATACTACTTGTCTAAGGGGACGCGGGAATCCGTAAAGGTTGCCCTGTCTGGTGAAGGGGCCGATGAATTCTTCGGAGGTTACAACACATACCTCGAAGCCATTCCATTCGAACGCTACCAGAAGTGGGTGCCAAAGGGTATTCGGAAGATGCTGGGTGGTATTGCCGAAAAATTCCCTCGATTCCACGGTCGGCGGTTCCTGGTGCGTGGGGCCCAACCATTGAGCGAACGCTACTACCGGGTCAACTATGTGTTTGACTATCATGATCGGAACAAGATTCTGAAGAACCCTAAGCTCAACCAAGATGCTGGGGCCTACACCAAGCACTTGTTTGATGACGTCAAGGGTCTGGACGAAATGACCCAAATGCAATACTTCGACATTAACACTTGGTTACCTTACGATATCTTACACAAGGCCGACCGGATGAGTATGGCGAATTCTCTGGAAGTTCGGACGCCGTTGGTTGATAAGGAAGTTGCTAAATTTGCTGCAACCATGCCAGTGAAGACACGGATCCACACAGATGAAACTAAGGTTTCCTTGCGGACCGCTGCCGAGGCCGAATTGCCAGAACGGGTAGCGAAGAAGGAAAAGATGGGCTTCCCATCCCCAATCGCGACTTGGATCAAGACGGAACCTTATAAGTCACGGATCATTGAGGCATTCAATTCCGATGTGGCTCACAAGTTCTTTGATACCGAAGCCTTGATGGATATTCTACGTGAACACATCAATGGTAAGTCCAGCATGCAAAAGATCTTCACCATCTACACGTTCATTCTCTGGTACGAAGTTTACTTCCCAGAAAATACGACGGCCAAGACGGTTGATCTGGTCCACCGGACGCAAGTTTAATAATTTACGATGTGCCGTGCACGGTGCATCCATAACGCTCAAGGTTGCTATTGGACTCGTCCGCTAACAACCTTGCTTGCGTTTAAACAGACATAAAAGTAGTTGTGAAGGGACTTTAAAATAGTTATGGAAAACAATGGCGTAAAATTCACCCCAATCTTGTTGGGGAGTGACTTCAACGTTTACGGGATGGCACGGTCATTTTATGATCTGTACCATGAACCTGTTCAGGCCTTCGCCAGCATTCAGTTGGCCCCGACCCGCTATACCAAGGTGGTTAACCTGGAATTGATTCCTGGGTTCGATGAGGACCCTGTGTGGATCGAAACCATGCGTAAACTCAAGGAACGGTATGCCAATCATCCCGAACCCGTTATTTTAATTGGGTGTGGGGATGGTTATGCCGAACTGATCAGTAAACACAAGGCCGAATTGGAAGATGTCTTTATCTGCCCGTACATTGATTACGATAAGCTGCGGCACTTAAACAATAAGGAAAACTTCTACAAGGTATGTGATCAGTACGACTTGCCTTACCCGGCAACCCGGATCATCACCAAGGATGAAGCGGCCGACGGAGATGTCGAACAACCCTTTGACTATCCAGTCGCTTTGAAGCCAGCCAACAGTGTAGAGTGGCTCGACGTGCACTTCGAAGGTCGGAAGAAAGCTTTCCGGATTCAGAGTGAAACAGAGTTCAAGGATATTGTGGCAAAGGCCTATGCAAATGGGTATACGTCCGACCTGATCTTACAGGACTTCGTGCCCGGTGATGACAGTAACATGCGGGTCCTGAATGCTTATGTGGACCAACACCATCACGTGAAGATGATGTGTTTGGGCCATCCATTGCTAGAAGATCCCGCACCATCGGCTATTGGTAATTACGTGGCAATTATTCCGGAATACAACGAAACAATTTACAAGAATATTCAAACATTCCTGGAAGCCATCGACTTTACCGGTTACGCCAACTTCGACATGAAGTACGACGTCCGCGACCACAGCTTTAAGCTGTTTGAAATCAACTTGCGGCAAGGTCGGAGCAGCTTTTTTGTGACGTTGAACGGATACAACCTTGCAGACTGGGTCGTTAAGGACTATGTTAAGGGTGAACTGGCTGACGCACCGACTGTTTATGGAAACAAGGATGAGACCCAACACGCTCTGTGGCTCGGGGTTCCTGTCAAGGTTTTCAAGCAGTACACGCGTGAAAATGCTGACAAGGAACGGGCCTTAAAGTTGATTGCGGCGGGTAAGTACGGCACCACATATCGTTACGATCAGGATATGAACCTGAAGCGTTGGGCGTTGATCCAGTGGATGCAACACAAATACACGGTTAACTTTAAGAAGTACTTCGCAGAAAATAAGGGGTAATTGCCATGCAAAAATTCTTTACGATTATTGGCGGCATGGGCACTATGGCCACCGAAAGCTATTTACATCAATTGAACTTACGGACGCCAGCTCACGCCGATCAAGAGTATTTGAATTATATTTTGGTCAACCACGCCACGGTACCAGATCGGACGGCCTACATTTTGGATCACAGTCAGGCCAATCCACTACCAGGCTTGTTAGAGGACATCAAGCAGCAGAGTCAGCTGCACCCGGAGTTCTTCACGTTGCCATGCAACACGGCTCACTATTTCTATGACGATTTGCAAGCGGCTACCGACATTCCTATTCTGCATATGCCGCGAGAGACGGTTAAGGAAATTAAGCGTCGTTATCCAGATGCCAAGCGTATCGGGATTACCGGAACGCAAGGAACCATCACCGATAAGGTCTATGAGGATGAAGTGAAGGCAGCTGGGTTAATCCCGGTACTGCCAACCGATGCCATCGAGGACGAGACGATGACGCTGATTTATCACCATATTAAAGAAAATAACGAAGTCAACGCCGACCTGTTCCACCGCATCATTCGTGAAATGATGACGACGCAACACGCCGATGTCGTTATCTTGGGGTGTACCGAGCTCTCATTAGCTCAGGAACGGGAACCCGAAACGACATTCCCAACGGCTGATAGTCAATCTATTTTGGTTGACCGGACGTTGGAACTGGCTTTGAAGATGCGCAATAAGTAGTTTAGGTAAGCAAAAGAGCCTGGGATAAAACCCCAGGCTCTTTTGTTGCTCTCCAAAGCTATATTGCTGAAACGTGGGACAGAAGGCAGCTGACTCCGCTTAAAACTGATAGCCGAACAATCCAAACCCAGGATTAGCCGGCTATCAGCCTTAATGTTCGCCAGCTAACCGCCTTTTGCCCCACGCTTCTAATTTACATCTGGATATTACCGAAAAGCTAAAGTCAGGCCCAAGCCAACCGTGATTAGGCCCACAACGCCCAATACCCAGTAAATCAGGTGGGGCGTATCACGTTCCATTTTGCGGCCGAAACTGATTTCAATCAGCGCGATGGTCGCAATCCCTAAGATAAACTTGAGACTGATCAGTAGGGGGGCGTGGCCAAATGTCCGAATGCTCAGGACGACCCCACTAATGATCATGACCAGGTAGGCCAGTCTTGCCAGTAATAAGAATTGGGTCACTCGTTTTTCCGAGCGCCGTGTCAGACCAACAATCACCAGAATCGTCAGGATGATCCAGGTCCAAAAATGTAAGGCTAACCACATCGTAACCGCTCCCTTAAGCACTATTTATGTCCAGCCTACCATATTGCAGGGGCGAAAGTGAACTAATTTACCCGGTGATAAACGACTTCGGACAATGGGCCATACTGGTTGGTCGTGACTAATTGAAAGTTGTGAGGCTGTGCCAGATCACCGAATAAGCGTTTGCCGCTGCCCAGAAGAACTGGGGCGATTTGGATAAACAGGTCGTCGACAAGGTTGGCGGCCAGTAAGGGGGTTAAGACGCCACTGCCACCGACGAGCCAAACGTTGCCCGGCTGTCGGGCCAACTGTGTAGCCAGTGTAACCACGTCTATTGACGTGAAAGTGTATCCGGGTTGGGTTGGTCTTGGATGGCTGGTTAGCACGTAACTCACCATCGTGGGGTTGTGAGGATTCAATGGACTCCCTGGGGCCATGGCCTGGACTGCCTCGTACGTGACGCGGCCCATGATGGCGGTCGACATAGTGGCTAGAGTATCAGCGCCTACGTTGGCGGGGATGTTCGGCAGGCCAGTCAGCCAGTCAATATTATCAGTTGTCGTAGCCAAATAACCATCGAGAGAAATGGCGCCATAGAATTGAATTTTACCCATCTTAAGTCGCTCCTTTAGACAAAAGGAGACGAAACACGCGCGGTGTGCCGTCTCCTAATTCATGATTGCTTAGTTCAAGTTCAGACTTGTAGACTTGGTCCAGTAGGTAATACCCGCAATGGTAACGCGATACCAAGTGGAATTGTCACTAGCCTTGTAGCCCTTTTTATTGATCTTGGCCGTTGTGCCAGCCTTGAAGTCTTGCGTATGGGCCGTCGTCTGGGACAGATAGTTCGAGTTCAGAACGTGGTTGTATAACGCAGAGTTCTTGGTGGTCTTCAGAGTAGGGGAGCCACTGGCATCACTGTAGGTAACTTTTTGGAAATTTAGCACCTTGCTGTAGACCCAGTACTTGGCACCGGAATTCTTGCTGAAACGAATCCGATACCATGTGCCACTCCAGCCGCCTTGCTTAACACCACGGCTATCAACGTAGACTTTGGCGCCACGATAATCAGAACTCAACTTGGACCACCCAATCTTACGGGCGCCACTCGTCCCCTTAACGTGATTGTAAACGGTCCAGTTGGTGTAGTTGTTGGCCAACGTGGCCGTTTCGTTGTTACTACCATGATAGTATTTCATCGTCTTCGGCTTAGCGACCGTGTGTTGTGTAGACTCATCGGTTGTGTTCGAAGAATTATCGGTGGTCGTACTACTCCCATTGAGACCGGCATACTGCGTCTTAACGAGGCTAACGAAGTCGGTCATGGTATAGGTTGTGCCAAAGTAGGTCTTGGCATTTGCAGACCAGTACCCGTCCGGATCGGTATGGGTCGTCCCACCCAGTTGATTGGAGACATCGTGGTGGGAAAGAATGGTCGTGTACCGCTTTGGTGTTAAGCCATACTGTTTAAGGATGTAAGCCGTGTAGTAGGCCGCGTTGTTTAATTCGGAAGCGAAGGCCGACTTGGAGTGGACTTCAACTTGCTCGAATTGCACGTAACGTTGGTTGGCTACGGGGCCGGCACCCCAACACAAATAGTTTGTGTTCGCGATGTTGATAATGTTACTAGCGTCCACGAAGGTGTGAACGAAGGCGTTATTATAATTATTGGTCATATAGGTGATTTCGCCATAAATATTGGAATTGGGATTGGCCGTCTCGTGAACCACGACACCCTCTGGCTTGTTGTACCGATAACTAGACTTAGGCAAGACTGATTTATATGACTTGGTGATCTTAGGGGTGCTGTAATCCTGACGACCAATGTAGGTATTGATTGCATTGGCGCTAGCGGTCGTCGATGACCAAAACAATCCCAGACATCCCGCTGTGAGGGCGATTCCCCGAATCGTCCAGCGTTGCCATTTCTTCATAATAACTTCTCCTCCTACTGAGTATCTTTGTATCTAAAAAATGATGTAACGCAACGACTCGATTATAACGTATTTTTCAAAGGTTGAATATTGAATAGCTTATGGGGTGATCTATCGTCGTAGTTCGGAGTTTCATCATGTATGACGGGAAAAGGGCGGATGAGTTCGGTAACTGTTGAATTCTTGTGGATTTTCCATGACATTTACAACGAAGGTTCGGAATTGACTGTTTGTTTCAAAGTTCTTACAATTCTGTGGCAGAAATGGCGGAAGCATTTGCTTGCGGTCACGAGGGAATTTGGCTATAATTATTATTTGCATACGAAAGGAGCGACGAACAATGGCTGATGAAACCACTGATACTGAGATTAAGATTGGCGATTACGTTGCGGCAAAGAAGTTTGGTCCCCTGGAACACGATTTCACGGGTGAAGTGACCAAAGTGTATGATAATTCAGTTTTAGTTGAGATCCGTGACTACGATCCAGCTGATAAAACGGCGGTCGGGGACATGAATAACCGTGCCGTTGTACGTAAGTCGGCTGCTAAGATTACGGGCAACAAAGCAGATGAAAACTAGTTTTTAACAACTTTTTTGAATTTATTTGCAAAAAGATAATGACAACTCACAGATGGTATGCTATACTTTTCTGTGTTGTGCGGGTGTAGTTTAGTGGTAAAATTCAAGCTTCCCAAGCTTGTGTCGCGGGTCCGATTCCCGTCACCCGCTTTCGAATGGGGCGGCCTTTAGGGTCGTCTTTCTTATTATTCGAAAGCACCTCAGACGAATTAGTACGGTGGTTATAATTTTCAGCGAATCCGGGAGGCTGTGAGCCGGGTAATTTCACCATCGGAACGGAGCGGCTGAGTCAATTAAATTGATCATTTAAGTGGACTTTTAAGTCAATCAGAGTGGTACCGCGGGAAATCTCGTCTCTTACAAATGTTTTTGTAGGGGGCGTTTTTTTATCCCACCGGTGAAATGATGTAAACTAAGAGCACAACGTCATTGATGAAGTGAACTATAGGGAGGAAAATTAGCATGGATTACAAACAAACAGTTACTGCAGCCTTAGCCCAAGCCCTCGACGGCCAATTGACCGCTGATGAGATCAGTGGCAAGTTAGAACGGCCAAAGACGTCCGACAAGGGGGACATGGCGTTCCCGACGTTTACACTAGCGAAGGTGTTACACCGCGCACCGCAACAGATTGCGCAGGACTTAGCTGACAAGCTGGATACGACCAGCTTTGAAAAGGTTGAAGTCGTCGGTCCTTATCTGAACTTCTTCTTTGACAAGGGCGTTTACAGTGAAGCTACTCTGGATATGGTTTTGACCGCTGGCGACAGCTATGGAAAAAACGAAGACGGTAATGGTGGCAACGTGCCAATCGATATGTCTTCTCCTAACATTGCTAAGCCAATGTCCATGGGTCACCTGCGTTCAACAGTTATCGGGAACGCGATTGCTGAAATTCTGACCAAGAACGGGTATCACCCAATCAAGGACAATCACCTGGGTGACTGGGGCACCCAATTTGGGAAGCTGATCACCGCCTACAAGCTGTGGGGGAATGAAGCTGATGTGAAGGCTGACCCGATCAACAAGCTGGTTGAATATTACGTGCGCTTCCATAAGGAAGATGTCGAGAAACCTGAGTTGGACGACGTTGCGCGTGAATGGTTCAAGAAGCTTGAAGATGGCGATGAAGAGGCTCACCGTCTGTGGAAATGGTTCCGTGAAGCTTCTCTCCAAGAATTCAACGATGTTTACGAAGAACTGGGTGTGAAGTTCGATACCTACAATGGTGAGGCCTTCTATAATGACAAACTAGACGAAGTTGTCCAGATCTTAAAGGACAAGCACCTATTAGTTGAATCACAAGGGGCCCAAGTGGTTGATTTGAGTAAATACGACCTGAACCCAGCCTTGATCTTGAAGAGTGACGGAGCCTCCCTGTACATTACCCGTGACATCGCCACGGCGCTGTACCGTGACCGGACTTACAATCCTGCTAAGAACCTTTACGTGGTTGGTTCCGAACAGACTTACTACTTCAAGCAATTGAAGGCTGTTCTGAAAGAAATGGGCGTTAAATCTGCCGACAACCTGCAACACGTGCCATTTGGGTTGATCACTGTTGACGGGAAGAAGTTATCGACCCGTTCCGGTCGGATCATCTTGTTGGCCAAGGTTCTGGAAGAATCCGTTAAGTTGGCTGGTGAACAGATCAACGAAAAGAATCCAGAATTGGCAAACAAGCAAGAAGTTGCCAAGCAGGTTGGGGTCGGCGCCATCGTCTTCGGTGATTTGAAGAACGAACGGACGAATAACATCGACTTCGTTTTGGCCGACCAATTGAAGTTCGAAGGGGAAACTGGCCCGTACGTGCAGTATTCCCATGCGCGTGCCGAAAGCATCCTGCGCAAGGCGTCTAACGTTGACGTGAAGGCAGCCGGCAACACCATTACGGATCCAGAAGCTTGGGACACCATTAAGACATTGGCCGACTTTCCGGCAATCGTCAAGATGGCTTGCAAGGAACTGGAACCATCCGTCATTGCCAAGTATGCGATTCGCTTAGCTAAGACCTTCAACAAGTACTATGCACACTCCAAGATTCTGACGGAGGACGCCGAATTACCAGCTCGTTTAGCACTGGTCAAGGCTGTCTCCACAGTTTTGAAGGAATCCTTACGTCTGTTGGGTGTTCAAGCACCGGACGAAATGTAAGCTCATCATAAATTTAAAGTTTAAAAAGGCTGTTACTGATTAAGTTTACACTTAGTCGGTGACGGCCTTTTTGTGGACTCTGGATGGGGTGACAATTCTTCGCTAATTCAGTTGCTTCAACTCTTGTTAGCTGGGTCTCTTCAAGTTTTCGGGTGCTTTCAACTTTTAGGCTTTAAGCCAAGGCGCCCAAATCCTTAGGACTGGCACCGTTGGCCACGAGTTGGATAAACTCGGCATGAGCGGCCGGATCCACCTGGTTGGTACCCGGCAGGTAGTGGATGCTTTCCGTGCCGGCTTGGAGTGCCGTTTTGTAGTACCATTTCTTCCAGCGTAGAAAGTCCAAAGTGTGTTGCAATCGCGCCATTTTAGCTTCGAGTTTAGCCTCATGATCGTCTAAGAAGTCATAGCGGGCCTGCAGTGTGGTATCACCAGTCATACAGAGGTCGATGAACGCACCGATTTGTTTGACAGGCACCCCGGCCTCTTTGAGACAGATGATGACTTCCAGATAATTAAAGTCATTATCCTTGAAGCGTCGGCGTCCGGCAGCGTTGCGGTCGACAAAGGGCAGCAGGCCCTCCTTGTCGTAATAGCGCAGGGTGTAAGGGCTGATGGCGAGTTTTTCGGCGACTTCGCCAATTGCGTAGCTCATTAGAAAATCTCCTTTATTTTTAAATTGGTGTTGACTTAGAGTTAACTCTAGATTATATACTGTGATTATTCAAGTTATTTCGGAAAAAATAGGAGGAATTATCTTATGTCAGAAGTGAAACCATTAGTTGTGATTACCGGTGCCAGTTCAGGATTTGGCGCGGAAGATGCAAAATTATTCAATGCCGCAGGTTACCCGATGTTACTGTTGGGTCGACGCGTTGAAAAGATCAAGGCGTTACCGTTGAATTTTGACAATGTTCTGGTGGACGCAGTCGATGTGACCGATCAGGAGGCCCTGGCTGCCGCGATTCGTAAGGCCGAAGCACAATATGGTCCAACGGATCTGTTGATCAGCAACGCGGGTGTCATGTTATTAGGAAACGTCACACGCCAGGACCCTAAGGAATGGCAAACAATGCTGGACACTAACGTGATGGGTGTCCTGAATGGGACGCAGATCGTGTTACCAGGAATGATCGAACGGCAACACGGAACCATTATTAACATGTCATCGATTGCTGGGTTTAAGGCGTTTGCCAACCATGCCGCATACGTCGCTAGCAAGTTTGGTGTTCACGGCTTGTCGGAAACAATTCGTCAGGAAGTGGCTAACGATAACGTTCGAATTTCCCTAGTTGCGCCGGGCGCCGGTGAGACGGAATTGCTGACTCACGTGACGGATGCCGGTGCACTGAAAGACTACGAAGCCTGGAAGGATACCATGGGTGGCTTAACATTAGACCCTAAGTATGTGGCACAGACGGTGAAGTTTATCTACGATATGCCACAGGAAGTTAACGTCCGTGAGATTGACTTAGCCGCAACACGTCAGGATAGCTAGTCACTTTACTACCTGCTAGCTAAGCTTGAAAGTTGATAGCCGTATGCTAACCTTGTGATTGAAAGCCAGTTTAGCCGGAAGACCACTCTTGGGTCGCAGACGGTTACCAGAATGGTAGAACGCTTGATAACCACTAGCGACACGGCCTAACCAAAATAGTTCGTTAAGAAGTTTCCCGTTCCTGAGGAAGCTTCTTTTTGCGTTGAAAACGAATATTTGGTACACTTGCTTTATAAATATGCAGAGACGTGTGGCTAAATTCCGCATCCTTTGTTATACTTAATGCAATTTTATGCGGGAAGGGTGGTCGCAATGAAGAAAAGTATGCGTCAATCACGTATCGAGCAGCTGATCAATCAATATCCGATCGGTACGCAGGAAGAGTTAATGGAACACCTCGAGGAGGTTGGCATTCAAGCTACGCAGGCCACCATCTCGCGGGATATTCGGGAAATGCAGATTGTTAAGGCCCAGGATGGTCACGGCCACCTGCGCTACACGATTTTTAAGGCCGGTAATCGCAGTGAGGAAGAACGGCTGCGGGAGACCATTAACGAGGTCGTTACGGGTCTGACCCGAGTTGAGTTCGTCAATATTTTGAAAACGCTCCCGAGTAACGGGAACTTACTTGCGGCCATCTTTGACGATTTGAATTTGCCAGAGGTTGCCGGCACATTGGCGGGGCACGATACTATTTTCATTATCAGCCCCAGCGCGGAGGTTGCGGTCAAGCTTCATGACATGATCGCAGGCGAAATGAATCCGGACATCGTCCATTAAACTTACCAGATAACTTGAGAGGGCGTAAAGCGAATAGCCGTTCGCTTTACGCCTTTTTGCCGATTCGATAGACTTAAGGGATAAGGCTGGTGAGGGTGTCCAGGACAACGAGGGAAACAGCACGTCAACCCCGGGTTAAGCTATTTTAAAGGTTCGTAAAGTTTTCGGGAAACGTCGGGCGGATCGCCGGACTATGCTAAAATAGTGATATTACACGTGGTGTGTTTAGAATCATGTGAGAGCCGTGCGTGCACATCAGTTGAGAGATGCCACGACTAACTAACGGATGCGCAAGTCAGCACTGACTGTCGAGACCAGCAGTCCGGATAGTTTTGCCTAACCTGAGTGTTTAATTCTAATGGAGATAAGAAGAGGCTATTTATGAATAACCAACAACCTAATCAGAACTTTTGGTCAGGCTTCAAGGCTCGCTTCAAGTACATCTGGCACCGATTTCAGTTAACGCGGTGGCTGATTGTTATTGTGATGAGTGGGTTCTTGGTGTTAAGTGGCTACTTGACGTTCATGGCCAAGACGGCCAACGTCGGTGACCTGAAGGCTGCGCTGGAAAATCCAACGCAGATCTATGACCGCAGTAATCAAAAAGCCGGAACGTTGTATTCCCAAAAGGGAACCTACGTCCCGTTAAAGAGCATCTCACCGAACGTTCAAAACGCCGTGATCTCCACGGAAGATCGGAACTTTTACCACGAGTATGGTTTTTCCTTTAAGGGATATGCGCGGGCCTTCTTTCTGTACGCTAAAAATAAGGTCCTTCGGCACAACTACATCAGTGGTGGGGGAAGTACCTTGACCCAGCAGTTAGCCAAGAACGCATATCTGACGCAGGAACAGACCTTTACGCGAAAGTTCAAGGAGCTCTTCCTGTCGATTGAAATTGAAAATGTCTATACCAAAAAGGATATTCTGTCGATGTATCTGAACAATGCTTACTTTGGTAACGGTGTTTGGGGCGTTCAGGATGCAGCCGAACGGTACTTTGGGACCTCGGCCGAGCAACTGACCGTGCCCGAATCTGCCGTCCTGGCAGGGATGTTGACCTCACCGAGCGCCTACAATCCAATCGATCATCCCCAGGCGTCACGTTCACGACGAAATGTCGTGTTGGGATTGATGGCAGAGACTGGGGCAATTACGTCGGCACAGGCCAAACAATATCAGGCGACAGCACTGACTACCAATGATAGTTATTCGTATAAGAATTCCTATAAGTACCCGTACTTCTTCGATGCCGTGATCAACGAAGCCGTCAGTAAGTATGGTCTGACCGAATCAGAGATTATGAACAAGGGATACAAGATCTATACGACCCTAGACCAATCGAATCAGAAACAGATGCAGACGCTGTTTAAGAATTCTAGCTATTTCCCAGCTAACGCGAGTGATGGCACCAAGGTCCAAGCGGCCAGCATTGCCATCGATCCGGATACCGGTGGGGTTGAAGCGGTCGTCGGTGGTCGCGGCAAACACGTCTTCCGGGGCTACAACCGTGCGACGCAGATGCAACGGCAACCGGGGTCGACCATCAAGCCACTGGCTGTTTACACGCCAGCCTTGGAGAATGGCTACTATTATGATTCCGAACTGACCAACAAGAAGAAATCATATGGGTCTAACAAGTACACACCAGAGAATTACGGTAATCAATACACTGGTAAGATGCCGATGTACCAGGCTCTCGCGCAGAGTGCCAATGCACCAGCTGTGTGGTTGTTGAACAAGATCGGCGTGGACAAGGGTTACGAGTCGGTGAAGAAATTCGGGTTACCCGTGACGAAGTCCGATAAGAATTTGGCGTTAGCGTTGGGTGGCTTGAAGACCGGGGTATCACCGCAACAGTTGGCACAGGCATACACGTCATTTGCCAACAATGGGACCATGACCTCGGCGCATTACATCCGTAAGATTGTAGATGCTTCGGGGAACGTGGTCGTCAGCACGGATGACAGTAAGGCTAAGAGTACCAAAGTGATGTCGCAGAAGACTGCTAAGCAGATGACCAGTATGATGATGGGCGTCTTCAACTACGGGACTGGGACTAGCGCTAAGCCGTACGGGTACACGATTGCTGGGAAGACTGGGAGTACTGAAGCCGATGGGGATGCCGATGCGACCCGTGATAAATGGATCGTCGGTTACACCCCTGATGTGGTCGTCACAACCTGGGAAGGTTTTGACAGCACGAGTAGTAAGCATCACTTGGAGAACGTCAGCGGTACCGGTGAAGGTCCACTGTTCCAAGCAGAAATGCAAGGGATTCTGCCCAATACCAAGGGGACGTCATTTACCACCAAGGATGCATCGACATTGGCCAAGGCCGAGAGCTCTGGTACAACCTCCTCATCCAGTGATATCTGGGATCAGGTCCAGAGTGGTATCGACAATGCTGGCAAGTCGTTTAACAACGCTGCCGACACGGTTAAATCTTGGTGGGAAAAGGCGAAATCCTATGTGCAATAGGAGATTCGCGCTGGGGTTGCGTGAGAAAGCATGGTACAATGGTTGGTGATTAACTTATCCGGGTGAATGCCCACAAGGAGGAACACTAATGGCAGACATGCACGCATTGGGCGAACAAGTAGCCCAAACCTTGCAAGAAACACAAGAATTCAAGGATCTTCAAGCAGCTTTTGACACGATGAAGGCTGACGACGAAACGTACAAGTTGTTTAAGGAATTTGAACAAATTCAAATGGACTTACAACAAAAGCAAATGACGGGCCAACAACCTACGGACGATGACATGAAGCACGTCCAAGAAGTTGCCGGTCGCGTTTCCGAAAAGGATGCCATCAAGGCCTTGATGGATAAGGAACGGGGCGTTAACGACCTGTTGACTGATTTAAACAAGATGATTACCGAACCCATCCAAGCGATTTATAAGGGCTAGGCGAAAAGAATCGTCGGCGCAACCATTCCGTTGGGAAGGTCGGTGCCGACGATTTTTTAGCTAATGATGATTAGAAGAAAAGTTAAGGAAAGGCAGGCCCGAACCATGAAATTTATTCATGCGGCTGATTTACATTTAGATAGTCCGTTTTTGGGGCTGCAACATTTACCCAATGTTCTGTTGGCACAAGTGCGCAAGTCGACATTTTCCGCTGCAACTAAGGTGTTTGACCAAGCGATTACCGACCAAGTGGACTTTGTGTTACTCGCCGGCGACCTCTTTGATCGGGCGGAACAGAGCGTGTCGGCACAAGCCTATTTATTTGAACAATTTGAACGACTCAACGACGCTCAAATTCCGGTACTGATTAGCTTTGGTAATCACGATTACCTTGCCGATCAACATCAGACTGTGGCATATCCGGCCAATGTAACTGTGTTTGGTCCTGAAGCTGAAACGAAGACGTTGACGTTAGATTCAGGCGAGACCGTTGCTATCAGTGGCTTCAGCTATCCGCAACGCTGGGTACCGGATGACCAAGTCGGTCAGTTTCCCTCGCATGCGGCGACTGACTGGCACATCGGCATGTTACACGGTGCTGTCAGTACCGGGCGTGATGACCATTACGCGCCATTCACGGTGGCTGAATTGTTGACGAAACACTACGACTACTGGGCATTGGGGCATATCCATCACCGGCAATTCTTACATGAACAACCGCCGATTCTATATGCTGGCAACACCCAGGGGCGTGCCATCACTGAGAACGGGACGAAGGGCGCTTACTTGGTGACCAGTCAACAGGGGCGGTTGGTACCCGAATTCTTTGAAACGGCGACAATCAACTGGGAAGCAATCACGTTGTCCGGTGGCGACTCCCTTCAAACGCTAAGTCAACAGCTAGTGGAGTGGTTAACGGCGCATCCCGCGGATCGCACAACACTGACGGCTTTCATCGTTCAGGTGGAACAACCGCTGGCCAGTGAGGATACTGCACAGCTGAAAAGTGGCGATTGGTTGGCCCTCTGGCAGAGGACCCAGCAGCGTGCTATGCGGGCGGCCCAACGCTATGTGATGGCCGTTAAGGTGGCCGCTCTGACGGCCGATGTGGTGCCCCCACAACTGGACCAGCATTACTGGGAACAGGGGGCCGCTGCGGTCTTTACGCCGGAGAATTTACAGCAACTCTTTGGCAAGCTCAATCAGGACCAGACACTGGCGGAGTGGTTCGTGCGACCGCAGACAGCGACAGAAGTGGAGGCCGCAGCGCGTCAGCAGTTGGCGGAATTGATGGGCGAGGAGGGGAATCATGGCGCTTAAACGGTTGACAATCTACGGTTTTGGTAAATTTCATGATCGGACCTTTCCACTAAATACCGGCTTAAATATTCTGCTGGGGCCAAATGAGGCAGGAAAGTCCACGCTGACGCAATTTATCGGTGCTATCTTTTTTGGCTTCCCAACGAAGAAGCACCCAGAACTCCGCTACGAACCCCTCGATGGCAGTCGCTTCGGTGGCGAGATTGCCTTTACTCAGGATGGAACGAATTATCTCGTCAGTCGCGTGGACGGTCCACATGGGGGGAAGGTCACGTTGCGTAACGTGACCCTCGACTTGGCGTTACCGGCGACCGCGTTGGCCCGCATACTGGCACCAGTTGATGCCCAGCTTTTCAGCAATGTTTATGCCATCAATGAGCCCCGGTTGGGAACCGTTTTTGCGGCATCCAAACAGGAGCTGATTGATCGGCTGCGACACGTGGGAGCGGTCGGCAGTGACTTTTGGTTGGCTCAAGCACATCAGCTAGATGGCGCTGCGGATGACCTGTATAAGCCACAGGGCCGCAAGCCGCGGCTGAACCAACAACTTCAGGAATATCAAGACTTAACTGAGAAATTAAATCGCGCAAATACCAGCTACACAACCTACTGGGAGCTCTTACAAACGCAGCAGCAACAGCGTTCACAGCAAACAGAATTGCAGCAACAACTCGCGGTGCAACGACAGGTGGCCAGTCAATATGACCAGCAATTATCACTGTGGTCAACGTACCAGCAATGGCTAGCCTTAGATGATACCACAACGTCTTTAACTAGTGGTTTTCAACAGAGCGATGCCACGGCCTTAGAACGGTTAACGAACCAGGTAAATGCCACAGCAGCAACCCTTCAGGGGGATCAGGAGCAACTAGCCGGGTTGCAAAAGCAAGCACAATTGCCACCACGCTTTCAACAATATTTATTAGTTGCGGCACAGGTTGATCCGCTGATTGCACAGTTACCTGACGTGACGATTGCGGCGCGGGAACGGGAACGATTACAGACTGAACAGGCTGAGCTTCAGCGTCAGGCTAGCGATATTGAACACCAATACGCCAAGCACGGGCAGATGCCGCGGGCGTTTTCTCTGGCGACCACGCAACAGGTTCAAGAGTTAATGGCGAGTCTGTCGATGGCAAATCAGAAACGGCGACGGCTTCAGCAAGAACTCAATCAACTCAACGAACAGTATCGCAAACAGCAACCGACGCGGCAGCAACGCAAGAATCCACTGGCTGATAAGCAGGTTGGTTGGTTGGCCACGGGTCTGATCGTGCTGATTGGGGCGATGTTTCTCCCCGGAACACTGTTTAAGTTAGTGGGTGCGCTGCTTGGTGTGGCCGTGGGTTACTATGGCGTCTTTATCGTGGATAGCAGTACACCAGCTAGTCGGCAAATGCAGACATTGGCGGAAGATATTCGCGATGTTCAGGCGCAGTTGCGGGAGGGCGGTAGAGATAGTGATCATCTGACCCAGCAACTCGATGATATTGGAGATGCCCACGGACTGAGTGACTTGGCGCCAGAGCAGTGGAATGCGGCCCAGGATGCTATCGTGACGTGGGATCGCCTTACACAACGTCTCGAGAATGCGGCTGAACAGTTGGCAACGGTGACAACGACGGTCACAGGCTTTCAAGCGGCCGTTCAGCAGGCATTGCCAGCGGTGGCAACGGCTGACTTTACACAGTTGGCCCGTGAGCTACAGGACTTACAAAGCACGCAGCAGCGCTTAAGAACGCAGGAGAGCGATGTTACGGCGGTAGCCAGTCGGTTGAAACGCGATCAAGTGGCAGTAGATCAAGCACAACAGGCGGTCACGACCTTCTTGCAGACGCGAAATTTGCGAAGCACGGATGCTTTTTATCAGCAGTATCAGCAGGTTCGTGAGCAGGGAAATCGGACACAACAACGAGCAGCCTTGGCCGAACAGCTGGGAGCGCAAAATTTAACGGCGCTCCAGCAGGTTACCAGTCACGAGGACCTCGGCCAACGGGCCCGGTCGGCTACGGCACAGGTCACAGATCTACAACAGCAGTTAGACACTGTGACGGAGCACCTCGCGACCATTGCCGGACAGTTAGATCATTTGACCGCCAGTGGCACACAAGCCAGCTTGCGGCAAAAATTAGCGAATCTGGCTGCGCAAATGCAGACGACTACCCAACAGTGGCTGATCGATCGCTTGGTCAGTCAATGGATAGCGGCGACTTTGGCGGCGGCATCTGGTGACCGTTTGCCCCAAATCGTCAAAACGGCTAGCCAATTCTATGGTAAATTAACGGAAAACCGGTATACTGAAATTGAACTCACTCCAACCACGCTCCGGGTCAAACGCGCGGATGGTAATTGGCGTGCAGTGGGGCAACTGTCACGGGGAACGGCCGAGCAACTCGACTTTGCTGTGAAATTAGCCTTCGCTGTAGTCATGGCGCAACAGGTGGCCATGCCGGTGATTATCGACGATGGTTTCGTTAATTTTGATGCCGATCGACGGCAAGCGGCTTACCAGTTGCTGGCAACCATTAGCGGCGATATTCAGGTGATTTTATTGACCGCGGATGATGAGGTTGCAGATAAATTGCCCACAGAAAATTTAATTCGATTAACTGATTAGGAGGGGCTAACATGGCGGCAACAAAACAATTAATGGACTATGCAGTGGACGAAGCGGTCGACCTATTTGTTTTATTAAAGTCGGCAGACGTTCGGATGGCGAAGAATGGTAAACAGTACATTGCGCTAGTCTTTGAAGACCGGTCCGGAGAGATTTCTGGTAAATACTGGGACGCTTCCGAAGAGGATGTTAAAAACTACGTGTCTGGTCAGATTGTGCATCTGCAAGGTAAGCGAGAGAACTATCAGACTCACCCACAAATTAAGATTTTTCACCTGCGCTTAGCGAAGCCAGGAGAGCCAACTGATCCAGAGATGTTCATTGAGCAGGCACCGATGGATCGAGCAGCTATGGAGGATTACATCAACCAGACCATTTTTGAAATTACCCAGCCAACTTGGAATCGGTTGGTGCGGAAGTTACTGGGTGAATATCAAGATCAGTTCTTTACCTTCCCGGCAGCTAAGAGCAATCACCATGCGTTCAAGGGGGGACTGGCCTTCCACACGATTTCAATTTTGAAGTTAGCGCATTCAGTAGTCAAACAGTATCCAGACTTAAATGCGCCGCTGCTTTTTGCTGGTGCAATTCTGCATGACTTGGGCAAAACAATTGAATTGTCCGGGCCCCAGTCGACGACTTATACACTAGCTGGTAATCTGATTGGACACATTGTCCTGATTGATGGCGAACTGGTTCGGGCCTGCGATCCGCTGAAGTTGGATCCGCAAGCCGAGGATGTCTTACTCCTGCGGCACATGATTTTGAGTCACCACGGCTTGTTGGAATACGGTTCGCCTGTGCGTCCTGCGCTGCGTGAAGCCGATGTACTTCACCAACTGGACGAATTGGATGCGTCGATCATGATGTTGGATACGGTCGTGGATCACACGGAACCGGGAGAATTCTCGG
This sequence comes from Levilactobacillus muriae, assembly GCF_045862015.1. NCBI lineage: Bacteria > Bacillati > Bacillota > Bacilli > Lactobacillales > Lactobacillaceae > Levilactobacillus > Levilactobacillus muriae. The sequence continues at coordinate 44,803 of NZ_BAAFRU010000017.1, forward strand.
AACGGGTATTTGCTTTAGATGGCCGTCGCTTCTACCGTCCAACGACGGATGTACCAGAAGAGAAAAAAGATTAGGATACAGGATTTTTTTGATAAAATCTAAAGGTTGAAAGCCAAAATATTTGTGTTACTTTTGCGGCAGTAGGAATTATCACAGCTAAATTAGTGACGATGGTCGCACTCCGGTGGTCAGGGATTCCGCTTGCGGGGAACGCCTCCAGCCAAAGGACGGGCTTCCAGCTCGCCTGAAAGCCGCCAAGTGCAGGCGTCTCTCAGGTCGTCCCACGATGTAAGGCCGGGGGAAAACGCCCGGTCTAACATCGTCGACACGGCTAGCTCCATCCCTGGCCGCCTCCGGCTCTGATTGTGCACATCAATTCCAATCACTGAATTTCAGGTGGCTGTTAGTGTTTAAACATAAAACAATAACGTTTCTATCGGCATAATCCACGTTGCCTCAGACCAACCACGTAAGCCGAGAGGTGGGCAGATATGGGCTCAGGCGCGTCGTTCTACTTAGTCAGGGGGTGCTTTTCCCACTGGCTTAGTAGAAAACCAAGCTTGGAGACTCGGTACTTTCGAGACTTCAAGTTGTGTTCGCACCGATCCAGCCCATATTTGCCGGCCGGTAAGGTGATGACTGGACGACGTTAATTTTAGTTTCGTTGTGGCAACAGTCATAATGGATATTTTAGATCTTTCAACCTTGAGATAAAATTTAAATATTATGGAAAACCACGTCGTTTATTGCGAGCGTGGTTTTTATTTTGAACTAAGGGTTAACCCCTAATTGTTCACACGACTTTTACGACAGTAAGCATTGTCACTGCCCAGCAAGACACCGCAGAGGCAAAAAAATCCCCAGTTCACCGACAAATATCGGTGGACCGGGGATTCATTTTATTCGGAAATTACTTGGATGAAGATGATGAAGTGGTGGAAGAAGACTTGCTTGATGATAAGTAATCAGACAAGATGTTCTTCAAATCGTTATCCTTGATGGAAACGTCACCCTTCTTCAAGACCTTGGCAACCACGTTGTGCAGAACAGTAGAATCGTTCATGTCGTTGTCAATAATTTGCTTCTTAAGTTCAGCCTTGTGTTGGTTGATAGTGCCCTTACCAGGGTTCTTCAACATCAAGATGACGTGGTAACCGTATTGCGTCTTAACAGGCGTAGCGGTGTATTCGCCAGTCTTCAGCTTGAAGGCAGCCTTCTTGAAGGTTGAGTCAAGGGAAGTATCAGTGCTATCGAAGGCACTCAACTTACCACCCTTGTTCTTGGTAGCCGTATCAGTAGAATACTTCTTAGCTAACTTCGTGAATTCAGTCGTCATGTTGCTCTTCTTGGTACCCTTTAAGTCGCTGATAATCGTGTTAGCAGTGGACTTCTTGGAAACTAAGATGTGCGCAACAGTAACTTCTGGTTCGTAGCTCTTGAATTGCTTCTTGTATTGCGCATCAGTAACCGTCACGTTATCCTTAACGGCTTCCTTCAACAGTAAGTTAGAACGAATTTCAGTCTTTAAGCTGGATTCCGTCATCCCACTTTGGGAAAGAACACTCTTGAATGATGAACCATACTGTGCCTTATAGGTATTGAATTGCTTAGTAACAGCGGACTTCTTGACCTTACTACCGTACTGCTTTTCCAAGACCTTGTTCAGGATCATTTGTTGCAGAACTTGCTTACCAGATGAAGTTCCCTTCAAACTGCTGTAGTAAGCACTTTCGGTGACTTTACCACCGCTAGTGGTTGCAACGGTTTGGTTCCCACAACCAGCAAGTGTTACAGTCAGTAACAAGCCAGCAAGAGCGATAAACCATTTCTTCATATTACTCAACACATCCATTCATCAAAATTGGTGTAAACACCATACTTGGATATCATAACACAAATATGGCGAAACCTAAAAAGGTACGCGAAGCTTTACAAAAAGTTCAAATTTAGAACTCATCCCAGCGTGAGACCGTATCCTGAATCTCTTCCACGCGAGGGGCAATTTTAAACGCAAACTTTTCAACGTCGCTCTGAATATCTTCGATAGCTGGGGTGGCAGCGGTGACTGCCGTATTAAGGGCCTGAATCTTTGCCGTCACGTCATCCTTGGCTGTTTTGACATCGTCGACCTTGTTGGCGGTATCCTTGATCTGGTCCCCAAGCTGTTTGGCCCAAACGCGCGGATCTTGCTTGGTCAACGTAAAGTAGGCTGCCAAACCAACACCAGTTGCCAACGTGATACCGGTTAGAAATTTACCAAATCCCATGATTAACCCTCCACGTGTGCTTTGATCTTCGACTGGATAGCGGCATAATCGTCTGGCGTGTAGTTGCCGGAATTATCTTTGAAGATCATTTGGAAATCATCGTCGTCAGTATAGCGTGGAACCAAGTGGAAATGGGAATGAAACACGGATTGATAGGCCACTTTACCATTATTATTGACGATGTTCATTCCTGTAATGGCAGGATTTGACGCCTGAACGGCACGGGCGATTCGGGGAATCCGGGAGAAGACGGCCGCTGCGAGATCGCTGTCGTAGGCGAAGATATCCTTGACGTGGGTCTTGGGAATGACCAGCGTGTGGCCGGGGGTTCCTTGTGAAATGTCTAGGAAGGCCTTCACGATATTATCTTCGTAAACGGTGTAGCTCGGGATATCTCCCTTTAAGATTTTGCAAAAAATACAATCGTCATCATAGTGCGGTTCGAGTGTCATTTTATCCATGAAATCTCCTTCTTTCGGGTTGATTTCGTCTATTATACACCATCGTTAGGGGCGGATTCACCTGGACCGTTCGTTCACAGCCTGCGCTATGGTATAATAGCTGAGTTATCACCGACCGTTAGAGCTTTGTGACGTGACTGAAATTGCGTCGGGCATTGCCTTACCGGATGACGTCATATCTAGGAAGCTAGCTTGACGCTAATGAACGCTGTGCACCTATAGTTTTCCGCGCGGTAGCTGAATACTAAGGGTTGTGATTGTTTAGTGGTCATTAAAATTTATCAAAAATACAGTATCACTCAACGAACAGTGGGTGGTCAGGAAATGAGGGAATGTTTATGGCTTTAGAAGTTAGCCACGTTGTGGGGGGGTACTCCCAGATTCCCGTCTTAAAGGATATTAGTTTTGACGTTAAGGACGGCGAATTGGTTGGTTTGATTGGGTTGAATGGTGCCGGTAAATCAACGACGATCAATCACGTTATTGGATTATTAACGCCCCACAAAGGGACGATTACGATCAACGGCGTGACAATCGATCAGGATAGTCAGGCGTACAAGCAACAGATCGCTTACATTCCTGAAACGCCGGTTTTGTATCAAGAACTGACGCTGCGGGAACATCTGGAAGTGACCATGATGGCGTATGATTTGGACCACGATCAGGCGTGGGCGACGGCTCACGAGCTGTTGAAGACGTTTAGATTGGATAATAAGTTGGATTGGTTCCCCGCGAACTTCTCCAAAGGGATGAAGCAAAAGGTCATGATCGTCTGTGCCTTTTTGACGCAGGCCAAACTGTTTATTATTGATGAACCCTTCCTGGGTCTGGATCCACTGGCCGTTAACGACCTACTGAATTTGATTGAAGACCGGAAGAAAAAAGGGGCCAGCATTCTGATGTCGACCCACGTGCTGGACACGGCGCAACGGTACTGTGACCGCTTTGTCCTGTTACACGATGGTCAGGTTAAGACTGAAGGGACTCTCAGTGAGTTACAAGCCGCTCTTCCCGAAGCGGGGGAATCGCTGAATGACATTTACCTGTCTATGACGAAGGTCGATCGCGCATGACCGGTCTATTTAAGACGCGGCTGCAGCGCCATCTCCGGGAAATGGCGAAGTATTTGCGGCTCGTGTTCAATGATTTCTTTGTCTTTGCCTTGCTCTTCTTGCTAGGTGGCTTGGGGTACGGCTATTCAAATATGTTAAAAACGTTAAAGACCGGTTACTGGTGGGCACCTGTGATCGTACTGCTGGTGTTGGTCATTGTGGCTCAGATTGGGCGGTTTGCGACATTGATTGAGGATGCTGATCGGGTCTTTTTGTTGCCAAAGGAACGGGCGATGAACGCCTACCTAGTGGCAGCTCGGCGGTATAGTCAGGGTCTGGCACAGGCCACTCAGGTGATTGCCGTCTTCCTGTTGGCGCCATTTATGAGCGTGACCATGGCGTGGCCGGTACTGAGCTTGGTTGAACTAGGGCTGGCCCAGATCATCTTAAAGGATGCACTGCTCCGTTTGGATTTGGCGAGTGCCTATCAGGTGACGGGTCAGACGCGAGTGAACCGCTGGGAATTCAAGTGGTTGCTGAGTATTATCGTGCTGGCAGCGGGGCTCTGGACACTGCCAATCGTTGCTGTCGGTCTCGCCTTAGTACTCGACATTGCTGTGGCCGTCTGGTTTGCACAGCACTGGCAAAAACAACAGATTCGGTGGCGTGAACAGATTAAGATTGAAGATAATCGAATGCTGGGTATTTACCGTTTCTTCAACATGTTTACCGAAGTACCCATGTTAGCGGGTACCATCAAACGCCGTCGTTATCTCGATGGGGTGTTCAAGCTAATTAAGCCACGCCACGATAAGTTCTATCTCTATCTTTACAGTCGTGGTATGGTGCGAGGCAGTGAATTCAGTGGGTTAGTCGTTCGGCTAACTGTGATTGGCATGCTCTTGCTGTACTTTGTACGGGGCGAGTGGTTGCCTGTGATTCTTGCGGCACTGTTCATCTACCTAATTGGGTTTCAATTGCTACCGTTCTTCCAGCAGTATGATGATGTGGTGTTTACCCACGTCTATCCGATCCTGCCGGCACAACGTTTAAAGAGCTTCATCACGCTAGTTACCCTAATTCTAAGTGTGGCGGCCTTACTCATGTGGCTGGTGGTTGTTGTGGCTAATCCACACCTGATAACGGCTGGCGTGACGTTGCTGGTCGAGGTCATTGAAGTTTGGTACCTCGCCAGAATCTATACGCCGCAACGGCTAGCCCGTTCGATTGAAAATAGGGCTTGACGTAGCCCCGGTTTCCCCATAGAATTAATGATAGCTGACAAATCGAGGAGGGGTGACCATGGCACTGGATATCAGTGACGGTTGGAGTCTGTATCCGCTGGGCGGGAACACTGGCACGGCGTATATGGGGACGAAGGCTTCACAAAAAGTGTTTTTAAAACAAAATGCGTCACCGTTTCTTGCCGCGCTCTCGATGGAGGGCATCACACCCCGGTTGGTGTGGACGAAGCGGCTTGCCAGTGGGGATGTTATGACGGCCCAGGAATGGTTGAACGGTCGAACGCTGCATCGCGAAGAAATGCGCGAGCAGCGGGTCGCTCGGCTCCTACATCGGGTTCATCATTCTCACCTGCTTCATGATATGTTATTAAAAGTCGGCGGACGATTTACCACGCCCGCCCAGTTGTTAACTCGCTTGCAGCCAGCCTTAGCTGCTGACTTACGGCGCCATCCGTTGATTCAGTCAGCGTTTACAGCGTTACAAGCTGAGCAACCGCAACTGCCCAAGACGCATTACGAAGTATGTCATGGTGATCTAAATCACAAAAATTGGTTGTTGTCTGACCGACGGCGCTTGTACTTAGTCGATTGGGATGCGGCAACGTTTGCCGATCCGGCTTATGATCTGGGTGCCTTGCTCTGTGAGTACGTACCACTGGAAGAGTGGCAACGGTGGCTACAGGACTACGGCGAGAGGATTACGACCGATTTAACGGCGCGGGTCAACTGGTATGCGCGGATTCACTGTTTAACAGTGATTGCCGACAGTTACCATCAACAGCGTTTTCAAATTATGAATCAACATTTAATCTTATTAGAAAAACTGACAAGAGAGTCAGTGACGGACTAAGCGTCGGCGGGAGCGGGGAAGGACCTTGCGCCCGCCGTTGTGATTGAAGGAGGAATTGGACATTGCGCGTGCGTAATAAACCGTGGGCCAAGGATTATGTGGCCGAACACACTGAACGACTAGTTGAAGAACCAGAACCATTGAAAGGCAATTGGCAGAGCCGTTTTCCTAAGGAGCAACCATTGTACGTTGAAATTGGGACCGGGAAGGGTCAGTTCATCGTTGAAATGGCGAAGGCGCATCCCGACCGGAACTTTATTGGCATTGAAATCCAGTTTTCCGTCATCGCGGCTGCCTTGAAGAAGGTTGTGGCGAGTGAACTGACCAACATTCAATTGGTTCACACGGATGGTGAAGCGGTCAACACGTTCTTTGCGGCGGGTGAAATTGCCGGTTTGTACCTGAACTTTTCCGATCCGTGGCCTAAGTCACGTCATGCCAAACGTCGGCTGACGTCACCGGTATTTCTGGCACACTATGCCGATGTCTTACAACCAAGCGGGTCCATTCAGTTTAAGAGTGATAACCGTGGTTTGTTTGAATATTCTCTGGGAAGTTTAAACAATTTTGGCTTAGTTTTCGATGGTGTTTGGCTAGATCTGCACGCCGCCACGGATGATGTGGAAGACATTCAGACTGAATATGAACAAAAGTTCTCGGCGAAGGGGCCCATCTACCAGGTGATTGCCCACTTTCCGATAGATTCTAAAAATTAATCATGAGGGCCCGTGGGGCAAACAGTGGTGGTGACACCGGTGTTTGTTCACACGGACTTTTTTTAGAAAAAGTTTTAAAAATAAAATATATTTCGGCCCTTTTTACGGAGTTAAAGAGTAAAGGGGATGACGACTATGTTGATGGCGTTACTGAAAGGGAAGTTGATTGATGCAGTGGGTGCAAAACGGCTTCAGGGTTACATTTGCCCGGCCTGTCAGCAACGCGTGATCTTACATCATGGGACCCGTGTCCAGCCGTACTTTGCCCATTGTTCCAAGGAAGTCTGTACAATTATCGGAGAGGGTGAAACGCAGCAACACTTAATAGGAAAGCGACAACTGCTGATATTCTTTGACGCCTGGGGAACGGTATCTTTAGAGCGAATTCTCCCAGATATTCAGCAACGCGCGGACTGTTGGGTAGAACGAGACGGAAAAAATCCAATTGCTGTCGAGTTTCAGTGCAGTCCGATTATGACAGGACAGGTTTTGGGGCGAACTAGAGGCTATCAAAAGCTGGGTGTTTATCCCTTTTGGATTTTGGGAGAGCGCTACAGCAAACAAAAGTTAGGGTGGTCGCTGATCGAACGGTTTGCCACTCGGTTGCGTGGGTGGGGACTGTGTCTCCTATTTTGGGACATCCAGCGACAGCGCATGCGAATCGACCACCATCTCTATCAGGATGCACTGGGTAACTATCATGGCCGAACAGCCTGGCTGTTAAATATCGAGGAATTGGTTGCCGGAAATCAGTTACCGCTGCCTAAACTAGTCTTGGATTATCCCAAGTGGCGCTCTCGCTTGGCACGTGATCTACAGACGAAGCGGCCCGCAGTATTAGCGATTCAGGAGGTTCTTTATCCTACGGGACATCACGTATTAGACGTTCCAAATTTTTTGATGACGACGACGGTGACACTACCAGTTTTCGGCCAAGGACTTTTGTTATGGCGTGCGTTAGTGATGGCACAACTATTTGCGCTACCGGTATTGCGCATTACGGGAGCAACGATGAACGTGCTTGTGGTGAAAAGCTTTAAGACGGTTGGCGGTCATCAACAAGCCGTCTGGTTTTCAGCTGATGAGGCACTGCTCAAAGCGCGATATAGGTTATTAGCCGATTTAGTAGCTCTTGGTTATTTACGGCCAATTGGAGAGAATTGGCAGATTTGTCGGCAACCGAAGTGGGTGGGTGAGACTAAGTGAATGTTAAAAAATGATGAGATGAAATAAAGCCCCAACCCCCAACTCTCCCAACAAAAGTGGTAAACTGTTGATATGCAAAAATTAAAGGAGGATTAGGAAAATGAAACAAATTCCCGAACGTACGGCAGTTCCTGAGGCTTTGACTTGGGATCTGACCCCGATTTATGCCAATGACGCAGCCTTTAAACAGGCTGTTGCCGCAATCAAAGCGCAAGCCAAACAGGTGGCGACCAAGCAAGGTCAGTTAGCTGAAAGTGCCGGTGATCTTTACGAAGTGACTGCCGCAATCTTTGACCTTAACCGTCAGTTAGAAAAGGTGTACGTATACGCCTCCCTTAAAAACGATCAAGATACCAGTGATGCCAATGCACAATCACTATCCGGCCAAGCTGAAAGCTTAGTTGCCTCAGCGGCTGCGGCAACTTCCTGGTATGAACCAGAAGTCCTTGCCTTGCCACAGGTTGTCTTACAGGCGCTGATTGATGCCGAACCCCGGTTGACTGAATACCAACACTTCTTTGATGTCTTGGGGGAACAACGCGACCACACTTTAACGGCAGCTGAGGAGAAATTACTGGCAGGTGCCAGCGATATTTTTGGCGCTTCCGCTAAGACCTACAGTGTGCTGAGCGATGCCGACCTGAAATTCCCCGTGGTTCAAGATGAAGCGGGCAATGATGTTCAGCTTTCCGAGGGTTTATACGGTGTTTTGCTACAATCAACCCAACCTAAAGTCCGTGAGCAAGCATTTAAAGCCCTGTACAGCGTTTATCAACAATTCCGGCATACATTTGCCAGCACGTTGTCTAGTGAGGTTAAAACGCATAATTTCAGTGCTGAGGTTCGGCACTACGGCAGTGCCCGTGAAGCTGCGATGAGTGGTAATAATGTGCCTGCTGTCGTTTACGACACGCTGGTCCAGACGGTCAATGACCACTTGGACTCGTTGCACCAGTACGTTAACCTTCGCAAGGAAATTCTCGGGTTACCCGAACTCCACATGTATGATTTATATACGCCAATTACTGGGGAACCCAGTTTGTCGTATACTTATCCTGAAGCTCAGCAGGAAGCGCTCAAGGCACTGAGTGTGCTGGGGCCGGATTACGTGGCCAATGTGCAGAAGATGTTTGACGGTCGAGCAATCGACGTGGTAGAAAACAAAGGGAAGCGGACGGGAGCCTATTCCGGTGGGATGTACGACACCAAGCCTTATATTCTTCTGAACTGGCAGGACAGTCTGGAAAGCCTGTTTACGCTGGTCCACGAAATGGGTCACAGCATGCACAGCCACTACACCCGAACTAATCAACCCTATCAATACGGGGACTACTCGATCTTCGTGGCAGAGATTGCGTCGACGACGAACGAAAATCTCTTAACGGATTACCTTTTAAAGACGCAAACGGATCCACAAGTCAGAGCTTACGTCCTGAACCATTACCTGGATGGTTTTAAGGGGACGGTCTATCGTCAAACTCAGTTCGCTGAATTTGAGGATTACATTCACCAACAGGCGGCGGCCGGTGAAACGTTAACCGCGGACTTCATGAGTAAGTTCTACGGCAGCTTAAACCAGCGTTATTATGGGGACGGGGTCATCTCCGATCCACAGATTGCGGACGAATGGACGCGGATCCCGCATTTTTACTACGATTACTATGTTTACCAGTATGCCACTGGCTTTGCAGCCGCAACGACATTGGCACAACGTATCCTGAGTGGGGATGTTGCTAAGCGTGATGCTTACCTGAACTACTTGAAATCTGGGAGCTCTGCCTTGCCAATTGAAGTGATGCAGAAGGCCGGGGTCGACATGACCAAGCCGAATTATTTAGAAACAGCATTTAAGACTTTCGACAGCCGGCTGGCCGAATTTAGCAAGCTAGCGCATGACTTGAAAAAATAAAGTTAAAGAAGCATTACCTGACTGTCATAGGTAGATGGTTGGCAATGATAAAAGCTGGCGTCATCGCTGCATATTTTGCAGGGATGACGCCAGCTTTTTAAGTGATGTCGAATTATCTAATAGTCAACCACGCCCGTTTAAAAACGGACGCTTGTGGTCGCCACACCCTATGGCATGGCGACCACAATTTGCTTAGATACAGCGTTTGCCTACGAATAGGACTTATCCGCTAATTACCAAAGCCTTTTAGGTCCGTAGGTTGCCAGACGGACGTATTTCTGTATTTCTTTCTTACAAGGTGGCTAGTCCCTTAGCCAGAATGTTTTTTGCTGCATTATGATCCCGTACATGAAAAATCCCACAGCTGGGGCACGTCCATTTTCGATCAGCTAACGTCAGCTTGTTCTTACCCGTCATGATGTGTCCACAATGGCTACAAGTTTGCGTCGTATTCCGGGGATTGATCGTCACAAACTCTCGGCCGTACAAGTCAGCCTTATAGGTCAACATACCCAACAACGTTCGCCAACCCACGTCCGAGATACTCATTGCTAAGGCATGATTACGTAACATATTTTTACTCCGCAGTTCTTCAGCTACGACTAAATCGTGGTTTTTGATCAAGGCCGTAGAGACGTGGTGCAGAAAGTTTTGACGTTGGTTGGCAACTTTAAGCTGTAATTTAGCCACTAGTAGGCGTTGCTTTTGGTAGTTTCGTGAATCTGACAAGCGTCGATGCATCTTTTTAGCCCGTCTGGCCCGCCGAGACAGTACTCGTTGTTCCTTGGCCAATTTACCCTTAATCATTCGGTAGTAACGCGGATTATCAAT
>NZ_BAAFRU010000018.1:0-49852 GCF_045862015.1 Levilactobacillus muriae
TACAACGGCCAAAATTTTGAGCGAACGCATCGAGGTTTCAAGCAAATTCAAGATACGTTAGAATCCATGTATTAGAAGCTAGCTAATGGGAGAGGACTTCCATTTACACAAAAAATTTGACACTCCCTATTTTCTGCATCAACACCTCTAAAGATTAACCGTACGTTCTGCGTAACATCAATTGCAAAGCATCCTGAATATTTCCCTAACAAGGCGTGTAGCCTTTGCGGTGGCAAGTGCGAAATCTCATCCAAGTTTTCAGCGATCCTTAAATCTTGCATTCTCCGGTGAACGCCTGCCGCAACCTTGGGTCCAAACTTCCTGGTAAGCATCGTTTTACTTTTAAAAAACTTTTCTAACCGCCCATGTTCAAATCGAATTTCCACTTACATTCGCCCTTCCTAGAAAGCTCCTGCGAGCTCCTAAGGACTAACTCCGTAATTGCGATCGAAATAAACCTGAGATTATCAACTTTTAAAAGTTTCCGTCAATGTGGTTGGTGTAGCTCATATTACACGACTCCCCAGTTGATTGATAGGAAAAGCAGTCGTAATCGTATTGATGGTCGAAATGGTTAAGTTTAAACACCGTCATTGTTTAAAATCAATTTCATTTTCCACCACCTATCATTAAATCACCGAAAAAAAGGGATGCTCGCCACCAGGCCAGCATCCCATCATACTTTGATTTAATTCTTAACAGCCGAACGTCTAAAACAGGGTCAAAATAACACCAACAATGATATAGCAAGCCCCCGCCAACAAGCCAAAACGAGCACCAGCATTCACAACAATCGGTGAATTTTTCACACTTGCCACATGACGCACGTCGACCTTTTCTCCAGGTAGTGGCTCCTGCCCTTTCTTACGTCGGTGCCGCCAACCGGTAAACATGTGTCCCTTAGCCAAAACACAGATCAAACCAAAGAGCACCAAAGCTAGCCCCACCATGAATAAAAGGTTCCCAATCACCATCAAGGGTTGCCCCAAGATGCGCATAGCTAAGGCCACTAGCAGGCCACCGGCAACCCAGCCCGTAGTCCATCTCTGCCAACTTCCCATTGCATAAACTCCCTTCAGCGTTAGCCAGACAACTAACGGGTTTTATTTCAAAACGATATGAGAAAAAACTTGAGCCAACGCCCAGCGCCGCTCAAGTTCTTTGCCTGTTTTATTGCTCGTGACTCCGGAAACGATTCTTGAACAATGGGCTGACTGGCCGATTTTCGTTGATCCGCTTGATGGCTTGGCCAATCAGGGGACCGACAGAAATTTGTTGAATCTTTTCAATCTGCTTGTCGGCAGTCAATTGAATCGAGTCCGTCACCACTAATTTCTTGATTGGTGATTTCTTGATTCGCTCGATTGCGGGACCGGACAATACCGGGTGGGTACAGCTAGCGTAGACTTCCTTAGCGCCAGCGTCCATCAAGGCTTGAGACCCTAACGTAATGGTCCCAGCGGTATCGATCATATCATCGATCATGATACAACGCTTACCCTTGACGTCCCCAATAATATTCATAATTTCCGCAACATTGGCCCGTGGCCGCCGCTTGTCAATAATGGCAATCGGCGCCTTCAGGAATTCAGCCAACGCCCGTGCCCGCGTCACCCCACCATGGTCAGGTGACACAACAACGGCGTCTTCGTCCAAATGATTGGTCAAGAAGTAATCGGCCAACAATGGCGCACCCATCAAATGGTCAACTGGCACGTCGAAGAAGCCTTGAATTTGGGCAGCATGCAAGTCTAAAGCCAAGACCCGCGTAACGCCTGCCGTTTGTAACATGTTTGCCACTAATTTCGCCGTGATTGGTTCTCGTGACCGGGCTTTCCGGTCTTGACGAGCATAGCCGTAGTATGGAATGACCACGTTGATGGTCGCCGCACTCGCGCGCCGCAAAGCATCGATCATGATCAACAGTTCCATCAAATTGTCGTTGACGGGAGCCGACGTCGACTGAATCACGTAGACGTGACAGCCCCGCACACTCTGTTCGATGTTAATGCGGATTTCACCGTCGCTGAACCGGTCCACCGAAGTCTTCCCCAATTCAACACCAACTTCGTTAGCAATCTTACGGGCTAACGGTTTGTTGGAGTTCAACGCAAAGATCTTTAATTTAGGGTCAAAATATTGCGTAGCCATAATTTCCTCCAATAGCAAGTTATCTGCCAGAATTCACTACAATAATTTTATGCTATCGGGTCCCGAAACACAAGACCTTCAGCTTAATCTTCACCGCGATAAGGCAGTTTCTGGTAATAATTTGGCTTGTTGGTCTGCCGTTCCCGAGCAATTGCCATGTCATACTGATTAACGGCATCGGTAATGGTAGAACCCGCTGCGATAAAGCTATGATCAGCCACATCCAATGGTGCCACTAAGTTTGAGTTAGAGCCGATGAAGGCGTCGTCGCCCACAACCGTTTCATGCTTGTTCTTGCCATCATAGTTGACGAAGACCACACCACAACCAACGTTGATGTTCTTACCTAATTTGGCATTCCCAACATAGGTCAGATGACCCACCTTGGTGCCCTCACCAATCGTGGCCTTCTTCACTTCGACAAAGTTACCGAGGTGAACCTTAGGCCCGATATGAGATTCTGGACGTAAATGACTATTCGGTCCAATGTTAGACCCACTGGCCATGTCGGAATCTTCCAATAGGGAAGACGTCACAGTCACGTGATCCGCCAACGTGGCATTCCGTAGTTCGGAGTGAGATCCGATGTAGCAGTCGTCACCGATAACGGTGTTTCCCTTTAATTGGACACCGGGTTCAATGATTGTGTCAGCACCGATCTTTACGCCGGCATCGATGTACGTCGTAGCGGGGTCGACCAGAGTCACACCGTCACGCATGTGTTGGTCATTGATCCGTTCGCGCATAATCTTCGTAGCGTTAGCCAATGCAATCCGGTCATTAACTCCCATGGATTCATCGAAGTCAGCCATCTTGTAGGCTGCCACAATGTCGCCGTCGTGCTTCAGAATTTCAACAACATCAGTCAGGTAATATTCTCCCTGAGCGTTATCGTTAGAGGTCTTGTGTAAGGCCGCAAAGAGTTTCTTGTTGTCAAACACGTAAACACCAGTGTTGATTTCATGAATCTCTTGTTCTTCAGAGGTCGCATCTTTTTGCTCCACGATCTTTTCCACGATACCGATATTGTTCCGCACGATCCGGCCGTAACCGGTAGGATCTGGCGCAACGGATGTCAAGATCGTAGCGGCCGCATGCTTGGCTTCGTGATAGGCGAAGAGGTCTTCAAACGTCTGTGCTTGGAACAGAGGCGTATCCCCACTCACAATCAGTGTGGTTCCCTCTTCATCTTTCAAAATGGGTTCTGCTTGTAAGACAGCATCCCCGGTTCCGAGTTGCTTGGCTTGCAGGGCGTATTGCGTCCGTTCACCTAGTGTGGCCTTCACGTCATCGGCACCGTAGCCGACGATTGTGACAACCTTATCCATGTTGGTCTTTTCAACTTGGGTCAGCACGTGGTCGACCATGGCCTTGCCACAAACCTTGTGTAGAACCTTATACAGCTTTGACTTCATCCGCGTACCCTTACCGGCTGCGAGGATAATCGTATTTCTCGTGCTCATTCCGATATCTCCTAATTTAATGACTTATTTTCATCGCCGAAGATCTGGGTCAGGTAATTTCCTGGCGCCACACGGATCTGCTCGTCCGCGGTCTGAATCTTCAGTAATGAGGTGTACTTGCTAACCGTTCGTTGCCCATCAAAATCACCTTCGGCAAAGACTGCCACGCCGGCGAGTTGTGAATCAAACTCATCCACCAGGGAACGCAAACCACCAACGGTCCCGCCACCCTTCATGTAATCATCAACGATTAACACACGTGAATTTGGTTTCACGCTACGCTTGGACAGCGCCATCCGTTCGATGCGCTTAGTCGAGCCGGAAACATAGTTCACACTCACCGTTGAACCTTCGGTAATCTGAGAGTCGTGGCGCACAATGACAAATGGCACATTCAGGTAGCTGGCAACACTCTCAGCCAACGGAATCCCCTTGGTAGCCACCGTCACGACAACATCGACGGACTGGTTCAGATACTGCGTTGCCAGGATTCGACCAATCTGCCGCAAAGCTGCGGGCCGGCCCAGAATATCTGACATATAAACGTAGCCACCGGGCAGATACCGGTCAGCTTCGGACAATTCGGTCATCATTTCATCAACAAATTGTTCGGCTTCTTCTCGTAAAATGTAAGGGATAAAACGGGCACCACCAGCGGCGCCGGGAACGGTCTCCAGTAGACCAGTCCCACGTGCTTGGAGAGTCCGTTTCAAAATAGTCAGATCTTCACTGATGGAAGACTTGGCCGATTCATACCGCGCTGCAAAAAATGTCAAAGACACCAGTTGGTGCGGGCGTTCTAATAAATACCGAGTCATATCGACCAAACGGTCACTTCTTCTGACTTTCAACCTTTTCACCTCATCTATTTCTTTAGAGTTAATTGTAAGCCCAATTTTAGCATAAATGTTCGGGTTTTTCGTTACATTTCGGTTAGAATTAATAATTTCTTGGGACTTTTGTCAAAATGAAAGCATAATCCGAGATTATCTGACTATGAAAGCCAAGAAAGGTCTGAACCATTGACGATTAACCGGCCTCGTTTGTCGCTAATCCTGCCGCTTCCAGTTATCAGCCTATAGGTTTCCCCAGCCACTTTCAACTGATTACCATCGCAAAATACACAAAAGCTGCGACGAATCAACACTAAACGTTGATTCGCCACAGCTTTAGACTATTTTTGATTTAACGACTACAGGTTGAAAGCCGTCATACACGCTCATACCTGATGACGTCTTTGGAGACTGACGCGTTTTGTCAGGCTTCACACCGAGCCGGAGGACCGTTTCTCAGGCCGCAGGCGGTAATTTTTGCACTGTATGTTAGCTCATTCCGCAGTCTGTAGCCGTTGCCACCCCAGGGCAATGAAGTAGAAGATGGCTTCGATGGCCGCGATAAAGAATGACACGGGGTAGTTCGTCACGTAACTCAGGACCAAGCCGCTCCAGACTCCAATCAGGGCCAGCGCAATAGCCAGCACCATCATCCCCCCAACCGTGTGGGCGAAATACTTGGCCGTAGCGGCTGGCAGCGTCAGTAAGATAAAGATTAACAGAGACCCCACGATTTGGGCGGCCACACTAACACTCAACGCCAACAGTACCAGAAAGGTAATCGACAATGCATTGGTCCAAAGCCCCTTGACCCGAGCGCCAGTGTGGTCAAACGAATCAAACTTCAAAAAGCGATAGATGATGAAGACCACGACCAGCACGAGCAGTGACAGCCACAACATCTGCTGCACATCACTGGCACTGATTCCAATAACACTCCCGAATAGAATGCTCGTAGCGTAACTGGCATTCTTGTTGGCTAGCGACAAGAACAGAATCCCTAGTCCAATGAATAGCGCCGAAATAGCACTGGTTGCCGCCTCTCGCCGCTCGGACCGCGCCGAAAGTTGGCCAACAATGACTGAACTCACTACCGTAAACAGGAGCATCCCATTCAGCGGTGCCCAACCGGCGAAGACCCCGAAGGCCGCCCCGGAAAAGCCAATCTCAGATAGCGTATGCGTCAAAAAAGACATGTTTCGGGCAATCACGAAGACTCCCATGATGCCACAGATGATGGCAATAATGGTCCCGGCCGCGAAGGCGTTTCGCATAAATTCATAACTAAACATTTTCGCCCTCCCACACCTTTTCGGTCGTTAAATTCGCGATAGGTCCCTGTTCTACTTTACCAGGGGTCATCATCAAGTAGTGCTGCGTATACTTCTGCGCCATTGGAATATCGTGGGTCACGAAAAGCACCGTCAATTTAAAACGCTGATTCAACTCCGTCACGAGGTCCAAGAGTTCCGTCTTGGTCACGGGATCCAGACTAGCCGTCGACTCGTCCAGAATCAACAAGTTTGGCGCTTCCACCAAGGCCTGGGCAAGATAAGCCTTCTGCTTTTCCCCACCCGAGGCTTGACCGATGGGCCGCTTAGCCAATTGCTTGAGACCCGTCTGGTCCAGAATCTTTTGAATTTTGTTCCGTTCCTTAGCAGAGAGCCATGGCAGCTTCCAGCCGGTCAGATTCAATCCAACAAAATCCTTAATGGTCAATGGATAGTCGGCGTCGATGTTTCGAAACTGCGGCACGTAACCAATTGTCACGTCGCCTTGACTCGGCAAATATGAAATTTTCCCGTGAGTCGGGTGCAATTGGTGAAGGATTGTCCGCATCAGCGTCGTTTTGCCGACCCCATTTTTACCAATAATGCTCCAGATTTCTCCCTGGCGAATCGTCAGATTAAGGTCGTTAAATACCGGGTGATTTGGAAAGGTCACACCGAGATGTTCTAATTTTAAAATGGGTGCACTTTCCATTAGGATTGTCCCTCCTTCGCTTGAATGCGTTGAACCTGCTGATACTGTTTCAGCATCCAGGTCCGGTAGCTTTGATTGGCCGGCATCGTTTCGGTCACCTTGACGATGGGAATACCGTATTTTTTGGCAAGATTGACCATCGCCGTAACGTTCTTACTGGTATTCTGTGTGTTTTCCACGAAAAATGCGATCTGGCGATGCTTGATTTGATTTTGTAGCTTCGTGATGTCAGCTGGCGTGGGATCGCTATCCTCTTCAATCGACTGGGCAAAATGACCATCACTGATCCGATAGCCCATTGCGCTTAACGCAAAATCAAAGACGGGCTCACTCACGGCGACCTTCTGCCGATTACTGTGTTTCGCAAGTTGCGCAGCGAGTTGTGGCAAAATCCGCAATTGTTTCTCATAGGCGGCTCCCCGGCGTTTGAACTCGGCAGCATGTTTCGGCTCAAGTTTGCTGAACTGGGCAACCAAGTGGCGGGTCACCTTGACCATCGTCGTGGGGTCCGTCCACAGGTGCGGATTATCCCCAGTTTTTTTACCCATGAGGGTGCCAATCGTTAACTTCTTTGTCTGAGCGTCATCGTTAGCCGCTACAACCCGGTCCATCCAACTATCGTAGCCCAGGCCATTCTCAATGACGACATCGGCCTTAGCGACCTTCTTAGCCGTCTTCACGTCTGGCTCATAACTTTCGGCATCGATACTGGGACTGTTGATGACCGTGGTCACCTGACCGCGATCGCCCAGAATGGCCTTGGCCGCTTCACCGTAGAAGCCCAGTGTGGCCACCACATGGATCCGATTGTCGGCATGCTTAGTGGTGGGCGCCGCCGAGCATGCACTCAGGGTGACTCCCACCATTAAGATGGCTAGCAAGGCCAGTAGACCTCGCCACCAAAATTTTCGTTTCCCAATCTGCAATCGACTCATCCCATTTCTCCGCTAAATATGTAAACAGTAATGATTACCGTTTAATATCTTACCAGATAATGAAAACTTGTCAACTACGCTTAAGTCTTCTTTAATCAATGTACTTTTTCAAAAAGTCCGCCATCATTTGATCATACTTGATTGGATCTGTCTCCCGTGTGGCAATGTGGCCAGCACTAGGATCACGATACTTTTCCTTCGGTCCCGCGGCCGCTCGATAGAGCACATCCAAATTCTCCACGGGAACCGTCTGATCATTGGCACCTTGGATCAACAACAGGGGTAAGTGCGTGTGCCGGAGCTGCTCAGCGATATTGCCATCGGATAGCCGATAACCCTCAGCCAATCGGGAATATTGATCGGCAATTGGCACGATCGGGTACGTTGGCAAGTGATATTTATGGCGAATTCGGAACCGCGCTTCCGCTAAAACAGAGGCATACCCAGAATCGGCAATCACGGCCTTAACGTTATGTGGTAAGTCTTCACCCGCGGTCGCCATCACCGTGGCAGCCCCCATTGAAATACCCATCAGCACAATTTCGCAATCGTCGCCATACTTCGCGATGACTTGATTGATCCAGCCGGTATAATCCAGTCGATCTGGCCAACCGTAGCCAATCGTATGGCCTTCACTATCGCCGTGAGCCCGTGCATCGGGCATCAAAGTGGCATACCCCCAGTTATGGAAGACACGTGCGTAAGGAATCATCTGTTCACGGGCGTGTCCCAGACCGTGAGCCAAAATTACCACCCGCTTCGTTGGTTTCTCAGCTTCCACTAAGCTTGCCCGAAGAATCAGTCCATCCAAGCTGGTTTGTGTCCATTCGGCTGGATCGTGTCGGAGATACCAAGCGTTATCATCCGCCGTATTCTCCATGATAGCCCGTTTCTTTGTTTTCAGTCGATTCCGACTAAAGGATTTCGTGGCCACCTGGTAGACCACCGCGGCGCCACCCAAAACACCGACCGCGCCAACGGTAGCTGCTGCCGCGGTACCACCCAGGATTTTTTGCCAAATTTTCATATTGACTCCCTCATTTCTAGTTATTGTCGACATTATCTCAGATTCAGCGGTCTCTAAAAATAGTTGTGACCTTGGACACGCTAAACCAGATTGATACAACGTCCATTTTAGGTTTATTACCTCTACTCTAGCTAAAAATGAGAGCGTTTTCCACTCTTTGCTAAAAATTAATCTTAATTTTTTAGACATCCTACGTTGAAAACACCTGGTGAAGCCACGAGAATTGACCGGCTCACTTAGACTTATTCATTTTACAGTCACTATACAATAACTTAATCAATTCCAGCTGTGTCAATTGCCCCTTCAAGGCTGCACCAACTTCGGCAACCATTCGTGGATCTACAGGGATATTTTCTCTCTCCAATGCCTTCACCTCACTTCGCTATCATGCCCGTTTTAGATGGGCAACACCAGCCAAACACCTTACAAATTTTGTTATACGCAAAAAAGCGTCAAATCAGCGTTTCCGTTGACTTGGCGTCTTATAATTTCAAGCTTATTTTTATTACATGATTTGTTTTACCCGAGCTTGTAACTTAGGCACGACACTGTCTAAGAACCAGGGATGCTGGTGCAGCCATCCGTAGTTTAATGGCGACGGATGCACCAATGGAAAGTAATCAGGTAAATAATCCTGATAGTGCGCCACCGTGGCCGTTAATGTCTGCTCACACTTAGGCAGGTAGTATTTTTGCGCGTACTGGCCAATCAACAGGGTTAACTTGATGTTGGGCATTAATTCCAGTAGAGGTGCGTGCCACTTGTCCGCAAAACCCTTGCGTGGCGGTAAGTCCCCGCCATGTGCATGTTTACCCGGATAGTAAAAATCCAATGGTAACACGGCCACTTTTCCAGAATGGTAAAACTGATCCTTAGTGACGCCCATCCAATCGCGCAAACGGTTCCCACTGGCATCATCCCAGAAAGTCATCGACGCTTGCGCTCGGCGACTTGGCGCCTGACTGACCAGCAGAATCTCTGCCCCGGGTTCAACGTGGTAGAGTGGCTGAATCCCCTGTTCAGTAAAGACTTGATTCTGCGGATCGTCCTGAACGGCTTGAAAGATCTCTGCTGCTGATTGCATCAATGTCTCCCCTCTCAGCTTACGGTAACGGCCGCACTAAATACACCTCACGACAGAACCCCTTCATCCCATTGAACACGCGTTGGGCTCGTGATTGCTTGCTACACAGGCCAAAGACGGTCGGTCCGGTCCCACTCATCTGAGCGGCATCGGCGCCGAACTTCATCAGTTGCTGCTTGAGCTGGGTAATCTCCGGATATCGATGCGCCGTCAGCGGTTCCAAAACGTTACCCATGACCGCACACATCTCCTCGATGTCTTGATTGCGCACCGCCTTCAACAAGCTATCGATGTCCGGATGTTCCAGGTCATCATAGCGAATCTGCTGGAGAATACTGGGCGTAGAAACACTCACCTTGGGCTTGGCCAAAACCACCCACGCGGCTGGGAGCTTCGACAACGGTGTAATCCGTTCCCCACGACCGCGCACGTGTGCCGTCCGACCGTAAACACAGTATGGCACGTCCGAATCAATCTGCAAGCCGAGTTCGGCCAGCTCTTGCCAGCTCAATCCCAGATTCCACAGTTGGTTAAGGCCTCGCAGCACCGCAGCGGCATCGGACGAGCCACCACCCAGTCCCGCAGCCACGGGAATATTCTTTTTGATTCGAATGTTGACCCCCTCACCCACGTTGAATTTCGTTTGGAGTAAATGGGCAGCCTGATAGGCCAAGTTTCGCTGATCGTTTGGTAAAAAACCACTATCCGAGGCAACTCGGATGCGCTTATGTTTGGTTAACGTTTGAATTTCGACATAGTCCGCCAAGTCCACGGACGTCATGACCATGTTCCACTCCTCCGCGCCATCCTGATGATGGTACGGGGTGTCAAGCCCGAGGTTTATCTTGGCAGGCGCCTTTTCAATCAGTTGCATGAGCTCACCTTAATTCCAGATAGGCCACTGCCTACCGTTCTCCTGAATCTGATTAAGCCTATTATACTATGGTTGCCACCAAAATAAAAAGGGTTCTCCAACCCGCGCGCTAATTCCCAATCAGCCGGTACTCGTGAACTCAAATTCTGAATTTTGGCCAAAATAAAAAGGCCTCACTGGCCCAATTATCTATTCATCAAAGTCGACTTCGATGTTTTTGGTTAAAATATCGGTATAGCTATATGAAACCCGTTCAAACGAATTTTCGTCCTGGTCTAAATCCACAACGAATACAGCTGGATAGGTTTCCCGAAGAATTCCATGCCGTTCTGTCGTCTTCTTACGCCCGGCCTGTGCGATCACCATTAACTTTTCGCCAATGCGTTCGTCCAGTTTGTTCTTAATGTTCGCTAAACTTGTTGGCATGCACTTCACCTCTGTGAAACATGATACCATGGTTTCACAAAAAACGCAAATTATACCACACTAGCCTGCAATCCGCAAGAATCCGCAATTGAAAAGGGTTACACAAGCCCTTCATTGTGAAAAGCATTGGTTAATTCAATGAAATTTATCAAGGTTAGCCGTTCTGGCCGTAACTGTTGCGAAACGCCAACGTCTTTCAAGACCGCTTCAATCCGTTCACGAACTTCTGGTTGTTTTCCAAAAATCCCTTGGAGATTGTTCCACAATGTCTTGCGACGATGCGCGAAGCAACCCTTAACAAACTTGTACAAAGCCTGGTCGTCGTACGGTTTGACTGGTAACGGTTCGCGCGGCGTCAACCGAATGATGGCGGAGTCAACGTTCGGTTGTGGGATGAAGGCCGTCCGAGGCACTTCAAAAGCAACTTCCACGTGGGCGCGGTATTGCATGACCACGGAGAGTGACCCGTAGGCCTTGGTGCCGGGAACAGCAACTAAACGATCAGCCACTTCACGCTGCATCATCACCACAATCTCGTCGAAGCTCACCCCACTCTGCAGGACACCCATTAAAATCGGGGTCGTGATGTAGTAAGGCAGATTAGCCACGATTTTTACCGGATGGCCCGGTTCAAATTCATCCTTGATAACGGCTGGTAGATTAGCTTTCAAGATGTCCTGGTTGATGACCTTGACGTTGTCATAATCCATCAACGTTTCATCGAGAACTGGCAACAAGTTTTCGTCAATTTCAAAAGCCACGACCTTCCGTGCCCGCTTGGCAATCTGTTCCGTCAACGCCCCAATCCCAGGGCCGATTTCAATGACGTTATCGTTGTCAGACACATCCGCAGCGTTAACGATATTGCGAAGGATATTTAAGTCCGAGAGAAAGTTCTGCCCCAGGCTCTTCTTTGCCACTAACCGGTAACGAGATAGGATGGCCTTGGTGCGGGCTGGTGAACCAATTTCGGGTACGCTATTATTCATGGAAATCCTCCTTTTGACGAATCTGTTGCACAGCGGCGGCGAAGTCTGCTGGTTGGATGCTAAACATCCGTAAACGCTTCTCCAATTGCTTACCATTCACGTAACCAATCTGGAGGTATTCACCGAGCTGTTCGCGCCGGGCCTTAGCACCGGCGCCACCAATCAGACCCGCAGCCATTAAGTCTTCGTGGGTGATCAGTGTGGGCGCCGCCGTTGTTTCGGTGTAGACGTGGTCGAGTGCAGCCCGGATGGCTTCCGGACTGGCATGTTCCACGCCGAGTGACCCGCCGGCCTTGTCCGGACGACCTTCCGCCTTGGGCAAAAAGGCATGTTTGGCATTCGGTACAGCCTCGGCCACAATCTTACGAATCTTTTCACCAGAAAAGTCAGGATCGGTAAAAATAATCACGCCGCGCTGGTCGGCTAACTTTTCAATAAGAGCCAACGTGTCCTCATCGATTGCGGAACCCCGCGTCTCGATGGTGTCGGCATTAACTGCGCGATTGATTGATTTGGTATCGTCTTTGCCCTCCACCACGAGGACTTCTTTAATCTTCTTCATTAATTTGATAAAACTCCTCTGCATTGTGGTAAGTGGCGGCAGCAATTTCTTCCGGCGTCGTGTCACGCTCCTTGGCAATAGCCTCAACCGTATAACGGGTAAAGGCCGGTTCATTCTGCTCCCCACGATGCGGTTCTGGCGACAGGTAAGGCGCATCGGTCTCAACCATCATCACGTCGAGTGGCGTAGCCCGCACGGCGTCGTGAACCTCGTGGGCATTCTTGAAGCTGGCCACACCGGAATAAGAAATGTGCATGCCCAGGTCCAAGAACTTCTTGAGCCACTCGGGATCGCCGTTAAAACTGTGCATGACGCCACCAATTTCGCTAATGCCACCTTCCTTGAGAATTCGGTAGGTATCTTCAAAAGCATCTCGATTGTGAATGGCAACGGGCTTCCCGACTTCTTTGGCGATCGCCACTTGCCGAGCAAATACCTTGCGCTGCACATCTTGCGGTGAACTGTCCCAATGGTAGTCCAGACCAATTTCACCAAGGGCAACGACCCGGTCGTCGGCTAACTGTGTTTCCATAACCTTCTCGGCAGCCACATCGTAATTCTTAGAATCTTCGGGGTGCCAGCCCACGGCCGCGTACAGCTGTGGGTACTGGTGCGCTAACTTAATAGCATCGGCATTCAGCTGCGTGTTGGAGCCGATGTTGACCATCTTGACAACGCCTAGGTCCGCCGCCTGCTTGAGGTAGCGTGGAACTTCATTTATAAATTCTTCGCTATTTAAATGGGTATGTGAATCAAAGATTTTCATCATGATCCTCCTATTTTCGTGAATCCCGTTTCTTTGATACTTAGTTAATCTGAACCGCGTCTCCAGGCTGGTGAAAATAGGCCGGTACGCTGGGGGGACGGACGTCCAGAGCCAAAGAATGGTCTCTGAACTTGCCTTTGAACCTCTGAGAAACGAGTTTCAAAGGCACCAATTGACTAAGCGGCAAGAATAATCCTGCCGCTAAGTCAATTCCCACGGCTGAGTCCATTTTCACCAGCCTTGCGACTCACACAGAGTTAACTTAGAACCTAACGACTGTGAATTCAACTAAAATGACACACAGAATAGTTATTCACAGGTGGATAACCATTTAGAATCGACGGTTATCAACAGTAAAATTAGCATTCCCCCCCAAATTTTTCTGCTTACCGCCATTATCGCAGACCTTATGAACAATTTCATCCACAATTCGCTAAATTATCAACTGACTTATGCACACATCGGTTTATAGGTGCCAGAAGTTGTCCACATGTCACCTGTCGTCCAATTTTACTGATCACTTTTACACCGGTGGATAAGTTCGTAAGTGGATAACTCAGGTGCCAGTGTCCTAGGGGTTGCTTCCAACCACCTAGACGCAACGTGTTCCAGAGGGTAGCTGGTTGCGCTCAACCCCGCCGCGTCATTTACTTGTTTTGCCACATGCGCATTTTCAAATGAGTCTCGTGGTTAAAAAGTTAGCTTAGCCGGAGTCAGCCAGGTATGGTGCCAGCCGTGACGATGGTGTTAGAACGGGCGATTGCTTCTTCCCGTGCTTACACCATCGGACGATCTTGGAAACTCGCGATTTTATGCGAGGTTTCAAGTCGAGGTCCAAGACCGCACTTTGGCTTGGACCGGTCCCCACGGCGGTAGAATCCTTGGCTGCCGCAGGCGACAATTTATAACCACACTCTTTTAACATAAAAACGCGGGTTGGCGTCTCTTCGACCCGCCGCCCACGTTTATGCGAACACTATTCGACTGATGAACCGTTGACCAATTCACTTGGTACGGTGATTAATTGGACCTTACCGTCGTGCTCTGCAGACAGTAACATCCCTTGGCTAACCTGTCCACGCATCTTCCGTGGCTTTAAGTTGGCCACGATGACCACCTTTTTACCCACGAGTGCTTGTGGTTCTGGATACCATTGGGCAATCCCCGACAGAATCTGGCGATTACCTTGGTCGCCGGCATCTAATTGGAACTTCAGGAGTTTGTCGGCACCGTCCACGTGGTCAACCGCTTTAACCTCGGCGACCCGCAGTTCAATCTTTTCAAATTTATCAAACCGGATCTCCGGCTTGTTTAAGGTCAATTCAGTGTCAGGTTCAGTATCGGCTTGTGCAGTCTCTTGCTGTGCCTGAGCCTTGGCAGCCATAGCGGCCCGGCCCTTGGTCTTCTCAGACTTGGTCATCTGACCTTGAATGAAGTCGACCTCTTCCTTCACGTCGATCCGTGGGAAGATTGGCGTCCCCTTGGCAACAACCTGTTTGCCAGCTGGTAAATCAGCCATGTTCAGGTCAACCATGTCGAGGGTTGCTGGGTCTAAACCAAGTTGCGCAAAGATTTCCTTAGGCGCATGCGTCATGACAGGGCTGATCAGCGTGGCGATTACCCGCAGACTGGCAGCTAAGTGCGCCATGACAGCAGCCAATTCAGTTACCTTGCTGTCGTCCTTGGCCAATTGCCAAGGCGCTGTCTCGTCAATGTACTTGTTTGTCCGGGAAACTAACTTCCAGATTTCAGAGAGGGCATCGGCGAAATGCATCTTGTCCATCAAATCATGGTAATTGGCAATGACGGATTCAGATGTGGCTTCGAGGTCCGCGTCAAATTCGGTTACGCCAACCTTAAATTCAGGCAGCTTGCCGTCTTCATACTTGTTGATCATGGCAACGGTCCGGTTTAAGAGGTTCCCCAGGTCGTTAGCCAAATCATAATTCAACCGGTCAACAAAGTCCTCAGGCGTGAAGGTTCCGTCGTTTCCATAAGGCATTGCCCGCATCAAATAATACCGCAGCGCGTCGAGGCCGTAACGGTCAACCAGTGTTTCGGGGTAAATAACGTTTCCCTTAGACTTGGACATCTTGCCGTCTCGCATCAGTAACCAGCCGTGCGCAAATAATTCATCTGGGGCTTCGATTCCCAGTGCATGCAACACGATTGGCCAGTAAATCGAGTGGAACCGGACAATTTCCTTCCCAACCATCTGAACGTTGGCTGGCCAGAACTTGTTGAACAGGCTTTCATCGTCACTGGTATAACCTAATGCCGTGATATAGTTGAGCAACGCATCAATCCACACGTAGACTACGTGCTTCGGATTGCTCTTGACGGGCACACCCCAAGTAAAGGTCGTCCGGGAAACGGCAAGGTCTTCCAGACCAGGCTTGATGAAGTTGTTAATCATCTCGGTCATCCGTGATTCCGGTTGGATGAAGTGTGGATGGCTGTGGTAGAAGTCCAGCAACCAGTCGGCATACTTACTCATCTTAAAGAAGTAGGACTGTTCCTTGACCAGGGAAACTTCGTGGCCAGAAGGCGCCTTCCCACCAATCACCTTACCATTGTCATCATGATAGACTTCAGCCAATTGGGTTTCAGTGAAGTATTCTTCGTCATCCTCGGAGTACCAACCCTCGTATTCGCCTAGGTAGATATCGCCCTGCTTCAACAAGCGTTCGAAGACTTCCTGCACGGCCGCCACGTGTTCCTTGTCGGTCGTCCGGATGAACTTGTCGTTGGAAATCTCCAACGTCTTCCAAAGTTGCTTGATACCGTCAGCCATGCCGTCCACGTATTCCTGTGGTGATTGACCTTGGGCCTTTGCCTTATCCTCAATCTTCAGACCATGTTCATCGGTCCCAGTTAAGAAGAAGACGTCGTAACCGTTGCTCCGCTTGTAACGGGCCACTGTGTCACACGCAATCGTGGTGTAAGAGTTCCCGATGTGCAGCCGTCCAGATGGGTAGTAGATCGGCGTCGTAATGTAAAAACTTGGTTTGTCTGCCATAAAATAAAAGCCTTCCCTCGCTCTAAATTGTTCCCTTATTTTTAGGTTAAATTTCAGGTTAAATTCTAATCCAGTATAGCATAAACCCCGGTTGAGCCATAGCGGTTCCCGGGGATTTTAACGCTACAAATTTTTAATCTAGTCGCTTGAACGCTACTCACATCAACAACCACAACAGCCGCAATTACGTAGCACCGCGCATTCAACTAGAACAGGTCTAGCTGCTGTGGGGCTAAGTTGTCCCATTGCAATCCCAGAATCGCCTGCAAGCGCATGGCGTTCGGCGCCGCATCCTTGCCGGAGTTATTGTTGAAGATCACACAAACATCCTTAGCCTGCGTCGCCAATTGACGAACCAAATTCGCCAGCGTCTGTAGCTCCTCTTCACTGTACTTATACAACGTCCGTGTCTTACGCCAGCTAGCCCCTTGGTTGAACCAGCCCTGCTCATTACGTCCGTGCAGCCGTACGACGGCTAGATCAGGTGTGGTTACCGTTTTAACCAGTGGAATCCCGTTGTTCAGATTGTGCGGTTCATCTGTCGTGACGTTAGTCATCTTTAATGAGTGTAGATACGCCATGACGTCGGCCGTCATCCCAGATTCTTCAAACCAACTAGGACTGCGGAATTCCACCGCTACCGGTAATTGCCCCATCTGAACGCGCACATCCCGTAAATATTGGATATTCGCCGTCGTCCGATTGAAGTACGGTGGAAACTGGAAGAGTACTGTCCGTAATTGCTTGTGGTCGGTCAGTGGCTGAATTGCTTCACGAAACTGGAGAAACGCCGTCGCCCGCTCTTCATCGGTGGCTGGCTCACTACGTTGGTCGTGACGGGTCATCACCTGATTGGCCTTCAAGATATACGCAAAGCCATCGGGCACTGCCGCCTGCCAATTTGCCACCGTACTCTGCCGGGGAATCCCATAAAAAGGGGTATCCAATTCGACGACCGGAAAGTGCCCGGCATACTCGCTCAACGTTACCGGTCGATCTTCCCCGCCAATTAAGGCGGGATGTTCCTTCCAAGTCGTTAGCCCGATCGTAATCATCCTGTCACCTCTTACTTTAAACGTTCAAACCGTTTGATCAAATCTACTTCTGGCGTGGTCAACCGCCCCGTCAGCTGACTGATCAAGCGTTTACCGGAAACCCGATCGTTATATCGAATCGCAGTCACACAGATATCAATTAGAGCAAACATGACCGTCACCAAGATGGCCTCACGTCGATTAAAGGTCGCATTAAAGAGAGTCACCAGTTGGCCACTAAATGCCAACTGAATGATACTGTAGACCAGTAGCGTATCGGGGAGAAGTTGGAGCACGTTCAACCACCGTAACCGCCACACTAGCTTTCTTAGTTGTGCAATGACTTCTTGATGACTCATCGTTTCACCCTCAGACGCGCAACGCGTCGAAGAACTCAGTTGCGTCGGCTTGAACCATATCATAGGTAAAGCCCAGGTTTAATTTTTCTTGATTCACAACCACGACCTGTGCCTGCTGATTACGGTAATCGAGGAGTCCTGCAAACGGATAGACCCGCATGGAGGTTCCCACGATGACGACTAAATCAGCTTGATTCATCGCCGCCACCGCCCGCTGCACGTTGGTGGTGTTCAAGCCTTCATCATACAGAACAACGTCGGGTCGCAGCCAGCCACCATCGGCGTCGTGGTATGGCGACTTCAGATAGTCATGCCAGTCGGCCTTGGTGCCACAGACCTGACAGTACACGTTATAGAGATTCCCGTGAAATTCAACCAAGTGTTGGGTATCCGCGACGTTGTAAAGATTATCGATATTTTGGGTAATGACCGTGGCCCGGTTCTGCCGAGTCAGGGCCGCTTGTTTCTCATGAATGACGTTGGGTTTAGCATCTGGATAGTACAGATTCTGCTTCACATAGTCGTAAAAGACCTCTGGCTCCTGTACCAAACAGCTGTGACTCAAGTAGTATTCCGCGTTTCGGTGTCCCGTATACAGACCGTTCTTGGATCGGTAATCCGGAATCCCAGACGGCGTTGATACACCCGCCCCAGTTAAGAATACAATGTGCTGAGCTTGATCAAAGGTCGCTTGTAAGCGCGCTTCCATCCCCATCATCCTTTCCTTGTCTTGGTGCTCTAACCTTGTCGTTGCTACCTCCGCCGACGACGACTGCTAGGGTGTCCGCTGGGAGACCACTTCTAGCAGCTATAGACGAATATATACGCTCAGTTTACCGCAAAATAAATGGCATTTCGAGTTTATTAAAGAGCTCTTCAACTGTCATGTCGTAAAGCTTCGTGAAGTAATCCGGCGTGTCATCCTTAGGAGCTGGTTCTGGCAACACAAAAGCGTTCTGTTCATCGGCGCGATTGAACCCCACATAGGCTCGCCGTTGCGTCTTTTTCTCATGCATATCGGAGTGATACAGTTCAAAGATTTGTTTGACTTTCAAACTGAGTTGTCGCTTAGACATGACACTGGTCAACGTGGTGAATTCGGTGTTATGGAGCGCTGGCAACTGCCAAGCTTCCAATTGCGCATCGAAGGCCTTGAACAACTTAACCACGTTCCGACGTAAGGTAAATGGTGAATCAACTGGTTTCGCTGTAATCACTGCATACAACTTCTTGGCTGCAGCTAAACTAATGGGGTAATCCTTTTCGAAATCTGCCATCACCTTTTCATCATCTGAACCAAAGAAGACCAGTGCATCCAACAATGTCAGTGTCCGCAACGTCATTTCGTCATCAACCGGTGTTGGCTCTGGTTTAATGGTGGCTTTCACACCAGCCAGGTAGAGGTCCTTGATCTCTGGCGTGATTAAACCGTGCTTCTGCTGCTCACTAACCACGACAAAGTGACTCACAATATCGTAGAGTTCAGTTCCCATGATCATCAGCTGCTCATCCAATTTCGGCTGACCCGTCGTCAGGGAGAAGAAGACTTGTGGGAACCCAGAAAGAACCATTAGCAAGTGTAGCAATTCGTGCGAAGCCGTGTAGTTAGGCGCCGTCAAATCAGCTACTTGGATGGCAATGTCCTTACCCATTTGCATCTGTTGAGCTTGGTCGTGCCGTACGTAACCGACTTGAAGTTCACCAATGAATTGGACTTCGACTTTACCAGGATAAATGGCGTTGACCTGATTCAATAATCCCTGGACCGCCTCGTTAAGTTGCACATCTTTTGCTTTCATCATTTAAGTTGTCACCTATTTCTCTAAATTTGCATGGCGCACGGCAAGCAAAGCTGCTTTGGCCTGTGCCGTCGTCGGTTGCGTATGACCGCGGAGTCGGCCCACTACCGCTGGAACTTCTCCCGGCGTCGCACCGACCGACAGCGCGAGTGATTTTAATTGTAATTGCATGTGGCCATGTTGAATACCATCTGTCACGAGCGCACGGAGAGCTGCCAAGTTCTGAGCCAATCCCACGGCGGCCGTCACACCCATTAACTCACGAGCCGAAGTGATCTGGGCAATCTGCTGATTGATGACCACTAACGGAAAGACCCGCGTGGCACCACCAACGTAACCCAACGCTAACGGTAAGGTTAACTCGCCGTGCAACGTCTCATCATCGTCCAGCCACCAACGACTGAGACTCTGATAACTGCCATGACGACTCGCATAGGCATGCGCACCACTTTCCACGGCCCGCCAGTCATTGCCCATGGCCAAGACAACGGCATCGATGCCGTTCATAATCCCCTTATTGTGGGTGACTGCCCGGTAAGGATCATGCTCAGCAAAGTCACTGGCATCACAGATCCGTTGGGCAACGGTCGCACCATCAATGGTGTTTGTTGCCAATTGATCAACTGGCACCGCTACTTCGGCGGTCGCTAGGCTGTGCGTAGCATAGTTGCTTAAGATACTCATCAAGACGTTGACGGTTAAATGTTTCTTTAAATAACTCGCAACGGCCTCACAGATGGTGTTGACCAGATTGGCCCCCATCGCTTCACCGACATCAATAAATAAATCCAGTGACATCCAATACGGCGGAACACACCGAATCCGTATCGACCGGGCGCCACCGCCATGACCAATCAGTGAGGGATGGACGTCATTGGCCACCCGCAAGAGATCATCTTGATGGGCAATTAACCAGGCTTTGACCCCAGTACAATCGGCGACGTGACTCAGGACGATCTGTCCCATGACTTCACGTCGTTCAACTGTCGTGGTGATTCCTCGTTCACTAGTCAACAGCCGCCCGCCATTGCTAGCAGCCGCGATCACGGAGGGTTCCTCCGTCACCATTGGCACCGCAATGGCCTGGCCGTTCACCCGCAGATTCACGGCGACCCCTTCAGGGAGGCCGTAAGTTGTGAGATAATTTTCAATCAAATCAGCATCGGCCGACCGCTGTCTGGCGGCAATTCTCGCCAATTGTTGAACCGTTAAATGACTCTGCTGAGCCAATAAGTCGCGCCGGGCCCCATAGGGTAGCCGGTAGAATGGTATTTGTGCCATAAGACATTCCTCCTAGCGTTGACTGAGATATTCGGAAATAATGCCCTCGCGGACCCCACTTTCGGAGAAAACAACCCGATCGGAGTCCAACATCTGTAAAAGTGTTACCAATGGCAACATCCCACCGATAATAATATCGGCGCGGTCTAGTTCTAGGCCGGAGATACGTTTACGCTCGCCCAACGGCACCCGCAGGAGGCGCTCGAAGGTCTTCATAACTTGTTCCGTAGTTAAACGATAACCGTGGATGTTCTCCACGTGCAAAATCTTTTGCTGTTGACGGTTCATCCGGGCCAGTGTCCGGTTAGCTCCGCCCAACAAGACCAATGGTAAATGCTTGGCATCGTTCAACCACCAAATATCGCGGAGTCGTTCGCGTAAGAAGACTTGCGCGGAGAATAGGTCCACCGCTCGAACCCGGTCATCTAACCGAAATTGTTCGGACAGATTGACCGCACCAAACGGCACGCTGATCAAGTTGGCATCGCGTCCCTTCTTGATGTGGACCAATTCACAACTGGCTCCACCAGTATCTAAAAGCAGACAGTCCTTCGCCTTCAAACGATTCACGGCGCCGAGGTAGTCGTAATAGGCTTCCTGGTCGCCGGACAGCACTTCGAGGTCAATGTCGGTCGCCACCGCCACGCGCTTGAGAAATTCATCTCGATTGCGCGCTTGACGGACAGCCGCTGTGGCAATCCCCCGGACAACAAGGTTCGGGAGTTGCTCGTAGTACGGTCGAAACGACTTCAGTGCACTAATCGTACGATCCATCGCCTTCGGTTGGAGAATCTTCTCGGGGCCCATGCCCTCCGACAAACGACTGTCCACCTTGACGCGATTGACCTCGCGATAGGTGCCGTCATCATGGAGTTCGTTAACGGCCATGCGGACCGAATTCGATCCGAGATCAACAATGGCTAAGTTTTGCATAGACTCTCCTCCGTTTCGGTCTAGCCGAAGTAGTCGATACCAATAGCGTGTCGAACTTCATGTAACGTCTGTGCGGCAACCTGGTTCGCTTTTTCACTACCCTGTTTCAAGATATCGTAAACGGCATCCTCGTTGGCAGCGTACTGTTCACGACGTTCGCGAATCGGTTGAAGCTTGGCCTGAAGGACTTCGTTCAAATACCGCTTAATTTTAACATCACCGAGCCCACCGTGCTGGTATTGTGCTTTCAAATCAGCAACTTGCGCCGTATCGTCGGCAAAAATATCGAGATACGTAAAGACCGTATTGCCCTCGATGTGGCCTGGGTCTTCGATGTGCACGTGCTCAGGGTCAGTGTACATCGACATTACTTTCTTCTGAATATCATCGGCACTATCAGCCAAGTAGATGGCATTGTCCAACGACTTACTCATCTTGGCGTTGCCGTCGAGGCCAGGAATCCGGCCTTGGCCCTTAGGTGGGAAGTAGCCTTCTGGTTCAACCAGAATTTCTTGTTCGTAAATACTGTTGAAGCTGCGAACAATTTCACGTGTCTGTTCCAACATCGGTTCTTGGTCTTCCCCAACGGGAACTGTGTCGGCCTTGAACGCTGTGATATCAGCGGCTTGGCTCACTGGGTAGATGAAGAACCCAGCTGGGACACTTTCACCAAACGCTTTTTGCTTGATCTCCGTCTTAACCGTTGGATTCCGATTCAACCGGGCAACGCTGACCAAGTTCAGGTAAGCCATCGTCAATTCGCTAAGCGCTGGAATCTGAGATTGAACGAGGATCGTAGACTTGGCAGGATCGATTCCCACTGCCAGGTAGTCCAAGGCCACTTGTAATAGGCTGTGGCGAATCTTTTCGGGATCACGAGCGTTGTCGGTCAACGCTTGCATGTCGGCGATCATGATGAATGTGTCGTAATCACCCGTGTTTTGCAGGGCAACCCGGTTCTTCAGTGACCCGACGTAATGTCCAATATGGAGTTTACCTGTTGGTCGGTCACCTGTTAATATAACGTGCTTTTTAGTCATTAATACTCTTCCTTTCTGAAAAAGCGCCCCATTGGAGAAGGACTCCAATAGGACGCTAACTTGCGCGGTACCACCTAAATTGTGATCGTTATGACCACCACTTTTGTCGTTAACGGGACCCCGCGATAATTGATTATCGATTGACTATTCAGACGTGACCCAATTCGACGCTAAAACCGTTTCAGCACGGGCGGTTTCTCTCTGGACTTGGCCTACTTTATATCACGACTTTCATGTTCTTATTTTAGAGGTTTTCGTTGAGAAAGTAAACCGTCTTGTCGGCCAGGAATGTCCCTAGCCGTGCCGACAATGTTAGACCGGGCGGTTTCCCCCGGCATTACATCGTGGGACGACCTGAGAGACACCTGAACTTGGCGGCTTTCAGACGAGCCGGAAGCACGTCCTTTGGCTGGAGGCGTTCCTCACAGTAGGCGGTCCCCACAGACGCCGGAATCTCTGACAGACGCAGGTGGCAATTTTCGACTAATTTTGTGGATTGACTCCCTGTTAACTGGATCATTCTAGGTGCACTTGGACTTTCAACCGTTAGTAACCGACAGCCCCAATCGCTTTGATTGACAGGAGGCTCCAAAATGACTAAACTTGTTAAGCAATTTAGCCTATCCAAAGGAGGCGGTCATTTTGACCACCAGCGAAGAATCCCAGGAACAACAGCGTGTTAACCACGTCGCTGCTCAGATCGGTGAGCGGATCGATAAGACCACGTCCGACTACACCGCTGCGCATAAAGAATTGCGCAATGTCTTGAAGAATTACAGCGAAAACACTTCGGTCAACTGGTTCGAAGTCGATGACCGAATCGAAACCAGTGCTGAACTGCAGCAACAACGGGCATTGGTCTCCCGGCTAACTGAAAATCAAAATATTATTCAAGATCAACTTGATACCTTTAAAGAACTCCAACGGTCGCCTTACTTTGGCCGGATTGATATCCAGGATCCCGGCGAAACGACGCCGGAATCTCTCTACATTGGCACGGCTTCGTTCGTCGATGACGATCAGAACTTTCTGGTCTACGACTGGCGAGCACCTATCTCCAGTATCTACTATAATGGGGTCCTCGGTCAGGTTGCTTATAACACACCCGCCGGCGACCAACAGACCGACCTTTTGAAAAAACGACAATTTCTGATCAAAGACGGTCAAATTGAAAACATGTTCGACACCAACGAAACCGTTGGCGATGAAATGCTCCAGCATGCGCTAGGTGAGCAGAACGACGCCACCATGCAAAACATCGTGGCCACCATTCAGCGAGAACAAAACGATATTATCCGCGATACGAAGAGCGACCTGCTCGTCGTCCAAGGGGTGGCCGGTTCTGGTAAGACCTCCGCAATTCTGCAACGGATTGCCTTTCTGCTGTATCACAGTCGCCGCGACCTAGAGGCTGATCAAATTGTCCTCTTCTCGCCCAACCGACTGTTCAGCCACTACATCAGTGATGTCCTCCCCAGCTTAGGGGAACGTAACATGCGTCAGGTCACTCTCGCCGAGTTTCTCACGCAACGCTTCCAAGGGCTGAAGGTCCAGACGCAGTTTGAGCGGTATGAAGCCGACCAACAAGCCCCCGTCAACCATCAGCTGCGTGACTTCCGTGAGAGCGCCGCATTGATGACGGCGGTTAGGGATTACTGCCACACCTGTCCGGCCGATGAGCTAAAGTTTACTGATATTCGATTCGATGGCCGTGTGTTCTTCAGCAAGGAAGAAATCCGCAGCATCTACACAGCATTCCCGGACGCCACTGCACCGGCCGACCGCTTTCTACGGACCAAGAATGCCTTGGAAAAACGTCTGAAACACCGTATTGCGGATGAAGCCAAAGCCGATTGGGTGCGTGACGAGATCGACCAGCTCAACGATGAAGATTATCACAATTGGTTAGGCGCTAATCATCTCGGTGAATTTGAACAGCTCGATGACGAGATTGACTTCATTGCCCGCCAAATCGTGCGGAAACGTCTGCGATCAGTCGACGACGCCATTTATAACGGTTACTTCTTGGACGCCTACAGTCAGTACACAGCCTTCTTGAAACACTGCCCGTTACCAAGTGCTGTATCCACAACTGCATGGCAGGCCGTGATTGCTGCCTATCAACACGATATTGAATTTCACCATTTAGCTTTGATTGACGCGGCACCATTGCTCTATCTACGTGACCTTTTGATCGGTGGTGGCGCCAACCATCGCATGCAACACCTGTTTATTGATGAAATGCAGGATTACTCAATGGCCCAGCTGATCTACCTACAACATGCCTTTCCACGGGCTAAGCTGACCCTGTTGGGCGACAGCGAGCAGGCCCTGTTCAAGGCCGTGGAATCACCCGAGTCCATTCTGAAGAAGTTGGATGCGGCATTGAACGTTAAACGCTCACGGTTAATCACACTGCGACGATCCTACCGCTCGACTTACCCCATTACCACCTTTGCCAAGGCGCTGTTGCCAGATGGCGACCAAATCGAGGCCTTCAACCGACCCGGCGATCTGCCTAAGGTGGTCATTCGCTACGACGAAGATGCCGCCTTCAAGGCTTTGGCTAATGAAGTCACAACAGAGCTTGCCACCAGCGGTACCGTCGCCATTCTCACCAAGAGTACGCGCGAAGCCAAACGCGTTTATCAGGAACTACACGCACAATTCGACCTGACTCGACTGACTGACACAGACCGCTCCTTACCTAAGGGCGTCGTCGTCCTGCCCATTTACTTGGCCAAAGGATTGGAATTCGACAGTGTCATTGCCTACAACGTCTCGGCGGAGAATTATCCTGACGAACAGATGACCGGGACGCTCTACACGATTGCGTCACGGGCCATGCATCACTTGACACTGTTGAGCATCGGCGCCGTTTCACCGTTGATTGCCTCAGGAAAGATGCCCCAGGCAGATTTAACGATCGAACATGAATTTCAGAACTAAACCTGACACTTTCGAACGACCTTGACCAGCGTCTGCCGGTCAAGGTCGTTTTTTAGCACCCAGCCTTGCATCTTGCCATGAAACCCATATACTCAGGACAAGGGGATGAACCATTATGAGGACAACACCATCAAAATTCAGGATCACCATTGCCTACCTATTCTCATTTATCATCCTGGCTTTCCCATTGCTCTTGATAGTCTCCGGTAGTATTGGGGTCGCGACGCACGATGTTTTCCATCCGGATACGTTTATCTTTTTCGGCCTAGTCTTGCTGGGACTCATCACGCTGGTCGCTGTTCCCATCATACTCACCAACTGGCATCGTCTGGGCTGGTCAGGTCTGTTGTCTCATCAGCGTATTCTGACAATTGCCTACAGCACCGCCTTGATCTTAGGGGTGCTGATCTGGTGGCTAGTAACTGACGTGTTGCCGCAAAGCTGGCTCACTTGGTTGGCACCCTTGGGTTAAGTTGACGACTCATGATCGTTATCGTACTTTTTCTCATAGTTCTTTCTGCTCGTATCGCGTACACTGGCAAGTAAGGGGATGAGTCATTATGCAGCACAACCGTGAAACGCGTACACTCGAACTCAGTCTTACCGCCCTCTGTCTCGGCGGTCCCATGCTAATTTTGCTGTTCGGCACCACCTTTGATGCCTCTTATCTCGGCACTTATATGCTTGGCACATTACTGACATGGGGAATCGTTGGTCTAATTGGCACCATCATTTACGCAACCCAGTGGCGCCACGTTGGCTGGAATCACCTACCGCGTTATCGCCAAGTTTTGACCGTTCTGTACACCGTCGCTTTCGTCTGTGGTCTCTGGCGCTGGCTTGCTTTGTTCGAAATTTTACCTGCATTCTAAATCCTTCACCTGAAGCTGGAACAAAATTCCGGCTTCTTTTTTATTGCCAGAAACCTTCCCTGTTCATTCAACCACCTAGTTTGATCACTTCACCTAACGAGGCCAGTCGCTTTGATTGTTTCCACCAGCCAAGCCGACTACCGTGGAACTCACACAAAGAAAATTCTGACTTGGAGTGACCACAATGCTATTACCAAAGTATTGTCAAACAAAACTTGGCATCTTTAAAATCAGTAACGCTCTCATTCTGCTCTTCTGCTGGATCGTTCAGGTGACTGCTGTCAAATTGGGCCCCATCCAGCCGCTGCGGACATTGCGCACGTTGCTGATCTTCACCGCCGCTTACGCAGTAATGCTCTATCTGCCGGTAAAATTGAAGAAATACGTAACTGCCAATGTGCTAACTGAGATTCTGTTGGATTTCAACGTCGTATTAGCTGTGTACGGTCTGATTCTACTCATCCTACCCCACGCGTTGGATACGGCTAACCTGTCTTCTTCGCAGGCTGGGC
Organism: Levilactobacillus muriae; assembly: GCF_045862015.1. Classification (NCBI taxonomy): domain Bacteria; kingdom Bacillati; phylum Bacillota; class Bacilli; order Lactobacillales; family Lactobacillaceae; genus Levilactobacillus; species Levilactobacillus muriae. Next base: position 26,892 of record NZ_BAAFRU010000018.1, read on the forward strand.
TCGGCATCTTTTTCTCCTTGCTGGGCATCCCCATGCCCTACATCCGGCCAAATGGCATTTACGGGATTCGTCTCCCCTGGACGCGCAACTCCACGGAAATCTGGGACAAGACGAATCTATTGGGCGCTCGCTTACTCTTTGTCATTGGCGTGATTAGCCTCTTGATTGGTACCTTCCAGGCCGCCTGGTTTATGATGTCGCTGATGATTGGCGTCATCATTTTGGCCGCCGCCACGGTTGGTTATGCCTACCATTTGTCGCAGCCGTAGCTTGAAAAATTTAACACCGAACGAACATAGAAAAATCCCGTCGTCGCAAATAGCTTAGGTTATTTGTAACAACGGGATTTCTGTGTGTAATTTTAAAAGATTGCTGGCGTCTTCATTGTAGGAAACGTCGTGTGGCGACCATAGTTGTGATAGCCCTTGTAGAAGTATAGTTGGCTCTTCTGAACCTTCAACTTGTAGGTCATCCGTTGGCCATCAAACTGCACTTTGCTGCCCTTGGGCGAGTATTGAATACCGGATAACTGATAGACGTGGTGGCCCAATGACCGGTACTTCAGCTTCTTCAGTCCATATCCTGGCAGCCGATAATAGTGATTGCTACCTTCGTCCAGACCAAAGAGATTCCCCGTGCTCTTGGTCTTACTGTAAGTAATATAGGCCTTATTGTCTCCTTTACCGTTATGAAACCAGGTGTGGCGCAGGACTTTAGGCGTTCCCGCATGCCACGTTGCCGCTTGTGCCGAGGTCAGGTCAGTCGCCGCTAACCCTAGCGACACGGCTGCAAGACCAAGTAAAAAATAAGGTTTAACCATGGTGCAAACTCCTCCTCCGAATAACCACCGGTGTTCCTTCTCTTTAACGATACGCATTACCCACCGGTAAAGCAAGACAATTCGTTTTAACCCTACAATGACTCAAGCGACAGACTAATCACCAACTAGTCGATTTACTCAATCGACGGCCGACGCTACGGTTGCCTTTGGCATACGCTTTAACGTCTGCTTCAACAGCAGTGGCGCTAGAATCGTGGCCAACACGATCACCAGAATCATGGCGGAATAGTTGGCATTTCCCAGCAGACCAGCTTGGTGACCAATCTGCGCGGTAATCAGCCCCATCTCACCTCTGGCAATCATACCGGTTCCAATCACGCTACTGCTGGTCCAGGAAAATCCGCACAACCGCGCACCCAGGCCACAGCCAACCAGCTTAGTCAGGCAAGCCAACACGGTTAGTCCCACAATAATCCCCATATTCTCTGCCATGTGGTCGAGCGTCATGTTCAACCCCACACTGACAAAGAAGACCGGAATAAAGATGGCGTTTCCCAGCGGCTCCACGTGATCGGCTAAGACGGCTCGGTACGGCGTATGGGCCACGGCAATGCCGGCGAAGAAGGCACCAATGGCCCCACTCAACCCGACAATATCGGCTAACCAGGCCATTCCCAAACAGATGACCATTGACATAATTGTGACGCTGGAGGCCATGACGAGCCGTTCACTTAGGTGCATCAGGTATGGTGCCACCCATTTAACCAATATGTATGTGCCACCAAAGAAGGCAATTTGCTCGATCAAGACAACGGCCAAGTTGGGTTGGCTCCCAGCAGTCTTGATGCCCTGACTAGCCAGCAAGCTGATCATTAAGGATAACAGCACCACACCCATGATGTCATCAGCCACGGCTGCACCTAGGATGGTCGCGCCCTCACGCGTAGATAGCGCGTGAAATTCCTTTAACACGGCTACGGAAATCGAGACCGATGTCGCGGAGAAAATCACCCCGATGAAGAGGGCTTCCAACGCACTAAAGCCCCACCACCAAGAGGCTAGACCCATCAGCGCAATTGGAAAGATTACGCCAAGCGTCGCGACCACGATGGCCGGGCGCAGATACTTCATCAGAAGCGCCAGATTGCTTTCCAGTCCGCCCAGAAACATCAGAATAACCACCCCAATGTCGGCAAACAGGTTGACCAAACTATTGAGTTGAATCCAGTCAAGCATGGCAGGCCCGATTAATATTCCAATGACGAGTTCGCCAATCACGGCGGGGACCCCTAACCGGTTGGCGAAATTTCCCGCCAACGTCGTCAATACCAGAATCAAACACAGTGTTCCGAGAAAAGCCATCCTCATTCCTCCTTCTTTAAAAATTAATTAGGTTCTATCATACGCTACTTTGTCAGGCCACAAAAGAGAAAACTGCCACCAATTTCCGACAGCCGCCGTCAGATGTCAGCATAAGAAGTGAATTACCCCATTAGTTTATCGTTGGCATTAATTAATTCCACCGATTTTGGTACTTTCACCTAACAATTAGTGGTAAACTTTGATTACGCTTTCAATTACAATTGATTTGCTCGGAAAGAGCGTTTAACCTAACCAACACCCCGGACAGATCCTAAAAATTCCGAATCGAAGTGAGATGCTCGCCATGAAACACGCATTCCGGCCACCTGGCCACAAAATACATATTAGCAGGCTCCTGCCCTATCTCCGCAACCGCAGAGTTCTGGCCGGCCTCGGCATCTTCTTGATTGTCCTTGCCAGCCTGATCACGGTTCAAGCACACCGTAATCAAGGGAATCAACCTACAACACCAGCGCCCCAACCTGCCACGGCACACCAGATCGCCAAAAAGCAACGCCACGTGAAGCATCAACTTCATCATTATTTAAAGTCCGTCACGGCCGATGGAACCACCAGCGTAAGCTTCTACAATTTAGGTCCGGTCGCTGGCAGTGCCGCGGCTAAGTCGACGATGGCCACCAAGTTCTACAAGTCTGGGGTCCTCGCAACCTCGGCCAATGCCCATACACCAGAGGTCTCGGCCAGCACATATAAGCTTTACATCGCGGCCTATCTCTTCCATCAGCACGCAGCCGGGCTGTATACCTGGACGCCTACTGAGGAAGATGGCTTCCACCGAATGATCGTCAACAGTGCTAATGACTTCTCCGAGGACGTCGTCGACACGTACGGTCCCGTCGCGCTCAACGACTACCTCGCAAGCCAGCACTACTACTCCCCCACCTTCGTCAGTGGTGAGGCTGCGACGACGACCGCCCACAGCTTGACCCTCGTACTGAGGGATCTCGCCACACAGAGCGGTTCGTTCAGTCATGCTAAGGATCAACAAAGGCTCCTGTCGTTGATGAAACAACAGGTCTACCGTACGGGGATTCCCGCCGGAGCTGCTGCAGCGCAAAAAGGCACGGTCGTTGCCGACAAGGTCGGTTTCTTAGCCGATACTAATAACGATGCCGCCATCGTCACTCTTCCCAACGGCGAACGCTATATCCTAGTTATCATGACCCACGGCCACGAGCAGACCGGTTTTAGTGGCTTCCCACGGATGGCTAAGATTGCCACCCACGTTCAGAAGCTCGTCTACAACCCCTCGATTGTTAAGGGACTCAGTAAATAATCCAATAAAAATTAAGATTAATGCTAGAAAACGCCATTTGGTTTTCTAGCACTAATCTTTTTTCTTATATTAACCCCTTTCGAGATACCAGGCCCGATAAACATCTGGCTGAAGGACCGCCCCCATAATCATCGCCGTTAAGTCAGCTAGTGCTTCCGGTGTGTCTGAATAAAGGCCCGCGCGCACACCATCCGCATAATGAAAAACGGGGCGCGCAAGGAAGTACCGCAAAAAATTCTGGTCGGTTGCCCGCAAGACATGCTGATCGACGCCATCCTGCAGCAACTGTTGAATCCGCTGATTAGCCAAGTCATCACGTTTCAATCCCCATTTATGTTTCAATTTAATATCATCTAACAGGATTTGAATGGCCGTAACAGTCTCTGGCTGCGCTATGGCAAACTGATACAACGCCCGCACACTGGCCACAATCTGCGTTGTCAACGGCTCTTGTCCCTTTAACGCTGCCACAACAGCCACACTCTGTTGATGGACGGTCATGCGGTAAACGGCTTCCAGCAGTGCCTGCTTATTTTGAAAATAAATATAGAGGTTCGACTGGGGAATTCCGGCCAGTCTGGCAACTTTCGTCGTGGAAAAATTAGCCATCCCCCCCTTCGCCAACACCGTCACAGCAGCAACCAACAGACGATCATGCTTTTCTTCATCTTTTAATTTCACGACTTCTCATTCCTTTTGACCAATTTTATTTAGTTTAACAGTTGACAAAGGATAAGTCTATCTCTTATAATAACAGCGAGTTAAAAGATAGACTTATATTTTATGAAAGAAGATCCTCACTTATGAAAATCACACTAACGGGTTCACTCGGCCACATCAGCAAGCCCCTTGCACAAGCCCTAATTGCCGCTGGTCATGACGTTACGATCATCAGTCACAGCGATAAACGGACGGCTGATATTGTCGCATTAGGTGCCACTCCCGCCATTGGTAGTATCGCTGACGAATCCTTCTTGACCCAAGCCTTCACCGGTGCCGATGCCGTCTACCTCATGATTACCGCCGCGACCAATGAAGCAGATGTTTTTGAAGCCGGTCGCAAGCAAGCCGAGACCTATGCTAATGCTGTAAAAGCTGCTGCTGTTAAACAAGTCGTCAATCTCAGCAGTGTCGGTGCTAATCTGGGCCCGGAAGTTGGTGCCCTCCACATCTACAACATCATTGAAGGGGTCTTAACGCACGCGCTTCCCAACGTCAACTTAACCTTCTTGCGGCCAACCGGCATGTTCTACAACCTCTTCAGCAATCTAACCACCATTAAACAAGACCACACCATCTACACCAATAGTAGCCTTACAAAACCCAATTCATGGGTTGCGCCTGTCGACATTGTCCCCGTCACTGTCGCAGCACTGACGTCACCACTTGCGGGTGTCACCAGTCAATACGTGGCCAGTGACGAAAAAAGTTACACTGAAGTCGCCGCACTCTTGGGGCATGCCCTGGGATTTGAAATCAAGCTGGTACAGATCAGTGACGACACCATGGCACAAAATTTACGCGCTAGTGGTGCCCCCACTAGCTTCACCCAACAATTTGTCAAGATGACGGCCTACGAACGCGATAACGATTTCTACGCTGATTACCGCGCCCACCAGCCTGTGCTGGGACCCACAAAATTAACGGACTTCGCTAAAGAGTTTGCTCAGGTTTACCAAAAATAACCCTATAGCATCACAACAAGGGACGAAACCACACTTTGGTTTTGTCCCTTGTTTTTAATATTGGTTAGGCAGAATTCCCTCGTTTTCAAACAAGGGATGAATGCCATCATGCCTTTCGTTGATTGGTAATGTAGTTGTCAACGGTCTCCTTGCTCATGTCACCCAAGGTACTCATGAAATAGCTAGGAGACCAGAGATGTCCACCCCAAAACTTTTGGCTTTTTATCTCGGGATGTAATTCAAAGAATAAGCGTGCTGAACCTCCTTTGAAGGCTTTGACAACGTTGGTTGGTGCATACTTGGGCTTAAAACTTAGCAACAAGTGAACATGGTCAGGCATGACTTCCATCTGCTCGATGGTGACTTCGTTCAATTGGGCTATTTTTGTTAAAATTCCCTTCATTTCAGAGACCAACTTTGGCGTTGTAAACGCCTCATGTCGGTACTTAGTGACCCAGACCAGGTGGAAATGAAAGTTATAAACATAGCCTCGTTCGTGAATAGGACCTGCAATATTTTTACTCATATGTCACCTCTATAAATATTATTATAAGTTGTTTTGCTATGGCTATAGTATGCTCATATGATATGCTGTATTCAAGCGAAAAGAGGTGGCAGGCTATGGCGAAAACGATGTCGCAATTACCCTATCATTACGGGGTTATACTCAGAGGTATCAAACGTCATGTCTTTACAGCGCTAAAGTGACGATACCAACCATGAACAATGGGAGCGTCAGATTCACTGATGCATGCCATCTATGGTTGCCCAAGTTAGGACAGCTCAGGTTCAAGGGACTTCCATTGAAGATTTTAGAACGAGCCGCTGATATTAGAATTGGAACGACGACGGTCTCAATGGATGCGACGGGCCATTACTTCGTGTCCTTACAAATTGGGTCTGAACATGCCTTTGTTGCCAAACAGCCAGCTACTAAATCTGAGGTTGGGATTGATCTAAACCTTGACAATTTTTTGACAGATTCCAATGGACGGGTGATTGACAATCCGCGTTACTACCGAATGATTAAGGGTAAACTGGCCAAGGAACAACGAGTACTGTCCAGGCGGGCTAGACGGGCTAAAAAGATGCATCGACGATTATCCACCTCACGAAACTACCAAAAGCAACGTCTACTAGTGGCTAAATTACAGCTTAAAGTTGCCAACCAACGTCAAAACTTTCTGCACCACGTCTCTACGGCCTTGATCAAAAACCACGATTTAGTCGTAGCTGAAGAACTGCGGAGTAAAAATATGTTACGTAATCACGCCTTAGCAATGAGTATTGGGGACGTGGGTTGGCGAACGTTGTTGGGTATGTTGACCTATAAGGCTGACTTGTACGGCCGAGCGTTTGTGACAATCAATCCCCGGAATACGACGCAAACTTGTAGCCATTGTGGACACATCATGACGGGTAAAAACAAGTTGACGTTAGCCGATCGAAAATGGAGATGTCCCAGTTGTGGAGCTTTTCACGTACGGGATCATAATGCAGCTAAAAATATACTAGCTAAGGGTTTAGCAACCTTGTAAGAACTGTGTCCGTCTGGCAACCTACGGACCTAAAAGGCTTTGGTAATTAGCGGATAAGTCCTATTCGTAGGCAAACGCTGTATCTAAGCAAATTGTGGTCACCATGCCATGGGGTGTGGCTCTCGCAAGCGTCCGTTTTTAAACGGGCGTGGTTGACTGCTCAAATTTCCGGAACAACATTCGTCAAAGCCGTTGAAAGCTTGAAAACCTTACTGATTGCCCTTGTATTGGGCATACTCACCGGTCTTTCCACCCTAATAAATGAAAACCACCGTCACCATCAGCCTTAGACTAGTTGCCGTTCTGTTGTTGCCATTCGTCACGCAGGCAACCATACTTCACCGAATCCCAATACTGATCCTGCCAGTAGCGGACCTGTCGCACCCGGGCCTCTTGTTGTAACCCCAGGCTTTCGGCCAACCGACACATCCGCACGTTGCCTGACCAAGTCGTGAGCCCAATGTGGGGTAAATCCATGTGCGCCCATAGCCAATCAATCCACAGGGTCAGTGCCTGCTTGCCGATACCGCGATGCCAATCGTCTGGTCGGTACACGACAATGCCAAAATCAAGCCAGCGTTGGAGCGACCCATCCTCATAGTCATACGAAACGATGCCAACCATGCGACCATCGACTCTGATGATCTGCCGAGAAGTATGCCCGATGAATTTCTGCGGTGCAATCTCAGTTAAGAATTTTTGTCGACTGGGCATCTTGTCGTGAAAATAGGGCCCATTCCATTTCAGCCATTCGGCCTGCGGATCACTAAAGGCCAACTGCCAAAAAGCTGGTGTTTCTGCCGCAGTTAACGGTGCCAATGCAACCACCATATGACCACCTCCAAAATTTTCATCAGTATACCCAAAAAATAATTACCACTCATATTCTGTTCACCATCTGGACGGCCGTTGCAGTCATTTTCGTCCTTTCAGCATTACTCACATTGCCTGGCCTCATCTTCTCCCACAGCTCTACCGCGAGATGGAAGCCATCTCAATTTTTGCGCTCTAGGTGGCCTAAATATTTTTATTTTAACCGTGATTCTGTAGATGTTTGGGTGTCAACGACCTTCCCAGGTAGCACCGTGGAAAGGTCGTCTTTTGGGAATAATCCACAACTCGCCAACAGGTATTTCCCCAACTATACGGGACTTGGGCGTGACTAGCAACGTAAAGGTACTACAAACATCAAATCCGCTACAAAGACTGTTGTGACGGCGCTTTCAGCAATTTTGTTTTCTACATTAAAGGTTGCAAGTTCCAAAACACTCATATATAGCTGTCTGCGTCCAAACTTCCCCCACTGGCATGCTCAAGCGATACTATCTTGTCACCCTTAACAATCCCCTCCCAAGAAAAAGTCACATCTCTAAACCTTTTAACACAATCATCAAGAAAAAAGTATCGTTGCTTAACAATTGATTATCGATAAACGATATGCTATTATTGAAAATGAATAATTCAATAAGGGGATGTTAACCATGTCTAAATGGTTAAAGTTTGGGATTAACTGTGTGATTGTTCTGGGGAGAATTGGTATTGTTTTTGCATATGTCTTGATTATTCTGCCATTAGGCAATTTTTACCCTGCTTTTAAGGGCGTACTGCCACAACATATTCTGCATAGTGACGAATTTCTATTATTGCCAGGAAAGCACACTGTCACGGCCGCAGCGATGCAGAGCTTTCCAAACTGGCCTTACGCCATTCTAATTTTAATTGGAACCGCCATTCTTGGTTGGGCACTCATTAAGCACCTTAGAGCCCTCATTGTAATTCTGACGAATCTTCGGGAAGCCGATTACTTTGCCATCACAACTGTGAGTGCCCTGAGACAACTTTTCATTGCCCGAATCGCCATGATTGTTAGCGACGTATTCCTTGCGAGTGGCAATCAACTAACTCGAAATTGGTTTTACGTCGTGAATAACGGCGGCTTAATGGGCGCAACTTGGTCAACAGCCATTTCCGATTTCTGGGTGTCCATCTTCTTTGGCGTCATCTATGTCGCGTACCGGTACACCCTGACCCTTAAAACCGAAAACGATTTAACTATCTAGGAGGTCTATCATGGTCAAATTAACCTTAAATGTGGTAATGGCTGAACGCAACATTACCAGCAGAGAACTAGCAGCGGCCATCGACATCACCCCTGCCAACCTCTCGATTCTGAAAACGGGTAAGGCCAAGGCCATCCGCTTCAGCACGCTGGCCAAGATCTGCAAAGTTCTCGACTGCCAGCCGGGGGATATTCTAAAATACGTTGCTGACTAAAGGCGTGCGACACAAGACGGTTATACGCCAAAAGCGAGTTTGGAATTTTATCCCAGACTCGCTTTTTCTTGCAATCAGTTCTTTTACTTGGCACAGACCAATTCGGTTTAATCAGCACCATTTGACTCGCAAGCTACTTCAACTACGCAACCGCAGTAATTCTCAGTAACGTGGTCCATATCTGCTTTTCCAGCCGGTTCTCCTCTGAACTTGCCTTAGCGCTTAGTAACTTGTGTCATCAGAAATCGGCGTGAAATAGGTCTGACTGCCTAGTTTGTAAAGACTGTAGTAAACCCCTGGCATATCGTCATCCGAGAAGCCAGCCCGATGTTGGGGTTGGTGTAAATTCTTCATAGTCAGCCGGTACTGGGCCTGGCCGCGTGTCGCCACGTGCTTCAAGGTTAGCCCCTTAATCTTTTTGCTGAAGTACAAGTAACGTGTTGCTCCCTTCACTTGCGTCCGGTTAATCTTGGCCGACTGCAGCGGCTTAGGTGTCGTTGCCCCAGTAGTTGCCACGTACTTATGAATTTCCAGGTAACCGTCTGAGGTGACTTGGACCTTCTGTTTAGCAGTAAGTTTACTAATGGCCGCCTTGCCACCAAGGTACAGATCACCATGGCTCCAGGTTGGCAAATACGCTGGCCGGCTAACCTTTTTAAAGGCTTTCACGCTAACCACGAGGTCCCGTACGCTGGGCACATAGCTCGGGTGCTGGGTGAATGCCGACTTCAAGACATGATAGCTCAACTCGTCATCATGATTGATCCACAGAACCTGTTTTCGACTAGTCACGTTAACCTTTTGGCCAGAAACGACCGTATTCTTGGGAATCTTGACGGTCTTCGTCGCGAAGGTCCCGTCAGTATGATTAGCCGTCACCTTAACTGTCACGGCCTTCGTTGACCGGTAGAACGTGCTCGTGTAGAGATAGTCTCGCGAGACCTGATCATTACCGATCTTAACGGTTGCCGACTTGGCACTAGCTTGTGTTCCCAGTCCGACCACACCAACCATGAAGGCAAACATGACGAGGCCTAATTTCGTACGCATTTTCATTGCAAAATCTCCCTTTACTTACAAATTCACATCCGATAGATGTAATTACTGACGATTCATCCCCGAAATAAATTGACACCGATTACATTATCATTGTCGCGCAAATTCGGGTCGATTGCTAGCGTCCTTCATGATAAAATCTATATTTAATTTCTTGTAATCAAAGCTAAAGCAACATCCCCGGCACTGACTGGATTCCATCAATAGTCAAATCACAGTCTCTCGTCGCATCTTTTAATGTCTTTCCATAATTTTCTTTGCAAGTAGTTATCAAAAAAGGTAAGGCATCGACCTCCCCGTCCATGCCTTACCTCCAGTGTCACAATTATTCAGTCAATCATTCGTTCATGCTTTCGGCATCCCACTCCAATGCCCAATCGTGATAAATCCCCGGTAGCGTTCTACAATAGCAACGCCCTTGTCTGTTATGCTTACGCTATGGCATAAACTGCTTAAAATTGTCTTAACACTAGCAACTCTCTCAGTATCCCCTCAAAAATTGTGAAATACTATTACAGAACATTTACAATTTTTTTCGATACGTTAAACGAAGAGCTTCAGACAACTGAAGTCACTCAGTCACGACCTTTATCCACCTCCATTTTTTGCATCCCTATCTAAAATGATTTGGTTGCTTGCCCTATTTCGACTATACTTAAGATGTTGACTCACTTATGCTAAGGGCCATTTAGGCTTGGTCTCAAAGTAATTTAACTTCAATTAGGATGTGTGCCATTTTGAAAAGAGAAACTATTAATTAACTGATAGTGGATCTCATCGCTGATCACTACGCTAAGAACGATGCGGCATTTGATTCGATCGTACTTGAATTCTTACGCGGACTAAACGCAGAGACCACAATCAACAGTCAATTAAGTGCCGTGAAGTTACTTAAGCTAATCGACTATCAAGGTGCAGTCAGGCCAACCTCAGCACCGGCCAGGAATCTCAGCGCTCACGCTGCGCTCGATCCCAAAATGGTGAAATTGGAAACCGTCCACGGTAGCCTCGCAACTATCCCAGTTCCCTTAGAAACTCGATCGAATTTAGTCAGACTATTCCCGCATGATTCAGTCAATACGCGAGGACGTTTTCTAATAACTGGCAAAGGAACTATGCCAACAACTTTGGCAAAATTAATCGCTGGTGGATCTCTCCGAAAAGTGATCACGTTGGACGTTTCAGCTAGTCTCAACGCTTTCACAAAGTCGGGGGGGGGGGGGGGCAGCTAATGCTCGCCAACGCTTTTCAGTATGCCCGTGAGCAAAGGATCGCTGTGATTGCACCAGATTTCCCCAACTTGAAAAAGAGTAATCCGCTTGTGACTTCTACTGATCTACGACGTTTTATTGGAACCTTGGTTAATCAATCAACTGGGGCCTTCTTTTTCATCACGACTGCACCGGAATACGCAGACGACTTAGCGCAACGCATGAGATTTACCAAAATTTTCAAAGTGTAGCTAAGGCCAAAATAAGAGGTGCCAGTTGCTTAATCCAGGAAGGATTGCAACCGACACCTTTTTTAAGCTCTCGCTGATATCTCTCTCATATCTGACGAGTGATTCATTGTAGCTCTGTCAAGACTACATCTAAATCATCTATCAAATCATTTTCCATTACTATAACAAAATGATTACAATTGCAGATTATCTTAGCAGTGACGTATTGCTACAGCTGTCAGAGACTCACATGGTCACCGCGACAACGCCGTATAAATCTTCCAAAACAATAGCCGCAACCATGCTGTTAACCATCTTCGTGGCAGATTCGCACAAGTTTCATTGACTAGCCTGCTATTTCTAGGTCTTTAGTTAAAGTAAGTTAAGTCTGAAGCGAGCGTTGGATAGGCCGTAATCGTCTGACCGATCTCTGCGCTACCCATGTGATTCTCGATCACAAAGTCCAGGTAGTTGATGACCTGTTCGGCCTCGCTACTCAAGACCGCCGCCCCAACAATGTGTTGCGTCGCTCGATCCACCACCACTTTGATTCTCGCGTGCGGGTCCTGAATCCGCTGGTAGCTGTACCAGTGCGTCAGATCAAGGTCATTGACTTTGTACTTATCCGATGCCTGCGCGGCCTCAGCAGTCGTTACACCCAATTGCGCCAATTGTGACTTGCCATAGACCACCGAAGGAATCGTGGGATAAACAATCGCTGGCGAATCACACGTCGTTAGTGTTTGCGTCAGGTAACGGCCTTCAAAACCGGCAACCGGCGTTAGCTTTGGCTGCGGTCGGTCGACCACATCGCCCAACGCAAAGATGTGGGGGTTGGTCGTCTGTAAACGACCATTTACCGTGATGCCATGAGCCGTCGTCGCCACGTTGACACGATCTAGGTGGAGCTCGTCAACGACTGGCTTACGACCCGCGGTAGCAAAGACCATTCCCGTCGTCCAGCTATCCCCAGCAGAAGTCGTGACCTTGAACTGATCATCTGCGGGGGCAACGGTCGTAATCGTCGTCTTTAGTTGGACATCAATTCCTTCCATCTTAAGCTGACCCAAGAGATCGTTGACGAGGTCGCCATCGAAGGCACGTAATGGGCGGTCACTGTGATGGATCAGGTGAACCCGACTACCAGCGGCATTAGCGATTGATGCGAGTTCAACCCCTACATATCCCGCCCCCATCAGGGTAATATCGGCGGGTAAATTATCCAAATCTAAGAATTCATTGCTGGTGTTCAACCATTCAGCTCCATCAATAGCGGGAATCCGTGGTTCCTGACCGGTCGCAATGATCCAGTTGGCAGCGTTAAGCTGGTTCGTACCCACCAGCAACGTGCCACCCGTTGTAAAACTAGCTGCACCATGGAACGTCGCAATCCCGGCTGCTTCCAAGCCGCCATGAGTTCCTTCAGGGATTTTAGTCGTATAGGCCCGTTTAGCGGCCATCAGTGCCGGCCAATCGATCTGCGGTACACCTGTTAGCCCATGACCTCGCAATGCTTCCGCACGTCCCTGAGCCTCTACTGCCGCCATCAGAATTTTCTTAGGATCGCATCCCCGGTTGGGACATGTCCCACCCCAGAGGTCCTTTTCTACGACAGCGACGCTCAGTCCCTGCGCGTGTAACCCATACGCCGCGGCTAATCCACCGGGGCCACCACCAATCACAACGATATCGAACTCTTGCATCTGCTTGAACCTTCCCTTCTTGGAAAAAGTGGTCATTTCATCTGGATGAACGGCCTACTTATCAGTCACTTTGTCAGCCTCAAAAGTCTGTTCTAAGCTGACCCTGCCATCTCAAACTTTCACACCAAACACATTACAGACAACTTCATTCTCAATTCTAGCACGGAACGGTAATTTCCCTACGCAATCTGCTTAATCTAACACGTCCATGAAGACGCCTTGACCATTGCCATCCCTACGCTGACTGCTTCGTTCGGTAATGTTTTTGGACAACCATGAGGTTCAGACCGATATACCCGACTATGACAATCCCAGTGACAAAGTAAACGGGGCTGGCAGGTAGGTGTTGAAAGCAGATGCCATAGACCACGGTACCCAGTGGCAAAGCCAGTTGCATGAGGGTGGAGAAGGTTGAGCCCACACGTCCCAGAAGCTGCGTTGGCACTGTCATCTGCATGTAGACCGACATGGGTGTATTCACAAATGCTAGTACGATACCGATGACAAGTGCGATGATAATCAGACCGACAATCAACGTCTGGGTTGCGAGCGGCACAATGAAGCATAGGCCAATGATGGCAATCAGGCTGCCGATAATCATCGACAATTTCAGAACAGCCAGTAGAACATTTTTGAATTTAGGTAAAATCGACAAAATCAAATTTCCGAGTAAAACACCGCCAGAGAAGGCACTCAAAACCCAACTCAACCGGTCACTGCCCAAGTGACGCGTCTGCACAATAGCGTATGGCAGACCAACATCAATCGACGCCAAAAGAAAGTTCAAAAAGATTCCCATTGTGACAACTGACAATAAGGTAAAATGGTTCCGAATGTAAAGTAGGCCCACCTTGAATTGATTCCACTGTCCTTTCGGCACAACTGGCTCTTCACTGGCTATTGCCTTTAAGGGATGAAACCTCATGCTTGACGCGATCAGCCAAGTACTGACTTCAGCGACAATCTCTACCCGAACAATCCCTTCAAATCCAATCAGGGCATACAGCATGGCAGCAAGTACTGGCGCAAGCAATTGAATACCAGCCGTCGCTGCCTGCTCAATGGTGGCCAACGTCTTCACGTGATCTGGATTAACCAATTCGTGGACTGACGCCGTAAAGGTGGTATTCGTCACCTTGTCGCAACTCGCCGTCACTACCATGAGCAAGACAGCTAACAGCATTGGATCTCTAACTCGTGTCGTGACAAATGCGTATAGAATCAGAGCACTAATCACGATAAATTTACTGATCAGAATCAGGGGCTTATGCCGCCGTCGATCGACTAAATTTCCAATTGGCATAACCAGCAATAATCCAATCATCGGGTAAATAATGGAACCAAGGCCAAAACTAACGGCCGAATGCGTTCGATGGAGCAACATTAATCCCAAAGCAAAGCTAAAGGTGTCACTGCCCAAGGTACCAATAATATCGCTGCTTGCGGCCTTCACAATCTGAATGATTGACTGCCGATTGCTAATTTGAACATCCATTGACGGTTCCCCCTTTCCCATTGAAAATAATTGTATTCGTAATTGCCGCCAATTGGTCGTATAATATGTAGCAAATTTGCCACGTTCAGAAAGGGAGACTTATCATGCAAACCATCGGTGCCACACTAAAGCAGATTCGCCAAGCCAAGGGCTTTACGCAAAAGGAAGTTTATGGTAACGTTATTTCTCGTTCGTTTGCGATCCGTCTAGAAAGTGGGCGGCATGATGTGACCGCAGAAAAACTCTTTATGATTCTAGACAGGTTGGGTGTCAGCGCTAATGAATTTCGTTTCATGCAAAATGACGATCAACCAACGGCCAACCAATTAGCTCGTAGCCAGGTGATGCTGGCCTATGATCAACAGAATTTTCCGTTGCTCAGCCACCTTGCTACCCGTTACGGCCACAGTAAAAATCCCGCAGAGCGACGGGTCGCAGTCATGGCAGATATTTTAATGCTGGCTTTTGATCGGCGAGACATTGCTCCAACATCTGCCATGGACAACCTTTGGCAGCAACTTGCCCTCACTAAGACTTGGACGCTTCAGGAAATTGAATTTGGTTCGGTCATTTTGGTGCTGACAGTTATGAAGAAGACTTCGCTCGCTGCGACAATTCGTAAGTATCACCTGGCCTGTGCACGCTACGTTTCCGCCGAGGCCGATCCATTTCGCGTCATGGATTCACGAGCAGCCTTTGACCTAGTCGCACTCCAGCAATTGCTGAACCAAAGAGACTACGTTGCGGCTAAAAACTTCAAGCAGCAATTATTAACTGGTTATACCGAACACCTCACGAATAATGGCACGCTGGAACAACAACTCAGTCTTTGGCTTTGGGAAAGTTATTTTGGCAATAGCACCCATGCAGATGGACTAGCACAAGCACTACGCCAACTGCCGGCATCTCGCTTTAGACTGGGAATCAGTACCCTACTGAGCGTTTGGGGGAAAAAGGCCACACAGTTTCGGGCCCAACGCCAGTCCTAACCGTAGAATTAGCGATGTAATCTCATTATGACGAGATACCGATCACCAAATCAATCAACTGTCCTCATACCAGTCGATCAGTAAACAAACGGCTACACTATATTGAGCTAACTGCCTACACATGCCCACATGCTTGGCCAATTACCCGGTTATTTATTGACTGGAAAGGTGGTATTCTTAATGTGAATAGACTAAGGAGGAACCCATATGGCAGCAGATCGCTTACTGGAAAATTGGCAGATTTATAACCGACAGTTACAACGCATTGGCACCCGTCGGCGAGCAGAAACGTTGGCACCCGGAGAATATCATTTGGTCGTGAATGCCTTTATCTTTAACCAAAGGGGCCAAGTTCTCTTACAGCAACGGTCGCCCAACAAGCTGTACTTCCCCAGTTACTGGGATTCCTCAGTAGGTGGCTCTGTCCAGGCTGGCGAAACAATTATAACGGCAATGCAGCGAGAGATGACTGAAGAAATTGGCTGGACCGTCCCAGTCAAGTCGGCTGATAATTATCTGATTACCCCCCACTCTCACTGGGTTAGCGCATGGTTTGCCTTTCAAACAACACGTACAGCGAGGGACTTTACCGTACAAGCAACCGAGCTCCAGCGGGTGGCCTTCTTCGATCGGCATATCGCCCACGAGCATCTGCATCAAATTGGCTTCGATCCCTACACGGCCGAGCTGGATCGGGCTTGGTCACATTTAGAACGCATTCAAAAGCAAACGATCTAAGGACCTATCACATGTCAGCGATAGGTCCTTTTCTAAAATGCCCGACATATTTGTTAAGTCACAAGGTTAGGTGGCCAGGTGAACAGAAAAGGGAATCATCACCAACAGGCCATGACTCCCTACTCACAAACGTCACTGACTATCCCCATACAGCCAAATTTTCGTTTACTTATACCGGCAAAACGTGATATTCTTTGAAAGCGTTGGTGCGTCTCAAAGATTACGCCTCCCCTTGCCGGAATTATTTAGTTAGGTGAAAATTCATTCACCATTATCCCCTACCTTTGACCCCTTATGTTAGCTGTTATACTAACGACTACTAGCATATCAGGGCTTGTCGGAAAAGGGAATCGTTTTCGTTGATCGCCATCAATAATGGTAGGGAAGACGTTAAATGCTGCTTTTGGGTATAAATTCGTGCAAGATGATAAGTCTGATAAACATTGGGCCGTATGATATCAGGTACTTAACCATTTTAGTATCCGCATATAGCTTCTATTCGCTGATTGTTAGTCCAATAATTGGTCCTTTTGCCGCTCCAGCACCCTGTTTCTACTGTGAAAACAGTCATTAATGCCCTAGGATAACTCTAATTGCCGGTCGTCGGTCTGTGATAGACGAATGCTGTATTATTCACGCTAGCCGCTAAAATCATTGGGTGACCCAAACGACCATTGTCGGAATCGTTGGCCACTATCAGATTTGTCTGACCCAGTACGATAGCTACGATAAACCAGAGACCTGCTTTAATGTTCTATTCTAATCTCCCTCCCCAATTTTCTTTTGTTCTCTTACCGGTAATCAATATATTATCAAGTTACTCTACAAAAGAAAACAGGAACCTTAAAACGAATTCAAAATTAGAATGCAATTCCACCAGTTATGAGTCTTAGATTACTGAAATACCCACATATCAACGCCTAGTGATGTATCCCATCACTAGACCAACTTTTCGAAAATTTACGATTATTTTTAAATAATCATTTTGTAAAGTGTGTCAATAGCGATGCCGATGTCGAAAAAAAGAACCATGGCTTATACCATGATTCTTTTTAATTTGACAATGACTATCGTAATCATCATCCCTATCGATCATTTTATTTCTAATGAGGACTGACCGCAACAGCCGTTCATTTTATGATCATTTTTCTTATTCGAACATTGTTGCCCTAGTCATTTCAGCTGGCCGTCACAGATACAAGCCGTGTGGTACCTATCCGTTCTTGACCAGACTGCAGGTTATCTTTGCGTCATCTTACAACGCTTCAATCAAATCACTTTTGTCCTCTTAGAAGGTTCTCTTAATCTTCGTCCTTGCGCTTACGGAAAAGTCGCCAAGTTCCAAGAACAAAAGTTGCCATTAAAGCACCAATCCAGGCCAATTTTGATTGTTTTTCATTTGCTTGTGGAAGATCAGTTGCATCATTATCTTCATCAACATTTCCGTTCTGATCAGCATCAGGGCCCATACGTGGAGTGTCATTGGCCAGTCCAGTCGTAAAGTAGTCATCGTTGACACTAAAATCTTGATCAGCAGCGATAGCATCTTCAGCGGAAACGTCATTCATAAACTCGTCTGAGGGCTTGTGATGGCTATTACCACTGGTTACTTCATCAGAGCCTCCATCAGAATCGCTCCCAGCATCGTTTTCATTACCAATAAGATCGCCTGAACCAGCATCGCTACCATTACCGGCGTCGGAACCGCCTTCTGATCCTGAATTGCTGTCTGAACCACCGTTTGAGTCGGAGTCACTATCTGAGCCCGAATCACTATCTGAATCGGAGTCACTGTCAGAGTCCGAGTCGCTGTCAGAGTCTGAGTCACTATCGGAGTCAGAATCGGAGTCGCTATCTGAGTCTGAGTCACTGTCAGAGTCTGAATCACTATCGGAATCGGAGTCGCTGTCAGAGTCTGAATCACTGTCGGAATCGGAGTCGCTATCTGAATCGGAATCACTGTCAGAATCTGAGTCACTGTCGGAATCGGAGTCGCTATCAGAGTCTGAGTCGCTGTCAGAGTCTGAGTCACTGTCGGAATCTGAATCACTGTCTGAATCAGAGTCACTGTCGGAATCTGAATCACTGTCTGAGTCCGAGTCACTGTCGGAATCTGAATCACTGTCAGAATCTGAATCACTGTCTGAGTCCGAGTCACTGTCGGAATCGGAGTCGCTATCTGAATCAGAGTCACTGTCGGAATCTGAGTCGCTATCGGAATCTGAGTCGCTGTCGGAATCTGAGTCACTATCGGAATCTGAGTCGCTGTCAGAGTCCGAGTCACTGTCGGAGTCAGAATCACTGTCAGAGTCTGAGTCGCTGTCAGAGTCTGAGTCACTGTCGGAGTCTGAGTCACTGTCGGAATCTGAATCACTGTCAGAGTCCGAGTCACTGTCAGAATCTGAATCGCTGTCAGAGTCCGAGTCACTGTCAGAATCTGAATCGCTGTCAGAGTCCGAGTCACTGTCAGAGTCCGAGTCACTGTCAGAGTCCGAGTCACTGTCGGAATCTGAATCACTGTCAGAATCCGAGTCACTGTCGGAATCTGAATCGCTGTCAGAGTCCGAGTCACTGTCAGAGTCCGAGTCACTGTCGGAATCTGAATCGCTGTCGGAATCTGAGTCGCTGTCAGAGTCCGAGTCACTGTCGGAGTCAGAATCACTGTCAGAGTCTGAGTCGCTGTCAGAGTCTGAGTCACTGTCGGAGTCTGAGTCACTGTCGGAATCTGAATCACTGTCCGAGTCCGAGTCACTGTCGGAATCTGAATCGCTGTCAGAGTCCGAGTCACTGTCAGAGTCCGAGTCACTGTCAGAGTCCGAGTCACTGTCGGAATCTGAATCGCTGTCAGAGTCCGAGTCACTGTCGGAATCTGAATCGCTGTCAGAGTCCGAGTCACTGTCAGAGTCCGAGTCACTGTCAGAGTCCGAGTCACTGTCGGAATCTGAATCGCTGTCGGAATCTGAGTCTGAGTCGCTATCTGAGTCTGAGTCACTGTCGGAATCGGAGTCACTGTCAGAATCCGAATCGCTATCCGAGTCAGAATCACTGTCGGAATCTGAATCACTGTCAGAATCGGAGTCACTGTCCGAATCTGAATCGCTGTCGGAATCTGAGTCTGAGTCACTGTCAGAATCTGAATCACTGTCAGAGTCCGAGTCACTGTCAGAGTCTGAGTCACTATCTGAGTCTGAATCGCTATCTGAATCGGAGTCACTGTCCGAATCCGAGTCGCTATCGGAATCCGAGTCGCTGTCAGAATCAGAGTCACTGTCCGAATCTGAATCGCTATCGGAGTCGGAATCACTGTCAGAGTCCGAGTCACTGTCGGAATCTGAATCACTGTCAGAATCCGAGTCACTGTCAGAATCCGAGTCACTGTCAGAATCCGAGTCACTGTCAGAATCCGAATCGCTATCCGAGTCAGAGTCGCTGTCTGAGTCCGAATCGCTGTCAGAATCTGAGTCACTGTCAGAGTCTGAATCACTATCTGAGTCTGAATCGCTGTCAGAATCTGAGTCACTATCAGAATCTGAATCACTGTCAGAATCAGAGTCACTATCGCTATCTGAATCACTGTCGGAATCAGAGTCACTGTCAGAATCTGAATCACTGTCAGAATCTGAATCGCTACTGTCCGAGTCTGAATCACTATCGGAATCTGAATCGCTACTGTCTGAATCGCTATCTGAGTCCGAATCATTACCGTCGGAACCTTCTGAATCCGAATCATCTACATTTCCAGTAGAGCCTTCCGAATCTGAATCATCTGTGTTACCAGCAGTTCCATCGGAATCTCCCGAATTATCATCTTCGCCCTCCGAGTCTGAGTCGCCCGGATTGTCAGTATTCCCTTCTGAATCGTTACCCTCGGTACTGCCAGCAAAATCCTCTGAAACTGAGTCACTTACATTATCTTCAGTGTCACTACTATCATCGGCTGATTCTGCCCCATCTTCATTACCATCAGATGAATCAACTGTATTATCAGCGTTAACTTCCGGTTCTGTTTCAGTTGTACTTTGATCAGAATCACCTGAATTTGACTCTTCAGTATTTTCAGTTGAGTCACTGTTTTCCACACTATCACTGTTACTCTCTGAACTTTCAGCATCCGAACTGTTGTCCGCAGAATCTGAATCGTTACTGTCTACACTTGCATCATCAACTTCCTCGATCGTTTCTGAGGTGTCCGTTGTCGAATCATCAGTATTGGCGATATCACCCTGAGTCTGACCATCATTGTCGCCATCATTATCAGTGATGGGCACTGTATCACTATTATCTCCGGTGATACTTGCCTCATTTTCATTCGTACTATCGTTCGTCGTGTTCGGTTCAGCGCTAGCGCCATTATCGTAGCTGCTGCTATCACCATTTGCATGATTACCAGCAGCCGTACTACCATCCGTCTGAGCATCGACGCTTGAGCTGTTATTACTTTCACTAACATTCGCAGTCGAAGTATCTTCGTTTGAGCTGTTAGAGGTTTCACTAACTGTGGCAGCAGAAGTATTCGCAGTGGTCTCAGTGTTCACTGTCTGTTGTGCTTCAACTTTTTTAGTCGAGTTGTTCACCGCTTTAGCCGGTGATTGTTCTGTTCGTAAAACATTAGCACGCGCCGTTGCTGGCTGGTCCGCAAACATTCCAGTTCCTACTAGTGCCGCCGCGGCAGTGAGCCAGAGGCTTGTTCTTACGTTCTGTGTCATCTCTTCTCCTCCAAAATTCGTTTGAGTTCTATTCCCTTTGCCGATGATTAATATACTATCAAGTTCACTGCCAGAAAGAAACAAAAACCGTTATTCACAATCAAAAAAGGAACCACTGGCTTCTACCAATGATTCCTTTCCACAGAAACGCTATTATACCGGGATTCTTAAAATAATTTTTTTAATATATCACCAGGCTGTCAACTATCGCCTAGCCTACCTAACGAAAGACTATGGCATGGGACTAACAATTATAAACATTCGTAAATATCTTAGTGGGCGTCTTATCTGGCTAATTCTTCTACAAATAAGTATCCACTACTAGAGATTGGTCCTATTGACTCGTATACGTAAGGGCAACTTTCGCACGAGTGTCTCATCGCCAAACAGCATTAGTGTGAGAAACGCCACCACATTACCTAATTACTATTTATTCCTATATTCCTCCTACTGTACCGCAACGGCAAAGTGTTTATAGTTATAGCTTCGCGTAAGCTTGCTAGCAGCCACCCAATATTTCCCCTGATTAGGATCTGCAACGTGATAATACCCCGGCTTATAGCCATCGAGTAGCATCACATGGCTGTTATTGATTCCCGTTCCCCAGAAGTAGTGACCATACTGTGCCTTAGCAAAATGCAAGGTCACGTAAACAACGACCGGATTATGTAATCGTAACTGGGCACGTAATTTGCTCAGGTTAGCACCACTCATATTTTTAACCGGTTCATATTGATTTCCCCACTTAGCCAGTGGCTTAGGGAAGATCGACTGAAAGACTCCGGGGGTAACCTTATAGGGACTCCCGGCAAACCCATTATTAGGATTATTATTTTTACTCCTCGGTAAATGCGTCATGAAGGCAATTAGTCCTGTTGTCTTCATGACGCCCTTGTTGTGTAAACCTTCCAACAAGCTTGCCGATTCACATCCCATCCAAGCCTTTACGGCATTCTGATTGATGTAAGGTGCCCGTAGATTCACCGTCGTAGGCGTCTTGAGGTAGCTACGCCAAACCCAGCCAGAATAGCGCTTATTCGACTTGCTAAGTGAACTAATATAGTAATATCGATACTGTTTCCCATTAGCTTTCTGAACCAATGCTGATTTAGAGACCACCCACGCCGTTTTAGGAAAACTGGCGAGTTGATGATTGACGATCATTTTGAGTTGCCCATCTATTGTTTTAAAAGTATATGTATTTCCCTCAACGTTACCAGTAACTTTGCCAAACTTCGGCACAGCTTTTTGAGAAACAATACGTTGTGTGGCGGCCTGCGCCGTGACTAATCCAAGGCTGCCAATCGCAATTCCTACTGCGATTGCCACCCATATTCTCTTCGTCATCTATAAAACTTCCTTCTTCTCAATATTGTTCATACTCTATTCATTTTAGGTAAAGCTAACGTAATCTTCGGCATAAGCTTAGTCATAATTATTTCTCCAAAAGGGCGTTCACTATGTATTGAAAACTTGTGCGGTATATTCATCATTACCAGCTTCACAGTCAGTATACAGCAGGGGCGACGTGGGAACAAACCTGTTTTTCATAGATGTGGCTTTGACGGAACTCAAAAAAGCCAGCGTTGAAACATTGCATCAACGCCGGCCTTCTTCGATTCAACTGTAAGCCGCTTATTGGATTTGAACCAACGACCTCTTCCTTACCATGGAAACGCTCTACCTACTGAGCTAAAGCGGCATACTACCATTATCGGTGATATTGAAAATAATGGCAATAAAAAAGGACCCTCACAGGGTCCTTTCCTTCGCGTGGCAACGTCCTATCCTCGCAGGGGGCGATCCCCCAACTACTATCGGCGTGCTAAAGCTTAACTTCCGTGTTCGGCATGGGAACGGGTGTATCCTTTAGGCTATCGCCACCACACTATAAGA
>NZ_BAAFRU010000019.1:0-44466 GCF_045862015.1 Levilactobacillus muriae
GTGGATGGATATAGGTCTGCGACTATATCCCTTTTTTGTACATTTTTTTACATTCTTTGATTATACAAAAATATCCGTTGCCAGTAATCAAATTCATTTGATTACCAACAACAGATATTTTAGAACCAAAATCAGCGTCTAGCTGATTTTTAGGGGTAACTTTAGGTGTGTTTCAGAGTATTTCAATGGCGCACTGGATTAAGTGAGACGGCGGTTAGTAGCTATCACCGTTCATGATGGAGCTCTTGACGATGACGTAATCCACGGTCCGGATGTCTAACAAGTTGCGACCGCCGGCGTAGGAGATTGAAGATTGGAGGTCTTCTTGCATCGCGTTGAGCGTGTCAGCGATGTTGCCACGGAATGGCACCAACATCTGCTTACCCTCAACGTTTCGGTAGGCCCCTTTTTGCTTTTCGGATGCGGAACCCCAATATTGCTTGAAGGTCCGGCCGTCGATGGTTAGCAGGTTACCAGGTGATTGTTGGTGACCGGCGAGCATTGAGCCAATCATGACCATGCTGGCGCCGAAACGAACGGACTTGGCAATGTCACCGTTGTAGCGAATCCCACCGTCGGCAATGATTGGCTTCCGGGCAGCCTTGGCACAGAGTCGGAGGGCGGCTAGTTGCCAGCCACCGGTCCCGAACCCAGTCTTGAGCTTGGTGATGCAGGCTTTACCAGGACCGATACCGACCTTGGTCGCGTCAACACCAGCGTTTTCGAGCTCACGGACGGCTTCAGGGGTGCCGACGTTCCCGGCAATGACGAAACTGTCAGGAAGTTTGTCCTTGATCTGCTTGATCATGCGAATGACCGCATCGCTGTGGCCATGGGCAATATCGATTGTGATGTATTCTGGCACTAGGTCAGCGGCAGCTAATTCGTCGATAAAGGCGTGTTCGTCAGCCTTAACGCCGACGCTAATGGAGGCAAACAATGACTTTTCGTGCATCCGTTCGATGAACCCCCGCCGCTCTTGGGGTTGGAAACGGTGCATGACGTAGAAGTAGTCGTTTTGGGCAAGCCAGATAGCTAGCGGCTCGTTAATGACCGTTTCCATGTTGGCAGGGACCACCGGAATCTTGAACCGGTGGGGGCCAAATTCGATGCTAGTATCGGCATCGTGACGGCTTTCAATGATACATTTGTTGGGAATCAATTGAATATCTTCGTAATCAAATACTTCGGCAGGGTGCATGTAAGGTCACTCCTTATTCGTGAATTAGGCGTTCCAGACGTCTTGCAAAATGTTCGTTTGCTCGCGGTCTGGACCGACGGAAAGCGTTGCGATCTCGACGCCGACTAATTCAGCTAATCGTTTAACATAGTTTTGCGCATTAACGGGTAGGTCTTCTACCGCGTGGCACTGGGTGATATCTTCAGTCCAACCTGGGAATTCATCGTAAATGGGCTGGCAAGCATCAAGGTCAACCAGACTAGCGGGGTAGTGGTAAATTGTTTCGCCGTTGAGTTCGTAGGCTTTACAGATTTTGACGGTCTTCAGACCAGTCAGGACGTCCAGGCAGTTCAGTGACAGGGTGGTCAAACCAGAAACACGCTTGGCGTGACGAAGAACAACACTGTCGAACCAGCCAATCCGACGCGGGCGTTTCGTAACAGTCCCGTATTCGTGACCGGTTTCGCGAATGGTATCGCCAATCTCGTCGAACAGTTCAGTTGGGAATGGGCCATCGCCGACCCGAGACGTGTAGGCCTTGCAAACGCCGACAACGTGGTCGATCTTAGTGGGACCCACACCAGCACCGATGGTCACGCCACCGGCAACGGGGTTTGAAGACGTAACGAAGGGATATGTCCCATGGTCGATATCTAACATGACACCTTGTGCACCTTCAAACAGCACGTTTTTGCCGGCATCTAATGCGTCGTTGATGACGACGGATGTGTCGGTCACGTGATCTTTAATCTGTTGACCGAGCGCGTAGTATTTTTCAAAAATCTCGTTAAAGTCTAGCGGTTCTTCATTATAGAGTTTCGTTAAAACGTTGTTCTTTTCAATTAAGTTTTGCCGGAGCTTGTCGGCAAAGATGTCGTGATCAAGCAGGTCGGCCACCCGAATCCCGATTCGTTCGGCCTTATCCATGTAGGCGGGGCCGATCCCCTTGTTGGTCGTCCCAATCTTATTCTCCTTCATCTTTTCTTGCGCTTGATCCAGCAAGATGTGGTAAGGCAGAATGACGTGAGCGCGGTCGGAAATCCGGAGATTATCCGTAGCCACGCCGTTTTCGTGCAGGTAGGCGAGCTCTTGAACCAATGATTGTGGGTTTAAAACGACACCGTTACCGATGACGCTGGTCTTGTCCGCGTAGAAGATCCCTGAAGGAATCAACCGCAGTTTAAACGTTTGACCATTAAAAACAATGGTATGACCGGCGTTGTCACCACCTTGGTAGCGGGCGATGACATCAGCCTTCTCACTTAGAAAATCTGTGATTTTTCCTTTACCTTCGTCGCCCCATTGACTACCAACTACTACTGTTGATGACATAACAACACCTCATTACTTTATTTTACTGAGCCGAACACCCAGCAAGAATAAGTGTAACAAGTTCGGAAATAAAAATCAACTAAAAAGCGAACAATTTTTATATTTATAGTTGATAAAGTTCTATTTATTTCTATATAAAACTAATTATCCGGTAGATGCATACAAAATTGCTGGCTAAAATAGGATGATCTATGGTATGATTACTTTTGGAGCTACATGAGCTATAATTAAATAATGTTCGGGTTTTAGTCCGTATTTATAGGAGGAAACGCATGTTAGAACGTTATACCCGACCGGAAATGGGTCAGATCTGGTCATTAGAGAATCAATACAAATCTTGGTTGGCCGTTGAAATTGCCATTGATGAAGCTTGGGCGCAATTGGGAGAGATCCCTACCGCAGATGCTCAGAAGATTCGGGACAACGCTACCTTTGACGTGGAGCGTATTGCTGAGATTGAAGCCGTGACCCATCACGATATGGTTGCCTTTACGCGCAATGTCTCGGAGTCGCTGGGTGATGAGCGGAAGTGGATTCACTTTGGTGTGACGAGTACCGATGTGGTGGATACAGCGCAGGGCTACCGACTCAAGCAGGCGAATGCCGTGATCCGTCAGAGTTTAACGGCGTTGATTGCGACCTTAAAGAAGCTAGCACTACGGTATAAGACGACTGTCATGATTGGTCGGACCCATGGGGTTCAGGCCGAGCCCACCACGTTTGGGTTGAAGATGGCGCGTTTCTATGAAGAAATGCAACGGAACTTGGCTCGCTTCGATCGGGCGGCTGCTGAAGTTGAGACCGGAAAAATCAGTGGGGCGGTGGGAACCTTTGCCAACGTACCCCCTGAAGTGGAAGCATTCGTCTGTAAGCAACTCGGCATTACGGCACAGCCCATTGCCACACAGGTGCTCCCCCGCGATCTTCATGCAGATTACGTGGCAACCCTGGCCTTGATCGGAACCAGCGTGGAAAATATTGCGACCGAGATTCGTGGGCTACAGCGTTCGGAAATTCATGAAGTCGAGGAACACTTTAACCCTGGGCAGAAGGGGTCTTCAGCAATGCCACATAAGCGAAACCCGATAGGATCAGAAAATGTGACCGGGTTGGCGCGAGTTCTGCGCGGGACGATGGTCACAGCATATGAAGACGTGAGCCTCTGGCACGAACGGGATATTTCTCACTCTTCGGCTGAACGGATGATTCTACCAGAAAGTACGACGCTGTTGGATTACATGCTGCATCGAATCAACCGGATCTTAAGCAACTTGGATGTTTTCCCGGAGACGATGAAGACGAACATGAACCGGACGTACGGCCTGATCTACAGCCAGCGGTTACTGTTAAAGTTGATCGAATCAGGTCTTAGTCGTGAGGACGCTTACGACCTGGTTCAACCGTTGACGGCACAGGCCTGGGACCAACAGGTACAGTTCCGACCATTGGTAGAAGCAAACGCCAAAATTACGGCGCGCCTGACACCAGATCAAATTGAAGATGCTTTTGACTATCACTATCACCTACGTCGCGTGGCTTACATTTTTCACCGGTTAGCTTTAGACTAGCGCACACTCTAGGGGGAATGGCACACATGAAGACGACTTATTCAGTGACTGACGCACAGCAGAACTTACAAGCACTCATGCAAGCAGCCAGCACGGGGACACCCGTTAAGATTGAAACCACAGTGGGTAAGCAGCAAGGCGCCGTTCTCCTCAGTGAAGCGCGCTGGGAAGCCATTCAGCAACAGCTTGCCAGTCAAGAACCACAGGATGAACTGCACCACCGCCAAGACTTTTACCGGGCGTGGGGCCGACTGTAAATCCGTATAAACGAAAAGAACCGCACCGTCTCGGGGAGAGAACAGTGCGGTTCTTTTTTATGAGGAGTGAGGTCACTTAGGGGGAGTGACACTCAGTTTAGAGGAGTTGGTTAGGCTTGAGGGAACCTAACCAGGATGCGATTCTCTTAGGGGGAGAGAATCTTAAAGGGATTGGATATATAGAATTTGACTAGTAACAGTTATTGGCTAATTACTATGATTATTACTATACCCGGAGTTTGTGAATAGAAACGGGGGAAATCTGTGACGACTTTTTGACAATTTATTAAAGGAATTCTAAACGTGTGAAGCTTTATGCGTCATTCGCATCAAAGTAGGTTTCCAGGAACTCTTCAACATGGGCTTGATAGCGGTTAGGATTGATCCAGAAACTCTCAGCGTGTGAGGCATTTTTCACGATCCACAGTTGTTTAGCGGCATGGGTCGCTGCGTAATTCTCATAGGCCATGCCGACTGGCACGTAGACGTCCTTTTCCCCGTGGATGAAGAGAATGGGTCGCTTATTTTTCTTGAGCTGGTCGGTCGCCGTCACATCGCCCAGATAGTAACCCAACCGCCGCTTAGAAATAGTGCTGACAAGCGGTTCAATTGGGTACTTTGGCAAATGAAATTGCCGTTTGAGCAGATAGGTCAGCTCAGCTTCGATGCTGGAGTATCCACAGTCGGCGATGATGGCTTTGACTTGGGGCGGCAAACTTTCACCGGATAGCATTTCCATGGTGGCGCCACCCATGCTAACGCCGAACAGGAGAATCTTCACGTCGGCATTGGCTCGGTCAATAACCTGTTGAATCCACTGAAGATAGTCTAGCCGGTCTAGCCAACCAAAGCTGATGTATTTGCCAGCACTCTCGCCGTGACCGCGATCATCGGGTAAGAGAACGTTAAATCCTAGACGGTGGTACATCTGAGCAAAGTTGGCCATGGTTTCTCCGTTGCCTTTATACCCGTGAGAAATGATGACGGTCTTGGCACTCGGTGTCTCAGCAGGAATATATTCTGCTACCATCCGGTTCTTCGCATCGTGCTCGTGGAGGTACCATTTTTCCTTAGGAACGGCTTGGTACCAGTCCACATAAGCGTAGTAGGCGTCGGCGTATTTTTGCTTATCGGCAGAAGTTTCGGGAACATAATTGACCCGCTTAAAAGCAAAGTTAAAGAGTCGTTCACTAGCAAATAACGAGGTCGCCGCAATACCAACCAGAGGGAGAGTCCAAGTCAACGTTTTCTTTTTCAATTAATCAGGTCCTTTCATATTTTGAGATTGATTGTGTTTTTTGATCGAATTGGTTGTAAGAAGTGTTTTTGAATAATTGTCAGGTGACAGCGACAAATTTAATACTACTGAGGGAACGAAGGGCATTTACCCACAATGAACGTGTACCGCAAGTTGGAAGCCCACTCTTTGGCCTCACAGCAGGTGGAATTCCTAGCCACCGTAGACGATAATCAATAGCTATCCGAGTTCCTTGTGGTTAAAAGCCAGACTAACCAATAAGCGATTAGTCTGGCAGTCATTCGGCGATTTGTCAATCCATTTTAATCCAAGTAAAGTCGTTTCAGGTCAGTAATATCGTGACCAGAGAGGCCCAATACATCACGTAGATAGTCCTGGGCGCCACCATATTGGGTATTCACAATCTTAGTGGCTGCGTCAAAGTAATCCGGGCTAACCGTGTAGAGAGCCCGCATATTGGTGATGAACGTCTGGCTCAGGCCACGGTCCTTAGCCGCCGCGCTCTGTTGCGCAATCTTTGGTGCAATCACGTCATTAGTCATCAGGTAATCTTGGCGAATCACTTGGGGATCAACACCCAAGGCACTCAAGGCAAAGTAGGCACCCATTCCGGTGCGATCCTTGCCAGCAGTACAGTGGAATAGCACAGCTTTGTCCGGTTGGTCATTTGCCAATAAGGTTTCAAAGAAGTCGTGGTAGGCAACTTGCGCGGAACGCAGCGTCATCATCTGCTGATAAACATCCAGCATATGATTGTGGCCGGATTGGTCGTCAGTCGAGAAGCGTTCCACCAACTGTTCCTGTGATGCCGAGGCATCCGTCTCATCGTCGGCAGGGAAGACCGGAAGAAAGTGATAGTTGACGCCAGCTGGAACCTTGTCAGGTGACTGGCGTTGTTCGTCCTTAGAACGAAAGTCGACGTCAGCGACAACACCGTAGTCAGTAAGATGCTGTTGATCTGCGGGGGTGAGGTCAGCCAAACCGGCAGTCCGAATCAGCTTATGCCACTTTACTGTTTGCCCGTCGATCGTGGGATAACCCCCTAATTCTCTGAAGTTGAGGCCCCCAGTCACAGCGATAATTCGGTTGTTTGTCATTACTATTTCCACCCTTTCCTGTCAGTTGCTACGCGTTCTATTTTAACGGTTTTTGCAAAAATTACCTAGTAATTGCTTCTGGGGGAAGCGCTTTTTCGCGAAACGCTGTATACTGGCATAAGGGTAAAGAGAATGAAGAAGGCAAAAAGATAGGGTGATAGTCGTGAGTTTGCGTGGGAAATGGTTACTCTTCAAGACCCAGCATAGTCAGCTCAAGCAGCAGATGCAGCAAGCATTTTTACAACCCAGTCGGCAAAACCGCGCCGTGGTGCCTCAGAGATTCCCGGAAGCCATTGTGACTAGGGAACGTGAAGTCTTTGGTGGCCGGATTCTCACCGCGGGTTCAGGTGCGCCGTTGCCCCAGCACGTGATCTTATTTCACGGCGGGGCCTATACCATGCAAGGGACGACAGGTCACCGGAAATTAATGGTGGCGATGGTCCAGCAAGCTAATCTGCGTGTATCCTATGTTGATTACCCGTTAGTTCCTGAGGCCACCGTGGATCAGACGGTGACGTTCGCGATGAATGCTTACGAATATCTGCGAGCACAGTATCCGGATGACCAATTCTTCTTAATGGGGGATTCGGCCGGCGGGGGGCTGGCGCTGACCGTACTCCAGCAGTTACAGGAAAATCAAGAACCATTACCGGCTGGAACCGTTCTCGTCTCGCCGTGGACCGATCTCAGTATGATGAATCCCGATCTTAACGTGGCTGCTAAACACGATCCGTTCCTCACGCTGACAACGTTAAAAAAGATTGGCTTTAAATACGCGGGGAATCATCCGGTGACGGACCCCATCGTCAGTCCCATCTATGGTAACTTTGACGACCTGGGACCAATCATGCTGTATTATGGCACCAATGAATTGTTATGGGCCGACGACCAGCGGCTACTCCAAAAGTTGGAGACGGCCAGTGGCACGCCGTTCACGGCACACGTGATGAAATCGATGCTTCATGACTACATTCTGTGGCCAGAATTGCCGGAATCTAAAAAAACTTTCAAAGAAATCAAACAGTTTATCTTAACCGGTGAACTAGAATAAGTCACAAAATGGGTAGTCGCAACGCTAAATGGTTGCGGCTACCCGTTTGCTTATCCCGAAAAACGGTGGATAGGGGTTCTGTTTGATAGGGTAAC
This sequence comes from Levilactobacillus muriae, assembly GCF_045862015.1. Taxonomy (NCBI): domain Bacteria; kingdom Bacillati; phylum Bacillota; class Bacilli; order Lactobacillales; family Lactobacillaceae; genus Levilactobacillus; species Levilactobacillus muriae. The sequence goes on from NZ_BAAFRU010000019.1 coordinate 7,839, forward strand.
TAATTGTGTCAATCATGGGTAACTGACCCCGCAAATTCACTGGTAGCGGGGTATAATGGCCCTAACTAATAGGCGACAATTGTTACCCATTAATTAGATGTTACATAGAGTCGTAGGAGGGATTGGATGAAGGGACGATTGATTTTAGCCAGCCTGTTAGTGGGGTTGGTTGGTTGTGGTGGCGTGCAGGCCCAAGCGGCCGCGACCACTACGGTGGCAACACCTTATCGGGAGAGCGAATTGCGTAATTTGAAACAAGCTAAGCAGGTGTCGGCCGGCAAGACGATCACCTTGGACCTGGTCTTGAAGACTCGTAACGGCAGTAAGCTGACATCGACTGCTTTGGCGGTCAACACCACAGGCAGTAAGCAATTCAAGAAGTACCTGACGCCTAAGCAATTCCGACAAAAATTTGGACAGTCAACGACCACGACGAAGCGGCTGGCAACTTACTTCAAGGCCCATCATTTAAAGGTGACGACCTATAACAATGGGTTGATCATGCAGTTAAAGGGGTCTGCTTCCGCGGTGAACAAGACGTTTGCAACCAAGCTGAAGACGGCCCGTTATCATGGTGAGAAGATTCAGTATGCCAAGAAGACGCCTAAACTACCCAAGAATGTGGCGAAGCCTATCAAGGCTGTCGTGGGGATTACCAACATGGTCAAGCTCAGTAGCTTAGCGGATACATCAGCTACGAGCACCACGGGACCGACGAGTGATGGCGCGCCACAGAACTTCTTGACGCAATATAATGCGACAACTAAGGCGACCCAGGGACAAGAAGGCAAGGGTCAGACCATTGGTATCATTAGCTTTAGCAAGGTGGTCAAGTCTGACATTACCCACTTCTGGTCGGCCGAGGGTGTGGCGTCCTCAGCGGCGCGTATCAGCGTGAAAGCAACCGGGGGCGATAACATTTGGGGCGATGTGGACCCCGGCAATGACGAGACGGCGCTGGATGTTGAACAGGCTGGGGCGATTGCACCGAAGGCCAAGATCCGCGTGTACACGGCATCTTTGAGTGATGTCGGTTGGATCAACTCGTTTGCCAGCGCCTTTGCCGAGAACAAGGCCAGCTCGCTATCGTTGAGCTGGGGCCTGTCGGAAGGTGTGCTCCAGAGTCTTAATAAATATCATCTGCTGACACCACTGTACGGGAGCATTATGAGTACGCTGCTTGCACAGGGGGCGACGCAGGGAATTTCAACCTTTGCGGCGTCCGGCGATACCGGTGCCTATGGGGAGAGCCTGAATCGTGATGGGTCAACTAACGAGGGGATTTACGCCAATTTTCCAGCGAACAACCCGTGGGTCACTGCAACTGGTGGAACGACGCTTCCTGTTGAAGGAACGTTAGCTAACGATATCACAGTTAAGGTCGATCGAGAACGAACCTGGGGTGGCGACTATCTTTTCGCAGCGTACCAGAAGGACAAGACATTCTTCACCAAAAACGATGATCTGATGGGGATGCTCCAAGCTGGTAGTGGTGGGGGCATTTCCACACTATACAGTACGCCGAAATATCAAAAGGGCGTATCCGGGATAAATACTTACAATGCCCGGCAGTATCTGACGGCGAGTGGTCTGCCTAACTTGACAACCAGTCTGATTCACGGCACGGCGAGCGGCCGAAACTATCCGGATGTTGTCGCGGATGCGGACCCACTGACGGGTTACGATTCCTATACGGGTTCGGATGGCTGGAATGTCATTGGCGGAACCAGCGTGGTAGCGCCACAGTTTGCGGCGATGACGGCGGTTATCAACAGCAATCGCAGCAAGCGCATGGGGCTGTGGAATCCACAAATCTACAAGTTAGCACAGACGGCGAAATCACCGTTCACCAAGCTAGATGCATCGACCGACAACGGCAATCTCTACTACGTCGGCCAACCGGGCAAGATCTATAACCAGGCAGCGGGGTTGGGGACGGTTGATTTTGGAAAGCTGGCGGGAGAATATAAATAGAGTGCGGAGAAAGGCGGTTAGGTCCTGAGCATTAACGTCATTAAGGTAAAAAGCCCGGGCCTGGCTTTTTGACTTAATGGGGTTAAGCGCAGGGACCTGCCTTTCGGAGCACGTTTCGGCAACGTAGACTTAGAGGAAGTCTTTGAACAAGTAGAATGGCAATGAACCTGGCTTTTGCCCTTATTGGGGTTAAGCGCAGGAGTCTGCCTTGTGGCGCACGTTTCGGCAATGTTAAAACTCGCGCGCAATCCCAAGCGGTCGTAACAAATCTACAAAGTAACTCCCCCAAAAAACAGTCTCAACTCCAAAATTTCTAAACTAATCAATTCAAAATCAAAAAAGAACCGTCTCCCAGTCCAGCTGGAAGGCGGTTCTTCATGTCTTAATTCTTACCTAAATGTACGGACAAGCTGCTTATTCCCGGTAATATAGCCACCGGTAACTTGGTACCGCAACGTGTCACGTTTACTAAAGTTATTGGCATTTGAATAAGTCCAGCCAGTCACTTTGAGAATAGTGTGTGCGGAGAAATGTTTGTTCAGGTTCGTGAGGTTAGCCGTCCCGTAGCGGTTCAATGCAGTCTTAGCTTGAACGCGTTTCGGCATGGTTTGCTTCCCGGACTGAACGAGCATCTTGTTGGCGGTGATGTAGCGGCCGTTGGTCAGGACGAAGCGGGTCGTTAAGTTTTGGTTCACGATCTTCTTGACCTTCAGAACTTGGCCTTGCTTGTAGTGGGCCTTCTTGTTGGTCAGGTTCTTCTTGCTGTAGGCGTTGACGCCCTTAGGATTGATGACGGTAATGATCTTGTGCTTAGTCGCGTAGTAAACGCGGCTCGTGTACTTGGCGTTAGCTGTGACGTAACCAGTCTTGCCATTAGTCTTGCTGTGATGATTGACATCCTTGACTTGGTAACGCTTGACACCGTTCTTGGACTTGGCATACCCTGTGACCACAAACATGGGACGGTTGATGCGGGCCTTCTTCGCGTACCATTGTTTACGGGCCTTGTTGGTGAAGGTGGCATTTTTGTAGAGACCGAGCTTCTTTGTGGCGTAGATCACAGTGCCCTCGGGTGCAATTGTATCGGCGTCTCCACCAGTGGTGATGACGGCGGCGTAGGTGTAGGTCACGGACTTGGCCGTAGAACTAAAGGTTCCCGTTTCGTCGCCCGTCGTCTTGGTAAGGGCGTAGCCATCGATGTCGAGGGGATCAGTCTTGTAGCTACTGCCCAGATTACCAGTTAAGGTCTTGTCCGGCTTCAGCGTGTTTCCTTGGTCATCGACGTAGTGGACGGTGACGGGCTGACTGGTAGCTGGTGTTGGGGCGGGGATCGTGGGTTTTTCTTCAAACCAGAAGCTGTAGGCCATTAGACCGCTCAAAAGTAAACCACTCATCTGATAAGTGCCGTCAGCTTGTTTTAGATAATAGTCAGACATCGGCTTATTGATCAGTGAGAGCATTTGACGAGCGGTAGCATCTGGATCAAGGGTCATTAACTTATCGTCTGAATAGTTACTCAAGACAGTGTTTCCGATTAGGCTGGTATAAATGACTTCCCCAACAGCATCATAGGTGGCTTCATCGCTGAACATTTGATCCGTTAGCGATAGGAGACCTGCTGCAATGGGAGCAGCCTTCAATTTCTTTTGAAGTGAGTCTCTGTAGTCGGTTTGAAGCTGATCAAAAGTAATAGCGCCCGTGCTCTTTTGGGCAACGTGATTAGCCAGCCATACCATTGTATATGGAGAAAGTGTTTGTTGTTCGCGGAGTTCATCTTTCGTAACGCCTGGTAGTGCCGAAGCGTCGTAAATGTAATCGAGGTAGGATTCATTTAAGTCGACCGTGACAGGTGTCGCAAGCTGTTGCTGAAGGGTGCTTTGTGTATCCGAAGGGAGAAGGGGATTGTCAGCGACGAGTTTATTCATATAGTCATCATTGTTAATCTCGTCCGCAGTTAAAACGGCAGGCGCATTCGGGTAGGTATAATACTTTGTAATACCGTCTTTGTCACTAATTAAGGTATATGGCATACCGATTGATCCAAATTTAATTGTTGTTTTTGCGTCATCGCTAGCCTTAGTCGTGGCTGCGTTCGCATTGTTTGAAGTGCCGGTGCTGTCAGCGTGAACCACGCTGGGACTGACGACGCCTCCGAAGAGAATTAATGATAAGCCGGCAATCGCAATTTTTCTAGTCATCTTTAACATTTAGCTCACCCCGTATACTTTTCGCTTCTTTATTTGAAAGCAGTATACCATAATTAAATATATAATATAAGGGGGCTACCGCTGGCAGACGGGCGATTATAGCCTATCCAGTTAAAATGAAATGAGATGAATAATAGGCAAAAAAACTAGTTGCACACGAGAACTGAAATGGGGTAATCACATGATTTACAAACGAGAAAATAGTTCATACGATGGTTCTAGTTTAAAATTTGCTTGTGCTAATGATAGACATATCAAGTGATTAAGACACGCTTTGTCTCAGGTCAAATTGGTTTTTGGTATGTTCGAATTACCTACCCAATGATGACAGTCCGTTAATATTTTTTAAATTAAAAAGAGGTTAGGACGATAGGGTTCTAACCTCAAATAGCTCACAAATTTTTTTATTTGAAGAATAATTTAAACATCCACGTGGTGTTTCAACTTTGGGAAAACGTGGTAGTCGGACCAGCCCATGACGGCACCCTGAGCGACCAGTGCCAATATCGTTCCGAAGCCGATGGCGTGTAACTGACCAGTAAAGATGTAGGATAACACGATAATCGTGACCGGCGGAATGTAGCTAGTCCACTGGGCGATGATGGCAGAACCTTTGAGGAATCGGAAACGCAGAATGTAGGCCAAGTCATCATTGGGGTGCATGATGATGTTGCAGCGCTGGTAGATGGACACGGCGACGGCAACACCGAATAACCCGATGATATCAACAATGACGCGTCCGGTTAGATTCAGCGTGTTGACGCCAATCCAGTTCCAGAAGTAGCCAATCCACTCGACCAAGTAACTGAAGGGGATGATGTAGAGGATGTTGGAGACGAACCGTTTGCGATCGAAGTGACCCAGAAACAGTTGGTTCATGATGGTGACGACAATCCCGTAGCCAAACAGGGTTGTTCCCAGAGGGACGTGAATCCAATTCGCCAAGTTAACGGATGACCCGGTCCAAACAGCACTCCCGAGGTTGGTTGAAATTGTCAGGGCATTAGCGGCGGAATTTAAAAAGATGGAGAACACTAAAAAACGCATGCGTTGTCCAAAATCCTGCATCTTCGCCACCGTGAGTCACCCTACTTTCTTTCGTCTACTCCCTAGTGTAGTTTACTTTGGGAGCAATGAAAAGCTTTTTCACAAAGTTGTCGTCCGCTTAGCTGCCCGCTGGACAAAGTTTGCGAAGATCTGACGCGAGTCTTCGTGATGTTTATACATGTTTTCGGGATGCCACTGCACAGCCAGGATCTGATCGCTGTCTGGTGATTCCAAAGCTTCGACGACGTGATCATCAGCGATCGCAGTTACTTGGAGGCTTGGTGCGACGTCTTTGACAGCTTGGTGGTGCCGCGAATTAACGTAAGGCCGAGAGCCTACCAGCGTACTCAGCATACTACCGGGCGTGACGGTGATATGATGGCTGGGCTGGTTGCCCATGGCCGCCTGGCTGTGCTTGATGTAGGCGGTCGCATCTTCGCTGAGATCCTGATACAGGGTGCCACCCAGACCAACATTGATCAGTTGCAAGCCCCGGCAAATGCCGAGAATCGCCTTATTATTGGCGACGGCCTGTTTCAATAATTCGATTTCAAAGAGGTCGCGTTTGCGGTAGGTCTTGCCCAATCGGATGTGGGGTTCTTCATTAAAGAAGGTCGGGTCGACATCGGCCCCGCCGAGAAAGAGGACACCATCGAAGAGGGGCAGGTAGTCCGCAACGTCGGATGGGTCGACGCTCGGCAGGATGATGGGGAGGCCGCCGGCTTTGACGATGGCCTCCACTGCGGGGCGAGGGGCAAACGCAGCGTTTCGTTCGTTAATGATATTGGTGGCTTCGTCGAGAGTGTCGGCGGGTAAAGCAATGCGTGGGCGCATAGCGTCGCTTCCTTTCAATGTTTGCGACTCATACAGATTTAATCTGCAATGAAGTTTTGACAGCTAACTGTCTTATCTAGAAGCTTGGTTGTGATTTATCAGTAACATGCTAATGGTCGCACTCCGGCTGTCAGGAATTCCGCTTGCTGTGGGGAACGCCTCCAGCCAAAAGGCGGGCTTCCGACTCGCCTGAAAGCCGCCAAGTTCAGGCGTCTCTCAGGTCGTCCCACGATGTAAGGCCGGGAGAAAATCGCCCGGTCTAACATCGTCGACACGGCTAGCTCCATCCCTGACCGCCTCCGGCTTTGATTGTGTACATCAATTTCAAACACCGAATTTCAGATGGTTGTTAGGGGTTAAGCATAAAACAATAACGTTTCTATAGGCGTAATCCACGTTACCTCAAACCAACTACGTCAGCCGAGAAGTCGGCAGATATGGGCTCAGGCGCGTCGTTCTACTTAGTCAGGGGGTGATTTCCCCGCTGGCTTAGTAGAAAACCAAGCTTGTAGACTCGGTCCTTTCGAGGCTTCAAGTTGTGTTCGCACCGATCCAGCCCATATCTGCCGGCCGGTAAGGCGATGGTTGGACAATGTTGCCTAATTTTAGCCTCTGTATCGTTGTGACAACGGTCATAATGAGTATTTGGAACTTTCAACCTTCAGGTAATATGATGATACTGCTCAGTATACCCGTCGTGCGACGCCTTTGTCACGCTTATTTGGCGAATTGGAATTTCTGGTAGACCGGGTCGTAATCGGGGGTGAAATGGCTTTAGGAATAGCGCTTTATTTGGGGACTGGCGGCGACGATTAATGGCAATTTTCGGAATCTATGTAGTTGTTGAAAACCTTAATATAATTGATTTGGAAACGCTACCTAATTTGTGAAAAATATTTTGACAAAATAGTTCACAATTATTTTGAATAACCCTACAATAGAATAGTAGACAAAAAAATAAAGCGAGGTAAACATGATGACAGAACGTCAAGTGATTCAAGAGATTTTGAATTCTGAAGCGATTCTTTACAGTTTTGAAAACGTCGATGAGGATTCGAAGGAATACACGCTTTTGTTGCAACGCCAAGATAAGGATGTTCGGCCCGTTGAGGAGTTAAACGACGAAATCAAAAAGTATTTCGAAAGCGCTGACTTCGAGTACAAAGAAGAGTTGAATCCCGAAGGCGAAGGCGATATCCGCTTAGTCATCAAACGGGTTTAATCTTTACATATTCGCAGTTATGGTAGTGAATAGGGCGTAACAAATTTTAGACTTACTGGAGCTTGGGGCTGACCTCGGGCTCTTTTTAGTGTCATTAAAGTGCGTTCGCTGGCGGATTTTTGGCGATTTCGGTAAAATAGATGGGACTGATTTTTTCGAAATGGAGGCAAGCAAGGTGACGCTAGATGAACTGTATCACACGATGGCGAAGGAGATGGGGCCGCAGCCCTGGTTAAAGCCCGGCACACCGTGGGCCGAAACACCCGTGGAAATCATGCTAGGGGCGATCCTGGTTCAGAACACTAATTGGCGCAACGTGGAGCCGTCACTGATCGCGCTCAAGGCACAAACTGGCTTTGACCCAGCCAAGTTGCGGGACTACACACAAGATACGCTGATTCCAGTAATTCGCAGCAGTGGCTTCTACCAACGCAAGAGTGCGGCTATTCTTGCGCTGGCGACTTGGTTGGGCGAGGCCAACGATGATTTGGCCGCGTTGAAGCAACGTGATGGGGCTAGTCTACGCGCAGAATTGCTCGGCATTACGGGCATTGGCAACGAAACTGCCGACTATATCTTAATGTACACGCTGGATCACGGCACCTTCATGGTCGACACCTATGCGCGGCGGTTATTCAGCTGGCTAGGTGCAACTATGCCCAAGACGTATCCGGCTTTTCAGAAAACGGTCATGCGCCAACTCGATTTTGGTTTGACTGACTACCAAGAATTCCATGCCTTGATCGATGAGTTCGGCAAGCAGGTCAAAAATGACACTGATTTTGCGCAATCATTCTTAGCGGGGAAACAACTGAAGGTTACAGACTAAGATTGTCATTCGCGACTGCTAGGGATTCTGCCGGCCGGTAAGGCGAAACCGACATGGATTTAAAAGCTTAAGGAAGTGGCAAAGTGATTGGAACCCGATACAAAATCTGGTGTTTTCAACCGGGGTCGTGCTATGATGAGTGAAGTGAAATTGGAACCGCTTCCGATTTGAAAGCAGTTATGGAGGGAGTAAATACATATGGCACTTAAACAACCGGAAGATTATATTTTGGCGGTCGATCAAGGGACCAGTAGTACCCGGGCCATGATTTTTGATCACACCGGGCGCAAGGTTATCGAGGGCTTCAAGGATGTTCCCCAGTATTACCCGCATGCGGGCTGGGTCGAATCCGACGCCAACGAGATTTGGAACAGTGTGCTCTCGGTGATCGCCAGTGCGCTCATCGATGCCTCGATTCATCCAGAAAACATTCAAGCCATTGGTATCAGTAGTCAACGAGAAACCACCATTGTGTGGGATAAAATTACTGGCGAACCGATTTATCACGCCATCGGTTGGCAAAGTCAACAAACGGCGAGCTTGGCGAAAAAGTTGGCTGCAGATGGCCGAACCAAGGCCATTAAGGATAAAACCGGACTGGTGCTGGATGCCTACTTCAGTGCAACCAAGATTCGCTGGATTTTGGATCACGTGCCGGGCGCCCAAGAGCGCGCCGAGAATGGTGATCTGCTCTTTGGGACGGTCGACAGTTGGCTGGCCTGGAAGCTCTCTGGTGGGAAGATTCACGTGACCGACTACAGTAACGCCAGTCGGACCATGCTCTTCAACATTCACGAGCTCAAATGGGATCAGGACATTCTCAGCTGGCTCAACATTCCTTCAGCGATGCTGCCTGAGGTGAAGTCGAGTTCCGAAGTCTACGGCGTCACGCAAAATTTCCAATTTTATGGGGTGGAAGTCCCAATTGCTGGTCTGATTGGGGACCAATCGGCCGCCTTGCTGGGGCAACTGGCCTTGGCACCCGGTACCGTCAAGAACACGTATGGCGATGGGGCCTTCGTCATGATGAATACCGGTGATGAACCGCAGACATCCGAGCACAATCTACTGACGACGATTGCGTATAAAATGGATGGTAAGGTGACCTACGCGCTCGAAGGGTCGATCCTAGTGGCTGGAACCGCGCTGGCTTGGCTTCATGAGAGTATGAAGATTATTGACAACGTCCCCGAATCCCGTCAGGCTGCCATGGCCTCGACAGATGAGGATGAAGTCTACGTGGTGCCGGCCTTTAACGGATTGGGGGCACCGTACTGGGATCCCGATGCAAAGGGGGCCGTCTTTGGCCTGTCACGGGGGACGAATCGTAACGACTTCGTGAAGGCGACGCTACAGTCAATTGCCTACCAGACCCGTGATGTCTTGCGAACCATGAAGCAGGATACTGGCATCGATATTTCCGAACTAATGGCCGATGGTGGGGCCTCCCGGAATCGCTACCTGATGCAGTTCCAGGCTGATATTCTCGACACGCCGGTGCAACGGGCGGCTGATGAAGAGACTACAGCGATGGGGGCGGCCATTACGGCGGGACTGGCCGTGGGGTACTGGAAGGATCTGGATGAGATCAAACAAATTCGGACCGCCGGGCGGTTATTTACGCCCAACATGTTGCCGGATCGTCGCGAGCACCTCTATGCTGGGTGGAAACAAGCGGTGAAGGCGACGCGGGCGTTCAAGCCAAATAATCTGTAGCCGATTTGTGCTGTCATTAAATCATTGAATTTCTAAGGGGGGACCGTTCCGGATGGAATGGCCCCCCTATTTATAACTAATGTAAAAATTGCGGTTTTAGTCTCACTTTTTTTGCAAAGAGAAACGAACAATTGGGTTAACCCGTTCGGCAGTGAAATGTCGAATTCTCTCAACCGACGCCACTTATAGACTAACGCCGCGAAAAAAAGCTAGTTTTTCGCGGCGTTTAGAATTTACTTGTATTTAATTTCGAGTCGGCTCATCCAATAGCCTAGGCCCACCCCAACGACCAGCGCCAGTGCACTGAATAATAGGGTGCTCCAGGTCGCTCCGGCGTAAGAAATGCTTTCGGCGGCGTGAGAATTCGGCACCAGAATCAAGACGGTACTGGCGACCACAATCCCCAAGATGAAGTGGTACACGCGCGAGTGGAAACGGTGAATCAGGTAGTCCATTCCCTTGGAGAAGAGAATCATGGATAATAGCCCCCCCAGCGCAATTGGCAGGTAGACACCTAGCAAATCAAAGTTCTTAAAGCCGGTCAGCATGGGCGTGAATAGCCCCAGAATCAATAGGAGGTTGGACGGGCTTAAGCCGGGTACCAGCACACCCAGAGCGATCAGGATACCGGCCACCATGAATCCCCAGAAGTTGGCGGGAAGGGTGCCGAAAATATCGCTCATGAAGTACAACAGACCACTACTGATCAATAGGGTGCCGAAGAACCAGCCGTAGTCCGCAGCGTCACGGGGTGTTTGAGAGCTGGCCGTCTGCATCAGCGCGGGCAGTGTTCCCACGATTGCGCCAGCAAAGCCCCACAGGACGACAACTTGCCAGTGGGCCAACAGGTATTCCAAGGGGGCCGAAAGCAGGGCAATCCCCACGATGCCTCCGAGGCCGACCGGCACAAAGTACCAGAAGTCGCGTTTAAAGTTCTGTCGGAAATGGGCCATGAAGCCCAGTAGTCGTTCGTAGATGCCCAGAATGGCGGCAAGAACCCCGCCGGAGACACCTGGAAGAATGAAGCCTAGTGCAATGATCACGCCTTTGAAAAAGCGTTTCAGTGGGCCATCGGATCGCGTCGTTTGCATGCGTTTCTCCTTTTTTTGCTTAACCGTCATAGTCGTAGTCCTCAATTTACCAAATCCCACGCAGTGGCGCAACTAAAACCGGCTAAGCGTGAGCTATCTTAGGAATTAATTTAAAAAAGTTCAACTGTGGCCTTGACTTCGAGTTACTCTAACCGGGTATGCTTGCTTCATCAAATAATGTATAGGAGCGATTCAATATGACGGTTAAAGATAAAGTTGTTGTGATTACGGGGGCCTCTTCCGGTATCGGTGCTGCCACCGCAAAGTTATTAGCCAGCAATGGCGCGAAGGTTGTGTTGGGTGCTCGGCGTGAGTCTCGTCTCCAAGAACTCGTCGGTGAGATCAAGGCTGCTGGCGGTCAGGCCGCTTACCAAGTGACTGATGTCCGGGAAGCCGCCGAGGTCCAAGGCCTGGTTGACTTGGCTAAGTCGCAATTTGGCGGTATCGACGTTATCTTCAATAACGCAGGTATCATGCCAACGTCGCCCATCAGTGCGTTGCACGTGAAGGAGTGGCGGGACATGATTGACATCAACCTGTATGGTGTGCTGAACGGGGTGGCTGCGGTCATGCCCGACTTTACCAAGCAAAAGCATGGTCAAATCGTCACGACCTCCTCCGTTGCTGGTATCAAGAGTTTCCCAGGTTCCGGTGTCTACGGCGCCACGAAATTTGCCGTACGAAATCTGATGGAAGTTATCCGGACAGAAAGCGCTCAGGAGGGGACCAATATTCGGACGGCCACGTTGTATCCAGCCGCCATCAACACGGAGTTACTCCACACGATTACCGATGAGGGGGCCAAGCAGGGGATGGATCAACTCTACGATGCAGTCGGTATCACGCCGGACGCTATCGCACGGGTCGTCAACTTCGCTATTGACCAACCCGCCGAAGTTAACGTTAACGAGTTCACCATTTACCCAACGAAGCAGGCATAAGACGAGAGTCAGCTACAATCCCTATCAAAAAACGTTCAGAACATAACCTGTTCTGAACGCTTTTTATGCGCTTAATAGTTATTGTCGAAACACGTCCTGACCAAACAGGCCACGTTTCAGTTAGTCGTTGTCCTTAGGTTGAGACCAGTAGCGGGCGTGGGTCAGAATTTCCTTAGACCGGTCATCTGCTGGGACGAAGCCCTTGGTGAACAGATGCTTGAAGTACATCATGTTGTAGAGGAATCCCCACAGGAAGCCGCGTAACATTTCCCAGCCGCCGACCGCGAAGAACTGGGCGAGCTGATTGACGGGAACCATCATGGAGAGTACCATCATGAGACTTAATTCCACACCCATGATACAAAATAAATTGTACCAGTCAGCCCGGAAAAGGGTTGGAAACGGGGGGAAAAGAAACATCGTCCAGGAAAATCCGACCTTGGCGATACGCATATTCCCCGTTTCGGGATTAACAACGGTAGCGTAGTTTGGCGGTAACGGCAGACCTTGAGGGCCGTCACCATTTTGGTTATCAGGATCATCGTCGTTGTTAAAGCCCTTGAAAGGATCTTGCATGTCATTTGCCAACTTTCTACAGAATTCAGTGTTATTACGTTAAATAAAAGTCTAACACGAAAAGACGTGTCTGCCTATTAATCTATTGGTTGCGATTATTTGGTGCGGGTTAAGTGGTGACTACACGTCACCAAGACAGAGTACCTACCGGATAACAAGCACCACGTTAAACGACGATTGAATCCCTCAAAAGATCTGAGAAGTGCTAATTAATGACGGCGACTTAATTTAACGACGGCTTCACACCGGGCCGTCTGGGGCATCATGTCCACGGACTGAATGTAGTCAACTTGATAGTCGTGCGTCAATTCAACCAAGTCCTTGGCCAACGTTGAGGGGTTGCAGGAGATGTAGACCAATTTTGGTGGTCGCACCGCTAACAAGGTTTCAATCAACGTGTCATCCAAGCCAGTACGGGGTGGATCGACCACAATGGCATCCGGATGGAAACCAGTCATAATCCACTTTGGTAGGAGTTCTTCGGCCGTACCAAGTTCATAGTGGGTGTTGGTGATACCATTAGCAGCGGCGTTCTCATTGGAATCCGCCACAGCTTCTGGGATCACATCCATACCACGTACTTCCTCGGCAACATCTGCTAGGGAGAGACCAATTGTTCCGATACCAGAGTAAGCATCGACAACGGTCTCGCCGGGCTGTAAGTTCAGTGCCTTCTTGGCTTCACCGTAGAGAACTTCCATTTGTGACGGGTTCAGCTGGAGAAAGGCCCGTGCGGAGAGCTTGAAGGCAAGACCGTCGAGCTTTTCCGTAATGGCTTCAGCGCCTGCCAGATGAACCGTTTCGTCACCCCAGATGAGGGAAGTCTTGCCAGGGTTGATGTTTTGCATGACGGAAGTGACTTGGGGCAGTTCATCTGCAATCCGCGTCAACAGGTCATGCTTGTGTGGTAATTTTGGCGAATTGGTGATGACTACCAGTTGGACATCGTCAGTATGAGCTGCGGCGCGAACTACCAGCGTTTTAACGATACCGGATTCAGCTTCTTCGTCGTAGATCGGCATATCTAAATCCTGGAGCATCTGCACTACGGCACGCATGACAGTCATGGTCACGGGCATCTGGACGGAACAGGTCTCTAGGTCAACCAGGTCGTGGCTGCGCTCAGCGTAAAGGCCGGCTTCGACCTTCCCCTCTGCATTGCGACGAACCTGGAATTGGGCCTTGTTCCGGTAGCCGTAAGGGTCGTCCATCCCCAAGGTTGGTCGTAAATCGTAGTGGCGGTAGCCCTCGGGCTTGTAGCGTTCGAGAGATTGGGCAACGACATCTCGCTTGAAGGCCAATTGACCAGGATAGTCTAAATGTTCCAGCTCAAAACCACCGACTTGATCGGCGTAGCTGTCGCGGGGTTCCACGCGGTGAGGACTGGTCTTACGGACGCGGTGAATCTTGGCCCGCAGGTAACGCGTTGCCACACTGGTGACCTCGGCAACGACTTCTTCATCCGTTAAGGCACCGGGGATGAACACGGCCATCCGCTTGTAGTAGCCGATACCTTCACCGTTGATGCCCATGCGCTTGATGGTTAGTGGGAAACGCTGGCCAACTTCGACTTGAATTTGGGGCGTTTCTTGGCGTGGTCGCCGGTTCGTTGGCCGGTGGTTAGTGTTGGGCTGGTAATGGTTTCCAGCACCGTGTTGGCGCCGGTCGTTGCGGTCATTGCGGTCATTGCGGTCGTTATAGCCGCGGTGATTCTTTGACTCATAATTTGGCATATTTTCTCCTACTAGGTTGACGTTAGTTAAGTTAAATTCTTAATTCCGAACAGTTACGGTCTTGAATAGTATACCAAACTTTAGAGCATACCGGGGCCGTGAGCTTTTTTTACCAAATTGAAGCCGTTTCCATAGGCAAGGTGGCCCCGTTTGGGTACAATAAGCTTATATGCGTTTATCGCTCACACCGGCGGTTGATTGCGCCTTATCGCGGGTCGCAAATTGGCTGTGGCGCTGCGGGCGGACGCTCCGAGCCAAAGGGCGGTCTCGAAGCTTGCTTTGAACCTCTGAGAACCGAGTTTCAAAGGCACCAATTCTCTAAGCGACGAAGGACGCTTCTCGCGACATGATCCGGGCCAGTATCAAGACGGGCATGCAGCCAACCATCGACTCCGCCAAGACCGTGGGGATTGTGAGTCTGCCGGGAATGATGTCCGGGGTGATTTTTGCTGGTGTGGACCCGGTTCGAGCAATTAAGTATCAGATCATGGTCACCTTCATGTTAATGTCGGCGACGAGTATTGGCTCGGTATTGGCCTGTTACTGGGCCTACCGAGAGTTCTATAATGAACGTAAACAATTAGTTGGTTCGTCAAATTAGGAGGAAAATATATGGCACATCGAAAAGTTGCGTTGGTTACAGGTGCATCGTCAGGAATTGGCAATGCGATTGCACGGAGTTTACATCGAAACGGGGTTACGGTGTACGCCGGGGCGCGGCGGGTCGGCCGGATGAATGATCTCGACGACCTAGGCATCACGACGCTGGCACTTGATATTACCGATCCGGCTAGCGTGGAAAGCGCGGTCGACCGGATCGTCAACGAGACTGGTCGGGTGGATATCTTGGTCAACAATGCCGGGTATGGCTTGATGGGTGCGGTCGAAGACGTTCCCATGGCACAGGCAGAGGACCAATTCAACGTGAACCTCTTTGGGGCGGCACGGCTGATTCAGTCGGTTCTGCCCATGATGCGCCAACAGCACGCCGGTCGGATCATCAACGTGACATCGGTCGATGGCAAGGTGGCCCAGCCCTTTGGCGCGTGGTATGTGGCCTCTAAATTTGCCTTGGAAGGGCTATCAGATGCGCTACGCTTGGAACTCGACCCTCAGGGCATCCACGTGGCGGTGATTGAACCGGGAGCAATCCAATCAGAATGGGCAGATATTGCGGCTGACCATTTGCAGGAACTGTCCGCGAATGGCCCGTATGAGAAGGATGCTGGCCGAGCAGCGGCGATTCTAAAGGCTGTCAAGAAGTTCTCCAGTAAGCCCAAGGTCGTTGCCCGGTTGGTGGACAAGGCGGCACTGTCTCGGCGGCCCAAGACCCGTTACTCGGCGGGCGCGGGGAGTCAAATCTTGTGGGTGCGGCGTTTCCTGTCCGATAAGATGATTGACCGCATGTGGCAAGTCATTGGTAAAGCGGCTGAACAGATTACCCGGTAACGCGAGAACCGTTGACGTGGCGGTAAAACCTGTTATGCTTAAATTAACCAGTACACTAGGGGTGTCCACGACGGGCTGAGATGCGGCGAACTCCGCAATCCCTTGGAACCTGTCAAGCTCAAACTTGCGAAGGGAATGTGTCGTGGCACGGCAACGGGCCGCCAGTTCACTAACTTTGTGAGCTAGCGGCCCGTTTTTATTAAAACTAAGGCAGAAAACCCACGATTTCAATCGCTGGATGAATGTCAGAACTTAAACCCTCCTTAAACATACGTTCCCCTATTGGACTACCGGATATGGTATACTAAGTCCAACCTACAGGGGAGGTAGCCGATGGTTAAACTAGGACGTACGATTAAGTTGCGACTCTATCTAGACACGATTCAAGCCGGTGAATTTCTAGCTATGACCCAAGAATATCAGCGATTAGCGAACATTGTCAGCCAGTGGGTCTTTGACCACGACTTTCCACTGAGTTGGTTGAAAATAAATAACCATCTGTATAAAAAGTTTAGACAAGAATCGGCGCTCAATAGTCAAATGGTGCAATCGGTCTTTCGCACGGTTGTCGCTCGTTACAAGACGGTTCAGGAACAAATGAAACAACATGCTTATCGCTACAAGGCAACCGATAATAAGTGGATTCAAATTCCGCGAGACTTGACGTGGCTGGAAAAACCGATTTATTTTCGCCGGCCTCAAGCCGATTTGGTTCGTCAGAGTAATTATTCTTTCGTCAATGGCATGACCCAGATCTCCATCACCACTCTTGGGAAGCGAACGAAGCTAGCTTTTACCAATAAAGGTTTTGAAGACTACTTTCAGGGCGACTGGAAGTTAGGGACTGGCAAACTGGTCCACAACCAAGGAAAATGGTTCCTACATATTGGCATCACTAAGGATATCACTGATTTTGACAAAGGAAATAGTCCTCAGATTGTCGGTATTGACCGTGGCGTGCGCTTCTTGGCCACCGCATATGACCATCTGGGAAAGACTACTTTTTTCGATGGTCAGAAGATCCTACTTCGGCGGAAGAAGTTCTTGGAGAATCGGCGCCGTCTCCAAAGTAAAGGGTCCAAGTCAGCCAAGAAGAAGCTGAAGCAACTGGCCCAACGAGAGAACCGCTGGATGGCCGATGTGAATCATCGGTTGGCTAAGACACTCGTTGCATTATACGGTTCACATACGGTTTTTGTTTTGGAAGACTTAACCAACGTGACCTTCAATACCGAAGACTTACCAAAATCCTCACGTAACAGCCATCGTTCTTGGGCTTTTTTCCAACTGGAAGCATTCCTAACGTATAAAGCGCAAGCGGTTCAGAGTGCCGTCGTGAAGGTATCACCAGCATATACCTCGCAACGCTGTCCAAAGTGTGGGCTGATTGTGAAGACTAATCGCCATCATGACACGCACGAGTATTGGTGTGTGCAGTGCCAGTATCGTTGCAATGATGATCGATTGGGCGCAATGAATATTGAGATGCTTGGACATGAATGGTTGAGCGGTGTCAAACGACCCAAGATTCAAAAGCTAACAACTACCGGGTAAACCTGGTAGTTAAACGGGTAGCCGTCAATTACCCGACGATGTTGCCACTACGAGTAGGAGTGTCTAATAGGCATGTTGGACTACTGTGTCGCCAGACACGTGAGCGACAAGCCTCTGAATTCATTCAGGGCAATTGACTTGGGCGTTGTAATGTTGGATGAATAGCCAATCTGATCGGTCAAGACACGCGAAACGTTGGGGAACATGACTTTAGTGTAGGGTTGGTAAATAATGGTAGCTTAATCGAGTTGCTATGACATTTTGGTAAAGAGTAAGTGTGAAGTTTCAGTTGCAGTGAAAGCGATGTATTAGAAATTAGTGTGTTTTGGGGGAGCAGTCTTGGTTTAGGAGCTTCCAATATTAGTCGTGAGGGCGGTTAAAATAGACTCAGCTGTGGGAATATTCTTAGTGGTTTACCACTTAGAATATTGGTGGATTTGAGACGCGATTCTCAGCGGCTTAAATCCAAGCTCGGAGACCGCTCTGTGGCTCCGGGCGTCCGCCCACCGCGAACCAGTCTATTTTGACCGCCCGGTAAGGCGAGGTTGGTGCTCTACCCTAAAACAGACTGAGCGAATGCATCGGATATTCCTAAGGGGGAAGAAAAATGAAAGTAGACTTGTTAGATACCTTGCGCCACCAGAACCCAATCGTCTTTAACATCTCCAACTTTGTCACGGTCCAGGATGTGGCAAATGGGCTCAACGCGTTGGGTGCGTCACCCATCATGTCCGAGGAAGTCGCTGAGGCCGAGGAAATGGTCGGCTTATCCAGCGCCGTGTGCCTCAACCTGGGCGCATTTACCCAGACGCAGGTTGTCCAGATTCGCAAGGTCGGCGAGGTCGCTAACCAGCAACATAAGCCGCTAGTGATCGATCCCGTGGCTGTTGGGGCAGTGGCCTACCGTAAGACGGTTGCGACCGACCTCCTAACCCATTTTCACCCGGATGTGATCCGCGGAAATGCTGGCGAAATTGCGGCATTGGCCGATGTGGATTGGCAAGCGAAGGGCATCGATGCCGGTGAGGGGACCGGCGACCTAGTTGCGATTGCCCAGGCGTGTGCCCAAAAATTAAACTGTGTTGTTATCTTATCCGGACCGACTGATGTCATCACTGATGGCACCCGAGTCGTCAAGGTGATGAATGGCACACCGCTATTCCAGGTCCACGTTGGGTCGGGTGACATGTTATCAAGTATCGTGGCGGCATTTTGCGCCGTTGAAACGGATTATTTTGAAGCGGCCCAGACAGCTTGTCTGGTCTTTGCGGCAATCGGTGAACGGGTGGCGCAGGCCACGCCGAACCTCGGTGCTGGCAGCTTCAGCGTCCAGTTAATGGACGGCTTACAATTGACGACGACTGCTCAGATCAATGCAATCGCGGTCTATCAGTAGAGAAGGGATGAGTAAGGATGGCAAATGAATTTCCACAAACGTTAACGATCGCGGGGACTGATAGCGGTGGCGGCGCCGGGGTCATGGCCGACTTGAAGACGATGCAGGAACGTAATGTCTTTGGGACGGCGGTGGTTGTCGCAGTCACCGCGCAGAACACGTTGGGCGTTCAGGACTTCATGGCCTTACCACAGAAACTGGTCGATGAACAATTTGCCTCGTTGGCAGCTGATTTTAAAATTCGGGCTTGCAAGACGGGGATGCTAGCGGATGCGGAACACGTCCACGGTGTGGTAGAGAATTTGAAGAAAGTTGATTTTGGCCCACTTACAGTGGATCCGGTAATGATTGCCAAGGGTGGGGCTGCGTTGCTGGCTGACGATGCCGTGGCAACGGTGCGGGATGAATTGGTCCCGTTGGCTGACGTGTTAACCCCTAATTTACCTGAGGCTGAGCGACTGACTAACGTTACGATCACCGATGCCAAGGACATGGAGTCGGCTGCAGTCGTCTTACAGGACTTGGGCGCCAAGAACGTGATCATCAAAGGGGGTCACGAGGCGACGCCGGACAAGGCCAGCGACTTTGTCTTGTTAGCGGACGGCCGGTCATTCTGGCTGTCGGCACCGCGCGTTGACACCGTGCGAACTCATGGCACGGGGGATACGTTATCATCATGTATCACAGCAGAATTGGCGAAGGGCCAGGACTTCGAGTCGGCCATTCGCATTGGTAAGGACTACGTGACGGCAGCCATTGCCAATCCCATTGCAGTTGGAAACGGCCACGGCCCGCTGAATCATTGGGCTTACGGCCAGGGAGGTGCGCACTAATGTCAGTAACTTTTGAGCCCGGTCTATTACGGGCATACTTTGTAGCGGGGAGCCAAGATGTTCCCGGTCAGGACTTGCGAGATGTATTGGCGACCATGTTAAAGGCCGGTATTACCGCGTTTCAGTTCAGAGACAAGGGCACTAGCCAATTAACACCCGAACAGCGGGTGACATTGGGCAGCGATTTGCGCGATCAGTGTCACGAGGCCAGTGTGCCGTTTATCGTGGATGACGATGTGGACTTGGCAGTGTTGCTACAGGCTGATGGCATTCACGTCGGTCAGAGTGACGAAAAGATCACAAAGGTCCTTAACGTGGTCGCTGATCGCGATATGTTCGTGGGCTTGTCCTGCAACACTGCGGAACAGGTGGCCAAGGCAAATCAGATCAAGGGTATTTCCTACATTGGAAGTGGCCCAATCTACCCGACAACGTCTAAGGACGATGCTGATCCCGTCATGGGCGTGAGTGGTTTGAAGGCACTCGTTGAACAGGCGACCGTACCCATCGTCGCGATTGGCGGTGTGACGGTGGCAAGCTTACCGGCCATCGCGGGTACTGGTGCGGCCGGGGTTGCAGTGATTACGTTGTTGACGCAGAGTAGCGACCCAGAAGCGGATACCACAGCCATGCGGATGGCTTTTGCGGCAGTGTAGAGCTATTAAAAGTCTAATATCGAAGAATCACAAAAGCTGCTGACACAGCGAGGGAACACCCACCTGCGTCAGCAGCTTATTTAATAGTTTAATGTGGCCAGTCAGTGGCTTGTGAAAACGCTTCCGACCGGTTTGTAACGATTTATTGATGATGTAACATCGTCAAAAGACATAAATTTAGCCATAAAAAACAAAATCAGTCTAACCGCGTTTAAGTGACGGTAAGGCTGATTTCGCATTTAAAGTTGAGGAAGCTAGTTGACTAGGGCTAACTTCACAAGTACATAATAACACGGATATTTAAGAAAAGCTACCTAAATGGCGAACTTTATTAATTTGTCATATAAGGGGTTAATTGACATAACTAATGTTGGTAGATGGCGATTTGTTAGGTGAACTAGTTTACTAAATAACACATTTTTGCGTTTAAACCGTACACTAAGTATACCGGAAAATAGTGAGATTGGTTTTGAAGTTGGACAATTAGAATAGGCATCGACTATCAGAAAATTCCCCTTATCGCTTCTCAGGCTGACAGCGTCCTGCCCACAGCGTTCCAGCCTGAATTTAGCGAACGGTAAGTCGGCTGGTTTAGACGACGCTACCTAATGTTAGGATCACTATCGTTGTTGCAACAATCATAATGGGTATTTTAGATCTTTCAACCCTTAGGTAGAAGACTTAATTTTTTTAAAATCAAGCTTGCATTGCCGAACAAATGTTCGTATAATAAAAACATCAGCAGAGGGGGTTGCGGTGATGGATTATCAGAATGAACCACATGGCTTGTTTTTTATGATTGACAATAAGTCCTTCTATGCCAGTGTCGAGAGCGCTGCGCGAGGACTGAATCCATTGCGTTCGGTGATTGTGGTGATGTCTGAGGCCGACAATACGGGAAGTGGCTTGGTGTTGGCTGCTTCGCCTATGGCTAAGAAACTCTTCGGCATCAGCAACGTTTCACGCCAATATGAGGTGCCCGATGACCCCCGAATTCTGGTCGTGCCGCCACGGATGAACCTGTATATTCAGGAGAATTTGAAAATCAATAAAATTTTCCGGGAGTATGTGGCCGATAACGACCTCTTTCCATACTCGATTGATGAATCTATCCTGGATATGACCAAGTCCTGGCGGTTGTTTGGACCGACCCCCGAGATCGTGGCACGGCGGATTCAACTTCGCATTCGCCGGGAGCTGGGACTCTACACGACTGTAGGGATTGGTGAGAATCCGGTACAGGCCAAGCTGGCCCTTGACCTGCAGGCCAAACACGACCACGAACTGATTGGTCGGCTGACTTACGAGACCTTTCCGCAGAAAATATGGCCAATCACCGACCTCGAGAAGGTCTGGAGCATTGGTCATCGCACGGCGGCCCATCTGCAACATCTGGGGATTCATAGCATGCATGACTTGGCCATGGTCAATCCTTATGAGTTACGCGCGGAAATGGGGATGATTGGTGCTCAGTTGTTTGCATTGGCCTGGGGAATTGACCGCAGTCACCTACACGAGCTTCGACCAGCTAAGGAAAAGAGCTGGAGTAACTCGCAAGTTTTGCCACGTGATTACAAGGTGCAGCAGGAGATTGAGCTGGTGATCCGGGAGATCGGCCAGCAGACGACTTCGCGGATGCGCCACCACCGGCAGCAGGCCGGTTGCGTCAGCTTGTCTATTGGGTTTGCCCGTGCGGGTGAGGCGGATGATGGACGGAGCGGTTTCCATCACAGTTGTCGCATTGATCCATCCGATAACGCGCAGACGATTATCGCTACATTATTACGGTTGTTTCGCCAACATTGGGAGGGCCAATCTATTCGCAACATCGGTGTGGGCCTATCGCGGCTAAATACGAGTCGTGGGTTGCAACTCGATATTTTTCAGGACCCACATCGTCAAATTAAGGATGAGCGTTTCGACCGGGTCATTGACGAACTTCGGGATAGGTTCGGCAAGACCGCGGTTATTCCAGCTAGTAGCTTGATGCCTGGGGGAACGATGCTCCGGCGCGCGGCGCTGGTTGGGGGTCATAACGGAGGAAATAGCTTTGATTGATGTGCAGAAGGAAGCCAACCTGATCTATGCGCGAGCAGACAAGCTGTTTGCGGCGCAATGGCACTGTCGGTATCGTATTGATGTTGTTCATGACCAGTATGCACAGACGACCAATTTTTTCATAGACATTCAGCGTAAGGGACACCGAGAACGGTCAATTCCGCTACACACGCTGCAAACGACCGATCTCGCAACTTTGGAACAAGTTATTGGGGCACTCAAGGCGCAGACCCAGTTGTCCCTGAACTTTATTAACTTTGGGCACGTGCGTTGGCCGGAGAGCCAGCACTGGGTGCACTAGGAAGTGATGGGTCATGATCTTACACCAGGCCCCTGATGATAAGTTAGCAACTGAATTTTTCCACCGGGACTATCACGACCGGGGGATGCTGAAGTGGGGCGGTTTTTACCTGTCCGACCATACCAGTGCATTGGCTAAAATGCACGCTGCGGAGCAGGTCGAACAGGCCCGCCCGCAACAACCGCTGCCGGAGATCAGCCGTGAGTTGGCGGCAGCGTGGCACGCGCAACAGCCGGTTCACCTGCAATTAAATATTTTGGATGATGATCAGGTTTTAACGACGGTGGATGGTATCGTTGCTGGGGTCAACGAAGACCAAATTGTGTTGCAATTGGCGAGTGACCGGTTCCGTTATTTAGCTTTAGCTGAAATTCGTTGGGTGGCGTGGGCATGACAGATAGGTTGAACCTCACGGCAGCTAGCTAATGAGAAAGATAGGCTGATGGTTAACCGACTTAATGTATCTATGTGATAAGTGTCGCATTTTTAAGCGCTTTCATGTATGATAGGCAGTGAAAAATGGACCCCAGATAACTGATTATCTGAGGTCCGTTTGATTCTAACGATTGTGAAGCTGGATGAACAACCGACTGGATTGCACAGGGCATTACTCAGTAAGCCGATGGGTACGATAAAGATCGCTATTTTCGACAAACTCCTGTAGGGTTGGGATCACCCAACCCCGTTACCGGCCAATTACCTAGCGATGCGTTATGATAAGGGTAGAAGCTAGGAGGTCGCAATCATGGACTTTATTGATTTAACACCGATTGCGCTCCGTCACACGCCGCTGGGAACCCGTGCGCAGTTGCCGAAACAACATGACTGGCAATTGGACTGGGCAACGTTGGCGGCCCTGATTCGTGATAATCACGATGTCATGGCGGTGGTGCAAGCGGGGCTTGCCGAGGATTGGTTGAATACGCAAGGGACGATTTGGGATGAGCAGCAGGGCTATTATCGGTATCCCAATGATCCGCGGGAACCCGACGACACTGTCTTCTGGGCGGCATCGACATGGGCCACCCCCGCAATCCTGGTCACATTTCACAACGAATTGACCAAGGCATTTGCCTGTTATACGGTCGGTCGTGATCCAGACTTTCACTATTTAGGCAGATGGCAGTAACTCTGGACTCGTGAAAGGAGAACCATCATGAAATTAGTCGACGGACCCCACCTCACCTTATGCCTGGAGCGCACACCGCGCCGGGGAAAGTATGAGGCCGGCATTGGCCTAGCCGTCTTATTGATGATTGGTGTTATTTTCGCTTTATTGTAGTCAAAGTTTCCCAATAGAAGTTAGCAAAGGGAACGTCAGCGCCGGGCAGGCGTCGATGTTCCCTTTGTTGGAGATTGAGTTATGGTAGTTATTCCAGGCGGAACCGATCAAAGTGCCGGTCCGTCTCGGGCTCAGTATAACATTGTGGAACAAGTTTGAGCAGTATTTATGCTGGAGAAAAGGCAAAGTAGCGCAATATAAAAATATTCGGCCATATTTTACGGAGTTAGGTAGCGTAACCTAAATACTCCGGAAATGATGGTGCTGATGGATAATCTTGTGATAATTGAAGAAGTGGCTATTACGATCAAAGATGTGTATGATACCTTTAATGCTGAGTTTTACTCAAATCTCGAGGAGCTAGGGAACTTAAAAAACATTAAGAGAATTAAAATGGACTCGGAAAATTTACATTGGCAGTTTATTGAGACCATTATTCCAAGTTATGTGGCGACCTTGGGAGATGATAGTCAGCTAGATAAGGAAGTATTTAGCCAGTTAGAGATGCGTTATGATTTTCGTTATCGTGTTAAATTGCGGGAAACTGTATTTTCTAAGATTAATTATAATATTGGAAGACATCGGTACGTGTCTAAAGTATTGAATAATTTCTTTGGTAGTCGGGTTATTCTACCGAAAATTGAAAATGAGCAATCAGAGTTGAATGAATTACTCAGAAGTTTGTCCGAGAAGCGGATCGTTTCCAGATACTATACAAGAAGTGATGGAAATTACAGAGCAACTCACTGTTATTTTCAAAGTGACAATCGCTATTTTCCTTGGGAACTTCCAATTCGGGATAAAAGTCGGGAAAAGCAAAATCAATTTGAGCACGTTCGCCATGTTCAAGAGCGGAAAACGCAGAAGGTAGGTAGTCAGAATGTTTGAATATGAATATGTTCATTTTGTAGCCATCGCTAAGTTTGATGACCAGTTGGTGGCCTATCATTATGCTAGTAAGGATGCTGATGATGTTCGTTTGCATAAAAGGGTTCTCAATGATCAAACGAGGGTTCCAGGTTACTTATATGGCGTTCACGTGTTAAGAACGGCGCGTTCCGATTTCAAGGCAGTACAAGAGCGTGACCCCTATTTTGACGATTTCGAAGTCTTTGAAGATCTCGATGAATTTCTCGACGTCGTCTGCCACCTCGCCCAACAATCCAATACTATCTAAGACCCACAAAAGCCAGTGTCTCACGACTTAACCGTCGCATGGGACACTGGCTTTTTAATTTGGGAATTTAGAAGTTGTTATTGGTTGCCTGCATCAGTTCGGCACCCTTATTGACTAATAAGTAGCTGGCACCATTTTTGGCAAATTGAATGCCTTCGAACTCACGCTTACCGCTGAAATTAGACCCTTCGACTTGACTAGCCTTGAGCTTGCCCAGCTTAGAAGCGGGGACGGATGAGATACTGCTGTCGGAGACGAAGTATAGCCGGTTACGCTTGGCATTGTAAGCCATTGACTGTGGCTTGGTCCCAGGACGGTTGCGCAGCCCTTGCATGACCAAGTGGAACTTGACGGAGGTGCTGCCAATCTTCCCCTTGTAGATCTTAACGGCTCCCTTAGGCGCCCAACCACCATTTGAGTAAGTGAAGAAGTAGGCGTTCCCACTCTTATCAAATGTCAGGTTAGAGCCCATCGTGACGGTACTCTTCAGCTTAAAGTTGATCTTGGTGATGGGCTTCAAGCTGCTGGTGCTGACGCGCTGGACGTTGGTGTTAACGGCAACGGGCTTACCGACGAACCAGAGTTGGCCATTCTTCGGATTCATAGCCAGTGATTGGCCATGACCCGTATTAAAGGTTGGCCCGACCTTGACGTATTTCATGATCTGCTTGTCTTTACTGGTCATCTTACCCACGGAATGGTCGTAAGAAGCCCGACGCAGGGCGTCCATGTGACTGCTGCTGACACCAAATTTACTGCGGAGCTTCCCCAGGTTGTATTTGACGATCCAGCCACGGTTACTGCCGTTCTTCGTGATCAGTTCGTACAGCGTGTTGCCATCCTTAGACAGCGCCTCGGCTTGAGGATTGCCCCAATCAGCGGATGTCTTGTAGGTCACTGGTAGGAAGACGTTGGACTTGAAAGTGGCCTTCTTCCCCTTGGTCGTTGTGATACGGGTTGGTTTGGTCTGGAAAATGTCGCTGTAGCTGGTCTTAAACGTATAGCGTTTCACGAATAAATTCTTATTCGCGACCGTCTTATACTTCTTGACGTTGTAGTTTGCCAGCGCGTTACCCTTTTGGTTATACGTCTTGGCCTGTGCCAGCGTGGTTGATCCGCCAAATAATAGGGCTGCCGCTGCGACAGTGGTCAATAAAACTGCTTTCTTCATATGTACAAATCTCCTCCTGAAATTGTGAGTCTGGTTGGGGACCTCGGCAGCCGACCGGTCGTGAACGTTATCAGCTGATGAATACGCTTTCAACCAAAACAGTCGTGTCAGTCCCAAACCGGCTAGACCCACTAAATTCGTATTACATAACTATTTATACCACAATATAATCAGTGTGAGGAAACAAATTCCGAAATTTATTTTGCCTGCGAAATCAAAAAATCGCCCTGATTCCCGAAATAATGGGGTAAAGCACCGATCGCGGTCTGTCAGCCTTTTGATCATTTTTCGGAAAAATCGTGTAAAAATCGACCAAATTTTTCACCCGTTTTGCGAAATAATCCGCCTTAGGCGCTGCTACCGAACTCCGGTAAAGTAGGGGCTGACCATAGCGCTATGGATCACCACAAGTGAAGGGATGATCCATATTGACCACTGATAATGCCGCCGCGTACCGCTTCTTGTACACCGGCGATCACGAGACCATTATTTACGCCGCCCTGAAACGCCTTCGGTTACGACCGGATCAGGACGACTACGAAGATTACTTGCAAGAGGCCCGGCTGTACTTTCCCCAGGCCTACGCGGACTTTCCCGGTGATCCGGAGAGCCAGCCACATCAGCTACTGGCATTCACCCAACAAGCCATAACTTGGCACGTGGGCAATCAGCTGCGAAACAATCGCCGTCAGGATATTCCCATGGT
Organism: Levilactobacillus muriae; assembly: GCF_045862015.1. Classification (NCBI taxonomy): domain Bacteria; kingdom Bacillati; phylum Bacillota; class Bacilli; order Lactobacillales; family Lactobacillaceae; genus Levilactobacillus; species Levilactobacillus muriae. Next base: position 34,592 of record NZ_BAAFRU010000019.1, read on the forward strand.
GGCAGGTGACCACACGCCAATTATTGAGGAGGCGGTTAGTGATGAAGATATTTTGAATGCGATTGGCCTCAATGACTTTCGAACGTATCTCATCAAGTTGATTGGTGGCGCCGGGAATACTGGCGAGTGGCGGTTCTTGGTCGGTACGTTGATCGACCAGCTCACACCGGAGGAGATTGCTACCAAGCATGGCGTTGGCCGGGCAACTGTCTTTCGCTGGCGCAGGTCGTTACTGCGTCGGCTGGTCCATCATTTGGCCCCGCCAGAAAGTTTTTTGGAATAATTTGAAAATAAGTGAGACTGATTTCCGATTTTTTACATTAGTAATAAGTGTAAGGGTTGGCCAGCCACTTATAAAATTTCGCACCACGGAAGGAGCACCACCCATGCAAACGAATTGGAAGAAAACAACGATCACCTTCATCTTCGGCGCCATCGACGCCAAGCCCGTTAAGATTGTGCTACAGAATGCAGTCAACGCGCCAGCCGCCAAGCAAGTCGAAGATTTCGGCGCTGTCCTCTCCGGTTTGACCGGCTTACCGTTCCGTAACGCCGTCGTGTCCAGCCAAAGTGCTGTCGCCTAAGTCCCTCTCGCAGAATAGAAAGGAAGTCTCTCTATGAAGACATTAGAATTGAGTTTTAAAGGTTCCGACAAACGCGTCAAGCACCTGCGCCTCAAGTACGTCAACGCCGACCTCACCCCAACGGAGGTCGAAGCGTTGATGGGACAAGTCGCCGCCGCTAAGCTGTTTGCCAAGGGAGATGTCGAGCTGTACGCGGAACCCTTACGTGCCGAAGTTGTCGAGACGACCAAGACGGCCTTATTGGGTGGACCACAGCCCGTTCCCGCCGTCTAGCCCGTCCCACCCGTAGTTAGTCACCTGTAACGCAACACCCCAGCGGCCGCCACTTCCTTGTGAGGTGTGGTTGGTGGCTAGGGTACATAATAAGATTAAAGTGGGTTCAGCCATGCTCAAAAATCACCGTTAAGTCACAATTAATATTATATTTGAGAAAAAGTCTCAATTACTTGTAAATCACTATTATATCAGGTATTCTTCACATAGAGGTGATGACGATGCTCCATCAATTTACGTTTAAAAACTTTAAATCTTTTCAAGACGAGGCAACGCTAGATTTGACGGCATCTGCCATCAAAGATCTGCCAGTAGATGTGGTGATGGATGTCCTGCACGAACCCGTGTTGAAGTTAGCAGCACTCTATGGGGCCAATGCTTCCGGAAAGAGTAATGTTCTTAAAGCGTTTCAAACAATGTCTTACGTTGTATTGGCTTCATTTTCCGATGAAGATGCTTTGCGTAAGGTGAAACCTTTTTGGTTTGAAGATCCGACGATGCCCACAGAATTCAGTGTCCTTTTCTCAACGGCAACTAATATCTATCAATATGGATTTTCCTGTGTGCAGGGGACGATTACAGCAGAATATCTGTATCAACGCGATAAACAGCGCGTTGGTGAACAGTATCTGGAAATTTTTGACCGAACGACAACTGGAATTACAGGGCAGATTACGACACAAGCCGAAGTTCAAACGTTAGAAAAACTGATTGAACCAGGGACTCTCCTATTATCGGCACTGGCTCGATTGAATTTGTCGATGATTAAGGAAGTCATGGCCTGGTTTCGGAGTGTGCAGGTCCTGGATTACGGGGACCCACGAGGCGAGGTCAACAAGAACCAGCGATTACAGGCCCGTCGCCCCCGGAGTCCATTGATTGATTTGCTAACAGATGAGACGGAAAAGGCGCGGTTTGAAACGTTCATCCGCGCTGTCGATGTTGGAATCGCGGGGTTGGGCGTAGTGAGTGATGATCATAACTTGGCTAGTGATACCGAGTCTCACCAACAGGTAGTCGCGTTTCATCGGCATCCGCAAACTGGTAAACTTATGCAAACACCGATTGCGGCGGAATCTAGTGGTACACGAAAAATGTTGATGCTTTACGTGGACCTGAAGCAAGCCTTAGAACAGGGGAATACCATCTTGATTGATGAGCTAGATGCTAAATTGCATCCGTTACTACTCCGCTACATTCTGATTATGTTTCATGATCCGGCCCTTAACCCTAAGGGCGCGCAGTTAATTTTCACTACGCAAGAACTGTTTACGTTGGACAAGGATAATTTCCGGCGTGACGAAGTATGGTTTGTGAATAAGGATGAGAATGGACGTTCTGACCTGTACTCGTTGGATACGATTCGACTGGACGAAGGCAAAAAGGTGCGTAACGATGCGAGTTATAGAAAAGACTATATTCTTGGAAAATTCAGGGCAACACCGATCCTAAAACGTCTGGGGGATGCGAATGTCTAAGCGAATTGGCAAAAAGCAGAAACACAAACGGTCATTGCCATTGCCGGGAAGCTATCTGATTGCGACAGAGGGGATTCAAACCGAGGTTCTTTACTTTAGAGGTCTCGCAGAAGAACTTAAGCAGAAATATGCCGGTTTGGCTAATCGGATTGAAGTAACCGTGCCCAGTCTAACTGTTAAAGGGACGGGTGTTAGTAATTTGACACTGATTGCGCGTGTGGCAGAGGTTATTCAACTCAGTCCCAACTTGTTTGAACATGTGTGGATTGTATTCGATAAGGACGATATTCCGCTAGACAAATTCGATAATGCGATTAAGTCGGCCGAACAACTAGGATGGCATGCGGCGTGGAGTAATGATTCGTTCGAACTGTGGTACCTCCTTCACTTTGAATTTCTCAATGCAGCGATTGACCGTGAAGAATATAAGATGAAGTTAACGCAGCATATGCAGGCAAATGGTATTCAAGACAAGTATGAAAAAAACTCAGCGCGGATTCTTCAACTTTTTACACCGGAGAAGCGTCAACGGGCTATCCGGTTCGCAAAGAAATTGGCTGGATATTATCAGACAAGTACGCCATATCATCAGCGAAACCCCGGAACGGCTGTGTATCAATTGGTTGCGGAACTGACCATGTTGGGACAGCGGGCAGACACTTTGCAAAAAAAGTTTGGAAAAAATTGACTAAAAGGTTGCCAGTCAAGTCGCCAAATTAATGGCGATTCGACTGGCGACCTTTTGCTTTGAACAGCTCAAGTGCGATGGTATCGGCTGACTTGAAAAAACCGTAAGATATAACTCACTGGTAATGGCGGCTCCGGCAGTGGTCGTCCTGGCAGCCGGCCAATCCAGCATATTACCCCACATGTGGGTGAACCAACACCTTATCCGGATACTTCGCCGTGACGTAGGCGGTAATGGCCGCAATCATCTTGGCGGTTGAGGGGGCCTTGGCCTGTTCCGAGTTGACCACCAGGCAGATGGTCCGGAAGAACTTGGTGTCGAACGGGTAGACGTTAACATTTCCGCTGACCCGTTCCAGCGCCAGCTCTGGCAAGATGCCCATGCCCATACCGGCCTCGACCATGGCGAGAATGGACTGGTCGTCGATGGAGAATCGTAGCGCGTTGGGCCGAATCTGATAGTGATCCAGCGCCGCCTTGGTGTCCTTATCGTAGTCGCCCCGTTGGAGGATGAAATTCTGATCGGCGAGATCGGCGGTCGTCACCGTGGTGCGGTTGGCGGGGATGAAGTCGCTGGGTGTGATGCAGTAGATCTCGTCCTTGACCAGTGGCAGGACGGTCAACTTCTCCGCGACGGGCAGGGCCGACAAGCCGAGATCTAGCCGACCGGTCTTCACCGATGAGGCGATACTGCTAAAGTCAGCTTGCTCAATGTTAATGGCGATTTGCGGATAATCTTGCTTGAACTGGCGAATAATAGGGGGCAGCCAGCTGATGCACACGGAGGAGAAGGCCCCCATGCGCACGGAACCGGCATTCAGACCGTTAATGTTCGCGGCGGCTTGTTGCAGACGATCCTCGGCGTTAATGATGGCTTGGATCAGGGGCAGAATGGTTTGGCCGTCGGGGGTCAATTCGACACCGGTCCGGTTACGGATGAATAGTGGAAAGCCCAGCTCTTTTTCAAGTTGGTTGACCGAGTGACTGATAGCTGAGGGCGTCACGTTCAGCGTTTGAGCGGCCCGGTAAAAGGTTCGCTCTTGGACAATGGTTTGAAAGACGCGGTAGGCAAATGGTAGCATCGTGGGCACCTCCGATTGGTTAAGATGAATTACATTCACGCTATTTCTAGATAGTTGAAATAGTTTTTCTGTCAACGGTATTCTATCATACTCCGTGACAAGCAGGTAGTGGTAATTCGTGGTTGGGTTAATTCGGGGTGGCAATTAGTTGTTGGGTCAGAGCACGTCGGCAGCGCCTCCGGACTGGTGAAAATGGGCAGGGCGCTGTGGGCGGACGCCGGAAGCCATAGGGCGGTCTTCCGGCTTGGCGGGGAGTCTCTGAGAAGCAAGTCTCCCCGCCATCAGTTGTCTAACCGGCATAACCCGCCGCTAAGACAACTCCCACGGCTACCCCCATTTTCACCAGCCCTGCGGCTGACATGGTGGTGACCCAACATCGGATTGCGCGCTGGATGTAACCGTGACTGCGATGTTACCGGCCCTGCTTGAACGGTCAGCGGGCGGTTATGTGTATTGAACAAGTTCAGAGGCCGCCCTGTAGCTCTGAATGACCGCCACCACGCCTCAGACGATTGTCACGATATCTGGCAAGGCGAATTGCACATGAATGTAGTCAGTTCGAAATCAGTTTCCAAGAATTCCCAGAAAGGTGTGAGCTCCATGTTAAATGACTTGTTTGCACAACGCGTTAATCCTGATGTTCCCTCCGCACTCAGTGGTCTCTTCCCGCAGGACGACGATCCGCGCGCGATTTTCTTTGCGGCCGGGAGCCCGAACGAGAGCCTTTTCCCAGTGGCGGCCATGCAGACGGCGTTTGACACGGCTATTGCACAGGCCGGGGCCCACCTCTTTCAGTACCAAACGGCGCAGGGCAATCCAGCATTGCGGGCGAAGTTAGCGGCCCGGATCGGCAAATGGGGCCAGGTCACGACGACCGCCGACAACGTCGTCTTGACGGTTGGTGGGCAACAAGCCATCGAACTCGTGGCCAAGGCCCTGCTGAACGTGGGCGATGAGGTAGCCGTGGAAGTACCGACTTACGTAGGCGCACTGGCAGCGTTCGACCTGTATCAGCCAACTTATCACGCGGTGCCGCTTCAAGCAGATGGGCTGGATCTCGACGTCCTAGAGGCGACGTTAAAACGCCACCCCGGGATCAAGTTACTCTACACCGTGCCGGACTATCACAATCCAACTGGCATTACCATGAGTGTGGCCAAGCGACAACAGCTCGTGGCCCTTGCGAACCGCTACAATTTCATCATTTTAGAGGACTCGCCGTACCGGGACTTGGGATACGTGCACGCGCCACTTCCAGCGATTAAAAGCTTTGATACCGAGGGTCGTGTGGTCTTCGTATCGAGTCTGTCGAAGATTCTGATGCCAGGGCTACGAACGGGGTGGCTGGTGGCCGATCATGACCTGTTGGCGGCGATTATGCGGGTGCGTCTAGCCAGTGACTTGGAGACCAGTAACGTGGTGCACGCGGCCATTGATGCCTATATGGACGCTAATGACTTGGATGCCCACATTACGGCACTGAAGGCCAGTTACTGTCAGCAATGTGCGGCGATGGTTCGGGCGTTGGCGGCCTACTTTCCGGATGACGTCAGCTACACGCAGCCGGCCGGGGGCTTCTTCGACTGGGTAACCTTGCCGGAGGAAATCGACGCGGCGGCCTTGTTACGAGATACGGTGATTCCGCAGGCTCACGTGAGTTACGTGCCGGGCACTAACTTCTATCCGAACCGTGACGTGCATAATAGCTTGCGGCTATGCTTTACCGGCTTGACGCCAGACGTGATCGATGCCGGCATGCACCGGCTGGGGAACGCGGTGAAAGGGGCCGTGCGGGGTGTGAAACCGGTGGTGTGAGGGCGAATTGAAATTGAGCGGGTAAGCATCCACAACTGGCGTATGTTGCTCTAGCTGTGGATGCTTATTAATTATGAATTGGAATAATGAAAGTAGACATAATAAGTTTAAGAATCGGATGTTGAGGTATAAATGTATTTTTAGAGATACAAGCATGCTATAATGAGCCCTAGAAAAGACAAGTTAGTTTGGATGTGTAAGCTTTGGCAAGTGTTGACGATATAAAAAGAATAATCAAAGACATCCATGCTCGGCGCGATCGGTGGGTTCTTAGCAGGAGAGCCAAAAACTTTCAGACTTTGACAGAATTAGCAATTTCTGCTGACATGGCTTTTGATATTATCGATCATGAGTTGAGCTGGCAGGATTATATTTCGGGGCCTTCCCCGGACAATCGGGCCAATCCAGTTCGTGGGGATGTCTGGTATTTGGTTTAACAATTGAAGGAGAACCTTGCTATCTAAAAATTCAGGACAGACCAAGTGGTATGGTCATGTGGATTTCGTTGCACATTGCTGCTTTTCCAATGAATTTTCCGTATAAGCAATAGATTAAACGGTGAAGATGAAGGTGGAGATGGAAATGAGTAAAAAAACTTTTTATAATGCTGAGACGGAAACGACAGAACAATATACAGAAATATGGAAATTAGAATTAGTTAAAGTGAGAGAGGAAGAAGATTTGCTAGTCAGAAATCATTACTGGCGGGATAGTGATAATGAATTATGGGTGGATTTTGATTGTCCGATGGAGAACACATATCGCGCTTTTAAGGCATATAGAGTTGTAAAGGGGTACATGCGTCCGGATGAAATACGAAAACTAAGAGAAGATCTGCATATGTCTGTTAGAAAATTTGCAGATACGCTTGGAATTGCGTCATCTTCACTTACACAGATTGAGAACAATCAGAGAGTACAGGCAAAATATCAGGAAAACTTATTTGAGGCAGCTAGAGATAATTACGAAAAAAATGGACGCTTGCCGGATGGATGGGCATCTAATATTGAAGATGGGTTAGCAAATGTTTTGTATGAAACTGATATTCGGGATTTTGTATATGAGTCATTCGAATCACATCGCATAGAAGTGAAATCGTTTAATAAAAATAGCAAATTGGGAGATGTTGCGTAGTGGCTGTATTGGAGTTTGCTAGTTATAGGGTCAAAAATATGGATTATCAAAGAAATGAAAAATATAAGATAAGTGATGAGAAGATAGTAATGAATCCCCAAATATCTAGGGAAATTAACGTGGATAAAAATAGAATATATGTGACACTAAACGTAGTGGTTGGATCAATTGCGGATGAAAAATCACCCTTTCAAGTTACCTGTTCAGTAATTGGCACTTTTGACTATCGGCCAAAGGAGGATGGAGCAGAGACAGGACTAGATCAATTAGTTAGAGTTAATGCAGTGGCTATATTGTACCCTTATGTTCGTTCAATTATTACGATGCTCACAGCTACGTCAAACGAATACCCAAGCTATATCATGCCTACAATAAACGTTAGCAAAGTATTGGCGAGTCAAGAGAAGTAGTAAATATGAATGGGATAACAAATTTATTTCATCATAAGAAAATGGCGCTTTCTCAAAATCAATCTGAGATAAGCAAGACACTAGCGTATTTAAATAATCTAGATTATTTGCAGGTGACAGAGGATAAAAAGGCAATGGTACTCATGTATATTCATTGGACTACTGTGTCGTAAGACACGTGAGCGACAAGCCTCTGAATTCATTCAGGGACAATTGACTAGGTGTATCGCTAAGCGTGTTAAATTGATTGGATGGTAGCTCGGATTAGTCAGCAACAATTGGTAGGGAACTTAACGTGAGTTGATGGGGCACTACGGCGTGGTCCATACGAAAAACAGCTGGTACCAGAGACGTAATTGTCCCGGGTGCCAGCTGTTTCGTAAAACGATGAGTTAACTAAATTTACTTCTGAATCACCAGTGTCTTATTCCCAGTGATGTAAGTCCCATTGGATAGGATCAAACGCGTTGTCAGATTATGTTTCTGAATCCGGTTGATTTTCAGCGTGGTGCCACGCTTATAGTGGCGAACGACCTTACCGTTTAAGGTCACCTTGGTGTAGGCGTTAATTCCGTGCTTACCGATAACCCGGATGGACTTCGGCTGAGACTGGTAGTAGGTGTTGCTGACGTATTGGCTCTTAGTTGTGATGTATCCCGTCTTGCCGTTAGCCGCCCGGACGTGGTAACGAAGGGTACCTGCCTTGGAGCGCGCATAGCCGGTGACGACAAATTGTGGCCGATTTGGGCGACTTTGCTTCGTGTACCAATGAAGGCGCGTAGCTTTAGAGAAGGTCGGGTTACTGTAGAACCCAATCTTCTTGGTGGCGTAGATGGCAGAGTGCTTAGCGGCTACTGGTTTCGTCGTAGCATTAACCTTGTCGCCACTGGTGGATGTTGTTTCGGACGCACTGCTTGCTGTCGTGGCTGGGGTGCTGGTACCGGTCGTCGGATTGCTTGGCGTACTGGTATCTTTGTCGCTGGTGTAAAAGTAATTAATAGTTGCTGTGTTATCAGTTGTGTTGACTTCAGACGTTGTGGAATTAGGGTTGGCCGTGTAGCCGGGGATTTTAATGCTCAGCCCGGACAAACCGGCAATCTCGGGATCAAATAAGTGATCGCTTGCACCAATTCCAGATTTAATTGTGCGAGCTTGAATAATCTTCCCCGTTGCTGAGTCGTGGAAATTTAAGGTGACGATAACAGGATCAGTAGAGCCATTAAGACGCATCGTGGTTGAATCGTATTGAACGTAGAATGTGTCATTTTCGGCATGAGTGAGGGCATGAATACCATAGTAAACATTCCCATTATCTGCATTAATTAGGATATTATCAATCGAACGTTTGATACCTGATTCAGCGTCGCCGCCTCCAAGAGCGCCATCAAATGGCTTGCCGGTAGTTGCGTCATATAGGGGATATTGATCTTTAGCCGTACCACCAATGAAAAAGTCATTCAGTTTTATCGTATCATAAGGTGCTAAAGTAACGACATTGCCAGTGAATACTGCCTGATTTGTGGAACTATCCGCAGTGGTAGTGGATGAATTTTCAGTATCAGCACTCACATTCGTAGCCGGTTGGCTAACGGCTGTGATTAAAACCGTTGAAAACAGCAGGAACGGGATTGCCCAAAGTTTAGCTTTCATAGTTTATACCCCTAGAACATTTATTTGATAGCTAAAGTATAAGGCGAAAAATAGATAATGGCAATATATGTTTGTGGCCAATACGATAAACGTCAGTAGTTGTTCCGCCCCCTTTGGAAAGGGCTATATAGGTTAGGCTAACGTGAACAAGCGGACGATCTCTGAATTGCCAGGTTTTGTATAGGGACAATACGTGTGCAACCGCTTTCTGAAATAGTGTTATGATGGAAAGTGTAAGGACCAACATGGTTACTACCGGAGGCGGTTTTATGGGATTACGAAAAAGGTTGAAATGGTTACTGGGACTGGGAAGTTTAGTGATTGGTTTGGGACTGATGAGTGCGCCACCGATAGCTAACGCTGATTCCGGTGCGAGTGGGAATACGGCTTGGACGTCACTAGATAATACTACTGATGGTATTAAAGTGGCGGTTCCAGGGACTGCACCGACTGGTGAGGGAATTGAGTTAACGGAGACTGTGCCATTGTTTGATGAAACTGGCGCGATTGCACCAACGCGTAGAATCGCAAAAGGGTCAGCGTGGTATACAAATCAAGTTCTAATCAATTTGGCGACTGAAAAAACGTATTATCGCATTACGAACACTGAATATGTTGATACATCTGATGTAGACCTAAAGGTTGAAAGTACTCAAATAGCCTTCAGCCCTTGGGACGCTTGGACTGGAGTTAGTAAATTTAGTCATTTGGCATCATCGAGCCTTACCTAATAATCTGGTCAGATTATTAGGTAAGGCTTTT
>NZ_BAAFRU010000020.1:0-41863 GCF_045862015.1 Levilactobacillus muriae
CTGAACCAGAGTACAATTCTACGCTAAGGTTTCCCCTTAGTTCGTCGGTCGTTAACGCCCGTCGCTTGTCTGTACAATTGCGGTATTGCTACCACCATCCATTATAAACCTACGTTTTCGGTTTAGCCTACTAAAAAACGCCCTAGTAGGCGTTGACGATACGTATTTATGTTTGTTCGATCACCAACTAATCAATGGCACCAAGCCGAAGCTTCGTTTTACCACCCGCGCCGTTAATGGTCGCGCTCACCATTCACCACCCAGCCGTACAGATGACCTTGTTGTGGTATAGCCAGACTTATTGAAGTCGCACTGGCAAACGTGTCCCCTTGGATTTAGACCCCAGCTTGTCCCCTAGGGCTTTAAAAATCGCACCGGCCATGATATAATAGTCAGTAACTTAGATGACTTTTTTGTGGCGCTCACCAACTCCCATTGGTGGGTGTTTTTTTGTATATAATTTATTAGACTTATTATTTATTGATGTACACGAAGTAATGGTAACCCTGAATCGATAGTTTGTCAAACTTCTAATAAATTATAAATAATAAATTATTTATTTTAAATTACATATTATTTATTTTAAATTATCTTATTATTGTGTTATCATTGCGTCATTGGAGGATATACTATGAGAGCTAAAACATTGTTACATTTTAACTTTAAAGGTGGCGTAGGCAAGACTACACTAAGCGTCATGAACACATATTTATTAGGTGCCAACAAAAACAAAGTTTTGCTGATTGACCTCGACCCACAGGCAAACGCTACCGAAATTATGAAAGCCACATTTAACAAAGAAATTGAACCGGCTGTGTCTCTTTACAACGGACTATTAAATTTTGATCTAAGTAAATCAGTAGTTACTCTAACCGATAATATCTCAATAATTCCAGCTGATTGGGAACTAAGTTTATGGCCTGGCAAAGCTGAAAAAATTAAGTCTCATGACCGCATGCTTATATTAAGCGAGCTGATCAAGAGCTTTAAAGAACAATTTGACTACATTATTATTGATGTTCCACCAACACTCTCCATTTTTACCAATAACGCAATCTTAGCTAGTGACTATATATCGTTAGTATTGCAAACTCAAAAGCAAGCTTACACATCTGTCCTTAAAACTGCGCAGTATATGTTTCAACTAAAAAGTGATTATCAAGCATCTTTTAACGTTGCTGGTGTAATTCTTTATCTTGTTAAAAAAGATGCCAAAGTTGATAAAGAAATAACACAAGCTGCCATAGATTCATTTGGAGACGCTGTATTTTCCAACAGAATTTGGCAGCAGGAACGAGTTAAGCTGTTTTCAAACGAAGGCATCAAAAATGAAGACCACTGGGATAAACGAGCAATTGGAATGTACGATATGGTACTAAAAGAACAACTAAAACGGATTGGAGAAATGGAAAATGGCTAATGATTTTTTAGGCAAATTAGCAAAACAAGCTAACCAACAACTAGGCGACAATGAAAGCCCATTTAAACAAAAAAAAGAAGTCACTAGGCCCGTACAAGTACGTGAAGGTACGTATAAAATGATTAAAGATATAGCCTATCATAAGGAAGCTAAGATAGTTGATGTTATTGACTCTATGCTTAAATACGCTATCAATTCAGGCGAGTTTGACGAAGATAATAAATAATTTAAAATAAAAAATAAATTATTTATTTTAAATTACAAAAATTCTAGGTGCTTTGATGAATAAAAAACGAGCAACTATTATATTTGATGAAGATGTCTCAGATCAAACTATCAGCGTCAAAAAGCCCATTGCATGATAACGCATTAGACTATCTCATTGATTCTTTAGACGCTGAAGACAAGCAAAAATTTACTTTTCAATTAGATATTCTGGAGAGTAGAGACGCCCGAACTAGGGGAAAATAATATCGCGCTCTCAGACGACACGTTCATCTTTTAGACGTATACTTGTCCGTTTAAATGAAGCAGAATGCACACAAAAAAAGCCACCCACCTCGTGATGAGATGAGTGGCTTTTCGGTTGTGTCAACTTTGGAGGATTAACTTAATCCTAGCACTATTTATTTTTCAATTCACGTACATCGCCTTCGACATTGTCTAAGCGTTCGTTGATAACTTTGTGCTCACTTCTGCTAGCGATAAAATCTTGACGCAGCGTATTTTGCGAATCAAACAGACGCTCAATCCGCTGGCTACTATCCTTCATACTTTGAGCAATGTCTTGGAGCCTATCCGTGAAAGGCTTCATGACCACCATCAACGCTGCATAGATACCCGCGACTACAGCCAAAGCCAAGGTGATTAATTCAATCCAACGATCAAAGGTCATTACTGGTCACCCGACTTTCTGACCAGCTTTACATAGTCCTTGTTAGCTGAGATATAGCCAACGTCAGTCTTAATTCGATACACTTTGCCATACTTGACGGCCTTACCGTAGATGGTACTGCCCTTAGTAAAGTGAACACGGCGCTTATTAGCCTTGTCTAGGGCTGGCTTACCATACACATTAACCTTACGGGTAATCACTTCGTATAGGCCGTTATCAGCCCAGTATGAGGCTTTCTTATGGGTTACCTTGGTAGCCTTACCTGAAAGCTTACCATCGAAATCATAACTGCAATCTACCCCGTGCCAGTTGTCGGTATATTGCCAAGCGTTGGCATTAGCTACTCCCGGTTGACTGACACCATAAGCCGCAACCCAGATTGCTTTATCTACCAGTTGGGAACGATTAATTCGGCCAGCATTGAACCAGCTACCCGATCCGTACGTAATCACATTCTTGTACCCGTGACTAATCAGATACCGAAGGAATACGTTAACCTGGCTGGTTGTGGAATAGTGTAAGTCGGGTGCTTCAACATCGATTGCAAGTACCGTGGACTTATCTAATCCCATCTTCTTCACCCAAGCCAGAAAGTATTGAGCTTCAGCCGTTCCCCGACCATGAAAGAAGTGGTAAACCCCTACGGTATTGAATACTTTGAATCCATTGGCAATCTGGTTGCCAGCCTTGGGACTGAGATAGCCAGTTCCTTCAGTCAACTTGACCATAATCCCATCAGCGCCCCAACCTTTGAGCTGTTTCATGTAAGCTAAGGAATCGGCTTGGTATGATGACAGGTCAACAATCTTTTTAGTCATTGCTATCAGTCCCTTCTGATGGGGTAATGACCTCCGTTGTTGCTGGTACAGAGATTGGGGCATGATTATCCCCACCGGCTACCTTGTAAGCTTGATAAGCCTTCTCAACTAATCCTGAGATAGTTTGAACATCTAAGTCAAAGCCGTTGGCCGTTAATTGAGCATTAACGAAGCGGATTGCTTCCTTCTTGCGATCAGACAGAGATAAGCCAGCCATGACTGCCATTTCAGGTACAATCGTGTTAGCCAAGTTTAAGCCAACTTCTAATCCTTGCTTGACATGAACGTTCTTTTCCGTCTGTACCTTACGAGTTAAGAGTGGCTTTACTAGCTTGTAAACAGCGGGAATTAACACTAGTAAGAAGGCAAATACTCCCGCATTATTAAGCCAATTGAACACATCTGTAATTTCTTTGAACATTTTTTATCCTCCTAATTTTGCGTAAATTAAAAGCACTGACTAACTGGCTGAGTAACTGCTAGTTAGTGGTGCTTGTTGTCGTTGATTGAGTTGTCGTTGCTTGAGTTGGTGCTACATATGCTTCGCCGGTGATAGCTTTGTAATCTTCAGCGGTAATCCCGTCTGGTAATCCAACGACTGTTGCTAACGTTTCCTTGGTAATTGTCTTCCAATCTTGATATGCCCATTTATAAATTTGAACCATTATGCCGTCCCCTTTGCTGATTGGCTGAGTGCAAGTGCTGTAATTGACTTCTGTAATTGATTGATACTGGTGGCGGATACCGTTTGCTGTTGTGCTAAGGTAGTGGCTGAGTTAACCGCTTCCTGACTAGTCTTCAACACATCAGAATACTTGGTATTTAACTCATCAAGGGATAATTCTGGCAAGTTACCCGGATTGAGTACCACCTTTTTATCCGTATCGTACCGGAACTTGTCGGAATGCTGTACAAACTGGGTAATCCATGAATCAAGAATGAACACCTTCGTGTACCCGTCTGCTTCGGCATTCTGGTACGCTGTGATGAAACCATCTGTATCATAAGTGATATAAATAAACATGTAATCGTTCCTTTCTAAACTAATTCATCATAAATCACGTGTGGTGCGTTACTGGATATACTAAACGAGCTAGTTCCATAGCTACTATTAGTTGTAAATATTAACTTATTTCCTGTTACAGAACTATTATATCTATTTAAGGGGATATTTCCGTAATATTGTAAATAACTATTAGAATCAAGTTTAACGTTTTTAACCAACCAGCTAAAATCTATCGTCACAGTTACTACAGAACTCCCATTGACTACTATTCCACCTAGTACATACAAATACTTTTTATCAGAATCAATTTTATACAAAAAATAGTTAGAATTTAAAGTTCCTGATGACAAAGTAATGTAATTGTCGGCTAATCTACGCCAAGCTTGGTCTTCAACGCTTTTCAAATCAGCCGCGGTTGCGACATCAACCCCCTTTACCTGTAATCCCGCAGTAAAGTTTGTGGCTTTAGTAGAGTCAACCATGTTAGCCGTAGCGGTGCTGATTGCGGTTGTAACATCTGATTTTGTAGCTACTGCTGTACCATTACTTTGCAATCCGGCAGTAAAGTTAGATAGCTTAGTAGTATCGGCAAGCGTTGATGGAACAGCAGGTACCCCATCTTTTGTGATATATGGATTACCCGTAGTTTTATCAATTGGTGCTGCATCAAAAGTATTTTTACCCGTAAACTCTTGGTCTGAACCTGTTCGTGCTAGGTCAGATGGCAAACTGCTTGCGAGAAGTAACGGATTATTGTTGACAGTTGGAACGGTATCAAAGTTGTTAGCTCCAGATAGGTGGGCAACTTTGGAATCGTCAGATAAAAGCACCCACGGTAACGCATCATGACCGACACTTGTGATGTTACCATCTGGGTATATACTTCTGACTGCCATTCTTGAGGAAGCTCCTCCTATTTCATATGCAATCTGAAATCCTCTAAATAGGCTCCAATCATATTGAATTCTAGTTTCCAGCATCATAAGCGCTTTAAAAGGATTGTTAGGAGCGCTTCCAGAAACATAATATAATCCGGGTTTAGCCAAAGTATCTACATCTGTATTAATTGGCTGAGAATTTTTGTTTAGCGCAGAATCTAACACTGCCGGAGTAAAAGAATCTCCATTTATGCTAATGGTTCCATCATGATTGTCATGAACTACCTTGCTGTCATCAGCAAACTGAACCCAACTAGTAAAATTATTATATGAATGCCAAGAACGCATTCCTAAAATGCTATTATTTGTTCCGTATGCAAGTTGAACCCCATTTGACAAATAATAAGGAATTACCTGATAAATAGTATGGCCATCTCCACTTGGTATTCCATTAGTTCCACTACGTAACATATAAAACCCAGCAGTGATAACAGTATTCATATCAGTTGACTTTAAGTCAGTTACAGTTGAATGTAAAACTTTGGAATCATCAGCAGGTGTAATAGAGCTGCCATTAACTTCAATTGTGCCATTTTTGTTATCAGTAACTTTAGTGCTAAGTCCATTGTTCAAATCAGTAACAGTTACATAATTACTTAAATCAGGACTTACATTACCGCAATTTTTCCATGCTCCAGCATCCCAAACGTACAAATCTGTTCCAACAAAATAACAGTACCCTTCTTGATTACCAGTTGTTGGTAATTGGGAAGCATTGCTTACTGTGCCTTTTACAACCAATCCAGCACCAACAGGACCTTGTGGACCAACTGGACCAGTAGCACCTGTTGCACCAGTGTCACCCTTGTTACCTTTTGACGATACGAGATAGAATGACTTCGAAGTTCCATCATCATAATTTAAGGTTACTTGCGTCCATAAAAATGGATTAACTTGCGTAGTTGCGATTAAACTATTTGACCAGGTTCCGGTTGGTGTTGTTGTTGCGCTATTTGCAATTTGATATTGAATAGTCGTCGATGAAACGCCTGTACCAGTTTTTCCTGGAATACCTTGAGGACCTTGTAGTGATCCGCAATCTTTCCAAGCCCCATTTGTCCAGACATACAATTCCTCGTTAACTAAATAACCATCACCTTCACTAGCCGTTGCTGGAAGCTGGGAAGTAGTGTTAACTTTACCTTTAATCTCTAGTCCTTGTCCGGTATCACCTTTTGGACCTTGCAACGTGGAAACTTGATTAGTTAAGTCAGTTTTAAGCTGGTCAAATTCCTGTTGGAAATCGTCCAAACTCATAACCGGGATAACGTCCCCAGAATCGCTCATCACATTCTCAGTAATGGTGAATCCTTGTGGGTCATCGCTTGGGAAGATGGCGTTGTACGTAGTCGTATTGGTTGTTGTTGATGAGGTAGTAGTAGTCGTTGGGGTAGCAGTAGTCGTGGTTGAACCAGTATCAGTTAATCCTTCTTGACTACCCGGGGTAATCAGGCTGGATAAGGTCACCCACACTTCAATTGTGTAATCATCGGGTACTAAGGCGTTCATAACTTCGGCATCAACTGGCATGGTAATCAATCCGGCTAATGGTTGCTTAATTGTAGCCATATCAATCGACTTAGTGAATACATAACCGGTGTCGTTAGCAACCTTTACATCAATGGCCGTGGCATTAGTTAAGTCGAATGCTGAACCATCTTGGGTAATCGCCAGATTGAAGCTGGCTGTGGTATCGAGGTATTTAACCTCATTGTTGCCATCGGTAAAGTAAAGTTCTTTACTCACTAATACCGCCTCCTAGGGCATTCGTAGCTTCAGTTTTCAACCGGGTTAGCACCAATTTCTTGAACCCAGCCCACATATCTTCCTTGGTTGACCCAGAGAAGGCTGATGAAGCTTCATCAGCCGTAGCATCAAAGTTACCGTAGGCTTGGTGGTTGGTACCGTTGAAAACAACCGTGTAGACAACGTGAGTGGTGTTATCTGAGTTCTGTTTGACATCCAAACTTGTAATCATTGAGCATTCTTCCTTTCTAATTGTGCGATTCGGTAGCTGAGCTCATCTATTCGCTGGTTGGACTTCTTTAAGGCCGCCAATAAAATTGAAATGGTATTGGACTCGTTTAAGAAGTAATTCCCGTTTTCATCCGTGCTAATCATATCGTTAGCAATACTTGCAGACTTTTTACCAATTGAATTAACATCATCAATAATCGGTCCAATATGCTGGGAATCAGCAGAGTTATCGGAATCCTTGTACCTCCATTTTTTTACATCAGTATTCATGACAGCAGATAAGGCTTCATCTGGAGAATAATCTGTCACATCTCGCTTAGCAGATAAGGCGGACTTCAACTTGGTACCATTTGAATAAACATCAGCGGCATGGATATCTGTTACACTTCCACCTCCACCTTGCTTTTCAAGGTATAAGGCACCACTATCATCACATGCTATGGTGTGTCCGCTAATAGATAATCCTTTGCTATTAATTCCATTAGAAGTGTCTAGGGAGATAACTCCGGTGTTACCTTTAGATAGCGTAATCAATCCGCCGTAGACATCAGTTGTATACCCACTAATCAGGTTACTAGCTTCAAATCCATCATTATTCATCGTGAACTTGTCTATTCCCGAATCAATACTAATCGTGCCACCATTAATGGTACTCCCGGAGATATTGACTCCATTAATATTCCCAGCTTGAACGTTACCTAAGTTGGCTGATAGGGCTGACAGATATTCAACCGCAAGACTAGTTACGTCCCACTTTTTAAGTGTCCAACTACCACCAGAATAGATATACATACTAGTTGCGACATCACCACTCATTACCAGCCACATATCGCCATCGTTATGTTCTTCACCATCATCGAATGGGGTGTTGGTTGATTCGATAATTGTTCCGTCAAGAGAAGTCTTGAGGTTTTTAATCTTTTCGGCTAAATCATCGGCGCTATCTGAGGCTTGTTGGGCTAACTTAGTTGCTTCGTTAATATCGACTGAACCTGTTGCAATAATCATCCTTCGACCACCTCCTGATAAGTCTCACCGTCATCAATGTTGAAAGCAGAATCGTCATCACTGGCACTATCTGAATCGTCATTATCATTAGGGATTACCACTGGTTCTTCTACCTCGGTGTTTTCTCCTTCATCTTCGGCTGGGTACGCGATGGATAAGTCCTTGCTATCATCGCGGATACCGATTGGAATTGACCATAAGCCAGAGTGACTAATCATGACATTATGAGCCGCATCTCGGTACTCACTGACGTTGAAGCCAATCATTAGCTGGTCATGAGCTAAGTCCGGGTATATCCCTTCTGGTTCAAAGTGACCACCATACTCAATCGGTACAGTCAGCTGAATATCCTGTGAGGGTTCAATCTGGTAATTAAAAATGACTGACTGGGTAATGAGATTGATACACATTACTAGTCGGTCATCCTTATTGTTGACGTCTCCTGCTGTAAAGAAGGCGTACGGATATGAAATTGAATTAGCTTGAATCGTATTATACTTGCCATTGTTGGTGACCCCACTTGGTACCGGATTCCAGCCGAAGTCCTGCAATTTGAATCGGATAATTGGGAAGTAATTGCCAGCTTTTAAGTCAGATATTTTACATACTTCAACCGTGCCGTCCATCTGACTACCAATCCATAATCCATTGGTTAGGTCAACGTTAGGCCGGACATATGTTTCCATCTCACACCACTTAGTCACGGTACTGGAATCGCTATTAATTACAGCATGAGGCGTGTATGGGAAGGTTGCCAGCCAATTTTTACCACCACTTAAATCCTTAATCTGGGAGTAGATAAGGTTGTTTACTTCATCATATCCGAAGGAAGCGCCATGTTGGCCGCCTTGAACGATCATGGAATCCATTAGTACACCCTTAGAACTCCAATGTAAGAACTGGCAATCACTTAAATTGGACTGATTTTGCTTTCCTTTGTACGCATAGCTGGCGAGTACCTCACCATTGCTCATAACGTACGAGAATTGCAATGCCCCAACATGATTATTGCCGAACTCATCAGGATTACCATCGGTAGTCTCCCACAACTTTTTGAAGGTACCATCAGCGTTGGATCCAGTGTCTATCCACATTTCTGACTCGTCCTTCACGAAGGCATCATCAATTGATACCACTAAGCTACCGACAAATGGTGGGGTAATGGTGACTTCATAGCCGTCTTTTGAGTGCTGACTCTCCCAATTCAGATTATGGGTACCATCTTGTTGAATATACTCCCAGTTGAAAGCCGCGGCTGATAAGAAGGACGTAACATTTTCCCCTTCAATGAACAATCGGGCAATGACTCGCTTACTGGTATCAGTATTCGTCCATGATTGACCCAGTGGGGTTATTAGGCTGATACTAGCAGCATTTTGGTTCTTTTTGGCATCTTCAAACAGCTTTTTTACGTGGTCGTTCCACCGCTGTTCCATATTTTTAATGAAATTGGGAGTAACAACTGTAACCGTTGAAAATTCCCCGATAACTACCTTGTTTTGAGTTGGATCACTCTCGGAAGTTGTCCGTTGAATAACTCTGGCTTGCAAGGTTAATACTGGACTCATAGTCAGGTCGATTACTTTAATGGTATCGCCTAATTGGGCATCAAAATCTGACGTTACATCAACGGAATAATTGACCCGTGGGTGATTATACAGTCGTAACGTCTTCAATCCCAACGATAGTAAGGCATCGGGTTCACTTACCGTAGAACTGGTAATACTGCCTTCCAGCCAAGTGTTGGCATCATTGTTGTACAGGGCGTTAGCAGAGGAATCAGTGACAAAATTACGACCACCGTTACCTTTAGCGGTACTGATTGAAGCTCCACCGGAACCATAGACATACAACTTGGTAATCAAGGTAGTATCAACTGTCTCTCGCTTAATACTAAGCATGTTGTCACCATAAGTGATACGTCTACCGGTGTTCTGTCCCCGTTGATCGGACAATTCCAGAATGGTATCAACCACAATTCCAGAACTATCTAATTTTACGTACCCATCAGCTTCACAATCGTAGGTCGTCAGGATTGTTTGAAGCAAAGTTTGAGATGAACTCTCACCATCAATGGAAAAATCTGAAAGTAGTCCAGAGGTTGCATTATCAACCAGTGTTATCCCGGTACCAGCAATTATCCAGTGCATAGCGGCTGGTAATGAGCACTCTTTAATCTCTTTCTTAGTGGGAATTGTCTTCCCCAGTCGCCAGATTAAGAGGTTAATGGCATCAGCTGAGATAAGGTTAGTTCCAGAGGTATTGTCCATGGTTTCATCAACGGTATATATCCGGTACACTCTCCAGCGGTCATTCGCTTGGTCATAAGCCGCTAAGTGATTGCCTACTCTCAGGTATTGAGCCGCTGGACTGTCTGCTACCATGGTGAGACCGGTAAAGGTATCATTCCATGACTTGCTGTTAGCGTTGGGGTCAGAGGTATTAGCTAGACTGGCTTCGGCAATGCTGTCGTTTGAGCTATTATCATCGGCAAGTTGTTGCTGAATAGTCTCACCCCAGAATATATTCGTATCAGTCGCCGTATCTAAGGTGGCGACTCGTTTGAGGTTCTTATCAAGAATGACGTACACACGTCTTAGCTCCTTTCTATTTAACCGCTGGCTTGTACTCCAACGTTATATCTGCGTTTGCTGGGTCAGGAGTGAAGTGCATCTCTTGGCTAACATCACCTTCAATTGAAGGGAAGGTAGATAGCCATGACACATACTTATCGACATTTCTACCAGCCACGGTAACCGCGTTATCAGCGGAATCTATGATAATTTCTTCACCGGCGTGGGCAATTACATGGGGAATGTCATCGGGGTCATCTGATCCATCAGAAGTGTATATTTTGAGGTCGGTTAGCGTTTCAAAGTCAGAATAATATCCAACTGGTGGTTTAACCAAGTCTTCCTTAATATCATGTTTCATAAAGGTTGCGGCTACGTTAGCCAAGGCAAAGCCAAACTTGCCCGACTTATCTAACTTTTCAGTATGAATGTGAACCTTACCCTCAGTATTTTTTGAGAAAACAACCCCAGTTTTAGGATTATATTCGTTAATCTCGGCCACCCAGTTGTCATAGACTTTTCCGCCAATAGTTTTCTTTTGGCGTTCCAATGAGAACTCACCGAAGAAGTTTGAATAAGCATCCTTGTTCATATACGTGGTCTCCATGACATAAGTCTTAATAGTTTTGGACTTAGTCCTAACTTTTGGCTTAGAAACCTTGGTAGACTTACGCTTACCACCGGACTTCCTCTTAGTAACCTTCTTAGTTGCCTTCTTTTTCTTTTTCTTTTTCTTCTTAGCTTTGGCCTTGAAGGATTCCCGCTTAAGGGTGGCTTGATACATTCTGGCTGATTTAGCTTTGGTCTTAGCCTTAGAAGTGGATTTTCCTTTCACCGTTTTAGTTAAATGGACCTTTATATCATGATGATTTTGCCCATTAGTTTTGCGTCCACCCTCGTTATATAGAAGGGTGAGGTACTTGCCCCTATCCTTGGTGGCATTAAATGAACTCCCCAGTTGAATGTAACCACGGGGGTACCGGCCTTGTGCATAATCAGTAATCCCCATTCGTCCACAAACATTGCCATTAGAATCCAGCAGATAGCCTTCAACCTTACCCATGGCCCGTTCATTTTCCATCCGCTTGATATGGTGGAACCGCATGGATACCTTCCAGTAATTGCTAATCTTGGGAATACCTTGGTGGATAATAACGGGGCCGTAGAAGTCCTTGTGCTTGCCGACTGTACCCCAGTTGTAATGGCCTTTACTATCCTTAGCGACCATTAAAGACGTTGCTGTAGCGGTTGCTTTACCATCATTTTCCCCACGGTATACCTTAATTGCTTGGGTATCGGTACCAGCTTGAAACCATGTGCTCATTGAGTTACAAGGGTCGTGTACTTGTAATTCTTGGTGAGGCGTTAAGCTAGTGACATTGCCACCAGCATCAGTAACCGTTGAACCATCGTCAACATGGTACCCAACTGCTACATATTGGTCTCCCAATGTGTAACCGAAGTAGTACAGGTCAGTCTTGGGAATGATATGGATAACTGGTTGAACGGCGGTATTACCAGCTGGACTGATAATCTGTTCATTACTGGTAATCTTAATGTCCCGTTGAGGTAGAAACCCCCGTGGGTCAGCCAGCATGAAGGTAAGCGTAGTTGTACAGTCCTGTACCCCTTCATTGATAAAGGTTGGGGTAGGAATGGCTGTAAAGTGACCATAATAGACTACCTCTGGCTGGTCATTGAACCGTAACGGGTACTGAGTATCGGCATCGTCATGCGTATTAATGATGGCTTTAGATAGGTTGTCCATCTTACGGTTGTACTCATCACGGCTGCTAGCCATGATTGTAATTGGAATATCAATCTCTTTTTCTCCGTATGAATTCCCTAAAAAAACGCCCCCATATCTACCAGGGACGTCTTGGAAGGATTCAGTGATGGTGGGAGCAATCGGCTTCGAAACGTGGTTAACTAGAATTTCTAAGTCTTTGAAACTGTTAAACCCATCCGAACCATCTTCAGAAAACGCATAATCAAATGTATCTACCATGGCTGTTCTACTGAATACCATTTACATATCCCCTTCCTAGATTTTTGCTTAGACTCTTTTTCGTTTTTACTTGGTTATACCCACTGTAGATATCGTTAGCAGATACGACAGCCGGTGTTGGGTTCTGTTGACCAACGAGCAAGCTTTGCATAAGCCCAATGACTTGATCTAACTTGTCCATCAACTTATCTGAGCTTTTGTTGTCGTTACTGGATTGCACCTCTAAGTGATCTCGCTTAGCCATAATAGCCGCCGTTTTACCCAGAAGCTCGTAGCCTCTTGAAGACTTCAGCTTAGACAGTGGAATGACCATTTCAGGCATGTTTCCCTCGGAAATATGGGCCAACTTTTCTCTTTGGCTTAATCCGCCGTTGGCATACCAATGGTGAGATTGCCAGAACTTGTAAGCACCATTAATTCCGCCATACTTTTTGACATAGCCCTTCATCCATTTTAGCTGGGTGATGGGGTTAGTTCGCCAATCCGATCCAGCGCTTGCCATCTTGTTAGCTGGCAAGGACTGGGGCAAGCCATAAGCACCACTGGAATTACGAGCTTTTGGGTTCCACCCAGACTCATGACTCACAATATAGTTGTACATGCCAAACTGGCTTTCTGGAATCCCTGCTTGCTTCAACCAGTGCTTGTGGCTCCCAGTTGGTGCGGGACTATCCCCACTACCAGAACTATCGGCTGCCTCGGTTAAAGGCTCCAAAAACTTCTTAACCCAAGACAGAACACCGGAACCTTTGAGTTGCTTCGTGGCAAACTTGGTAAGCCCACTGGTGATCTTTTTTGCTGCCTTGTTACCATAACTGCCGTGAAGTTTAGTGACATCCAACCAGCCCTTAGTGGACGAACCACCATGATCCCACAGTCCCTCTGTAGTTGCTCCAATATGCACGTGAGTACCACTAGGGCCTAGCTTAGCGATGGCTTGCCCACGTTTGACATGGTCGCCTGCATGCACAAGCAAGTCAGCACCATGAGCATTCTTGCCATTGAGTTCTTGATAAATCAGGCGCAAGCGTCCGCCTTTAGTACCGATGATTTCGCCAACACCATTGTTGCCTAGCCACCGGCCCGGACCGGCTTCTGTAACCACGGCATCTTCTAGGGCATGTACAACCTTGCCGCCAGAGAAATCGACACCATCATGAACAGACATTCCGCCACTAGTGGCCCCACGATAGCCGAACCCGGACGTGATATGCCACCCGGAGCCGGGCGTGTGTGCCACAGGGCCACCACCGCCACTGGCACTAGCAGCGTCATTAATTACATTCCATGCCGCTGACCACCATTTTTGGCCTTGATTCTTGACCTTGTGGTTGGCAAGGTGTGCATATCCCTTGGCAACGCCACCTTTTAGACCGCTAAAGTCTGGGTTAAAGGTTGAATTGAAACTCTTAGTAGCATTACTAGTAAAACCTGTAATGGCTTTTAGTTTGTCTTTCAAGGAACCAAACGCATTTTTAAAGAAGCTGCCAACCTTACCTACTGACTTAAACAGACCACTGAGGAATCCCGTACCGGACGCAAAGTGCATTAATCCCAGCTGACTCATCAGCTTAGTTTCAGATGCGTTAAGAACTTCTGCACCGGGTTCTAGAACCTTCATGGTGTTACTCCCGTGAATTAGTTCCGCGCCCCCATCTGGGTGCAAAACGGCCTCCTGGTTACCTGTTTCTGGTGAGTCATGTCCATCATTGAGAACAGCTAGCGTAGGCTTAGTGATCGCACGGCGCAGGCCACCCAATACACCGGTACCAGTTGCATAGTAAGAAGCCGTGATTGGGGCTAACGTATTAGTACCGCCATATTGTTTGAACACTTGGTTCTGCCCCTTAACAGCACCCTTGTTTAGCCCACCAATTAGCTTTCCAACCCAGTTGCCAACGGTCTTCCAGATACCATGCCAAGTTGAATAATAATTGTCTTTCGTTTTTCTATTATTTTCTTTGGTATTTTGATATTGATTGGCCGACTGCTTAGTAACACCTTTATTTTGCTTATGCGCATAATCAACCGTTTTATTATACTGATCATCAGCTTTTTTAACGGTATCGTGGCGTTGCTTCTCCGCAGCTGCAATGGCATGGTCACGTTGAGCGTGTGCATGTTTCTCAATTGCCGCCCGTTGCTTCTTGGCGTAGCTAGAATTACCCTTGTATTCATCTTTGGCAGCCTTAACGGTTTCGGCATACTTCTTATAAGCAGCCCGAACAGAAGTTTTATACTGCTTGTTGGCGTTAGCAGAAACGGTTTTGCGCTCCTTATTAGAATCAATCAAGGCCTGTTCTAGTTGCTTTTTAGACAGCTTGCCTTTTTCTTTGGTCAGCTTTTTAATGATTGACTCTTGCTTATTAGCAGAAAGCTTAATTTTTCCATCAAGTGTCGTATGAAGCCGTGCTTCTTTAGCAGTTACCGATGTGGCAAATTTAAGTTCCTGTTTTTGCAAAGATTTCTTTTTCGCTGCTTCGTCTTTGGCAACTTCCTTAGAGTTTTTGCCATACTTTTTCTGGTCAGCCAGAATCTTGCGATTCCACTTTTCGGTAAGTGATTGACGTGACTGTGCATAATACTTTGTAATGGCATTACGATCTTTTTCAGACATGGAAGATAAGCGAGTCATTTTGGACTCGTTTTTTTGAATGATAGCAAGACGCTTCTGATATTCGGATTTTGTAATGTCGCCATTCTTATACAGCAGCTTAAGATTCTTGGTATCTTGGTCAACTAATCCTTTATAATGGCTTTTTGCAGTCTTAGTTAGTTTGTCAAAAGCAGAACCATCAGATAGCTTAGGAACATGTATTTTTTGGAATGATAACCCTTTTTGAATAGCTTTACCTAACTTGCGACCGATGCCCTCACCGGCAATCCCACCAAGACCAGCACCAATGGCCGTACCAATTCCGGGAGCAATCATTGTCCCAATAGCTGCACCAGCAGCCGTGCCACCAAGTGATCCGCCAGCTGCACCAACATGTGACCCAGCAGTTTTCTTAGTAGTGCCAATTAGATCGGTTCCGGCATTTAAAACGTCAAATAGGCCAACTGATCCAGCAAGCACTTTACCAGCTTTAGTAACGTTCCCGAGCTCACCGAATCCATGTAGTTTAGAAGTTAAGCGACTAAGCCCCTTAGTCTTGGAACCATATTTTTCAACACGAGTAAGCTCTTTTGCTTCCTTGCCAACGCCTCCGCCTGCTGATTCTGTCACGTCTTCAATAGCGTTCTCAGCTTTGGACACTTTGCCAGTGCCAGTGCTTCCACCAACGCTTGTATCAGCATTTTCTTGGCGGGCTCGGCTATTACGATTTAGCGCGGCTGTCTCTTCATCAATAGCAGCTTTTTCCTTTTTTAAGCCAAATATTTCAGCAGCTTTGCCAAAAATATCCTTAAATCCTTGAACGGTCCTCAGCCCTTTGTTGAAAGCCTTAAGCCCCTTACTAGCAACAAACCAAGTTGCGGCAAATTTAGCGAACGTGTCGGCATTACCACCGATCAGCTTAACAAATGGCTTCAATAGAAAATTGGCAATTTTTAACGAATCAATCAGCGTCTTAAAACCAATTCCGCCTAAACTCTTAAGAGTTACCAATAAATCTTTGATTTCAGGAGCATTTTTGGCAATTGACTTTGAGGCATCAGTAACTCCCTTAGCCAATGAGTTCATCGCACGATTCATAGCTTGCGGGGCTGATTTAATACCGAACGCTTGTGCAAATGCCTTTGTAATCGTGTTGATTCCTTGACTAGCAGACCGACCCACTTTAGTGAATTCTTTGTCCGTTCGCGGATCAGAAACCCATTTAGCCACCGCCGCATATAACGGATTCTTGGCCGTCATAATTGGCTTCTCCATATCACCTAATAACGCGGGCACACGTGCTTTGATAGTTCGTTCCATGCCCACCATCGTTTTAAGCATATTGTCCGCAGCTTTATCATACTTTCCAGATCCTAATTGATTGAATGTTTTTTCAATGTCATTAGCTGAAATTTTACCGGACTTTGCCATGGCAGCTAAATCTGCTACAGTGACTTTCTTTCCGTGATGAACTTGTGTTTCATACTTTGCC
The DNA here is from genome assembly GCF_045862015.1 of Levilactobacillus muriae. NCBI lineage: Bacteria > Bacillati > Bacillota > Bacilli > Lactobacillales > Lactobacillaceae > Levilactobacillus > Levilactobacillus muriae. Next base: position 16,732 of record NZ_BAAFRU010000020.1, read on the forward strand.
AATTGTTCCCGGAACATCGGGAAATATTGGCTAATTTGGTTAAGCATGCCGGCATTAGCCTTACCACGGGATAAGCCGTTGACCATGTCTTGTGTAACTGCTTGAATTTGCTGACTGTTCAATCCAACGGCATCAGACATGTTTAACATCGATTTAGTTAGCTCATCAGATTCTTTTTTGCTGGAATGCAAATGATAGAACCCTTGTTCTAACTCATTAACAACGTCCACGGCCTGACCTGTCTTGACTGACAATTCATTGATTGTTTTAACCATCGAATCAGATTTTTTTGCTGTCCCTGTCAAGGTTAGCCAAGTAGCCTGCATTTTTTGCTGTTCTTTTTCATAATCAGCACCCGCTTTAACGGCTTCACTAATATGGTTAGTCAATGACTGCCATGCGTTAATGACACCGCTAGCCAATAAGTGTGCTCCGAATATCTTGCCAAACAAATGGTCAGCTTTTTCTGTCTTATGGTTAGCACGATCAGTAGCAGCAATCAACCGGTTAATTCCTGTCGGATGAAGTGCGTTATCTTGGCGCCGAACGTCTGCTAGCTCCGTCTTAGTGTGAGCCAGCTTAGTGCCTAGTTCATTGACCCGAATGGACTGCTTGCGGTACTCATCAGAGCTTTTTCCGCTAGCTTCCGCCACCTGATTAAGCCGTTGCTTTTCGATAGCCAGCTGTTTGTTCATGCCAGAATAAGATTCTTGTAGTCCCTTATGCTTAGCGGTAACTGCGTCAGCCGTACGCCCTTCAGCCTGTAGTCGTTCTACAAATGCTTTGCTGGCTTGCGTTGCCAATTGGGTACTACGCTGAACGTCAAGAACACCAGATTTAAAAAGTTCAGTAGATTTCTTAGCGCGTTCCTGTTGCGCCGACAAATTGCTAATCTCAGTTTTTGCTCGCTTAATCTGATTCTCATAGCGCACATAGGCTGAACGTCCCTTTTCGGTGTCCATATCTAGGCCTTTTTGTTGCTCTCGCAGTTTTTTAATAACTGCCTCTTGACCGGAGATAGCCCGTTTCGCATCAGCCACTTTGCCGGCATAAGCCTTCATGGCATCACCGCCTGACTTTATTTCAGTAAAGTTAGACTTCATAGCCGTCTTTAATAGCTTGGCTTCGTTACGTATCTCCTTTAGGGAGCGTGTCATACCGCCGTCATCAAGATCGATGCCAAACTTATATCCCTGAATTTCTTCCACCATTGCTCCTCCTTTCCTACATGTTTCCTGGGGTGATTCCTAACCTCTTAAGCATTTCCATTGGGTCTTCTGGCCGTTCGTCAGGATCGCGGGCTTGAAGAATTTCTTGCATCCGATGGAAATTAGCATCGTCGAACTCATCAGGGGACATTCCCTTATTGATCATCAGTTGCTGCGCATAGTAATCAAAGTCTTCAATTTGATTTTCTAACTCTCGGATGCGTTTTCGCCGTCTAATTTTGGGTCCGGTTCGTCCTCCTTGTCTGTATCTTCGGCATTTGGGTTAATGTCCGACAAAGCGTATTGCAAACGACCTGAAAGCTCGCCAATTTCATCATTGGTTAAATCTTCTAATCGATCTTGCTGCTTTTTGTTAAGGCCTAAAGTGGTTGTCAAAAATTCTTCTGTCTTATCTAATAATTCGATTGCTTGATCATGTTCTTTTTGTAGATCATCAAATGTTTGCGGTTCCTTGTCTTCATTTGAAAATGCTTTGGCTTGAATCAGTTGTAAGTTCCAAATCTTGCGCATATTACGATTGCTAGGCTTGATTTTTTTCGTTTCGTTTAGTCCGATTTCAGGAGCTGAAAATTCAATGTATTCAATCATAAATATTTCCTTTCATAATAAAAAAAGCCGCCCCATTCGGTATTGTTAGCTTTCTTAGGCGACTACTATTTAGTTACTTAGCATTAACAGTTACATGGCTTAAATCCGTGCTAACAGAATTAACCGTTGGTTGGACTACTCGCCGGTGTTACACCAAAAATTTCTTTATCAATAACACTTTGATCAAATCCAGTCTCACCATCGTAGTAAATTTTGCCAACATGATTGTCGTCATTAGCAAATGGCGTGAAAGTGAGTGCATCGTTGACTCGTGTTTCGTTTTCGTTGTTAGTCCCTAGTGATAAATCACCAGCAGTGACGTATCCGTCGTAGAATCCGAAGTGAATACCACCACCAGCAACTGTTTCTGAAACGATTTCTACCGCTACATCGACTGGGTGACCTTCGAGATCGTAACCACCTTTACCGTCAGCTTCCCGTCCCAAAATAGCTGCCAGCACATCATGAGCTAAGAAGTTAATTGTCAATGCAACACTTGGTTGAGCCTTGCCGACTGAAATATCGGCAACAGAGTTGTTCCCCCAAATGCGGGTAACAGAAGGTGCCAATCCGGATAGGACCGCACTAGCAACACCACCATCTTTAGATGTCGTAACCTTGTAAATGCCATTAGCATCAGCACCTGGAATCCCAGAAGTTAACGCTTTGCCAGCCGTAGCATCTAATAATGCAAAGCGAGCATAGGAAACACCTACATACCCGCCGTCTTTTGCTTTTGCCATGTTAAATATCTCTCCTTTATTTTTTGTGGTTGAATTTTAAAGTTGCCATCAATTGACCATCATCTGGGGTCAAAATATGACCATTATCGTCAAAGCAGTAATAATGATCTGAACGCATTACTTGTTTTAGCTGATTTTCTAAGTCGTCTATATCACCGGCATAATCTTTTGGATAGTAAATCTGCACCTGAGCTTGCTGCTGTAGATAAGTAGCCTCATTATCACCATATCCAGATTCATTGTTTGAAATTTCTGTAATTAAAAAGACGGGCTTATCGTCCGTCCAATCATTGGCTTTAATTCCGAATGTATGAATCTGGTCACTACTAACGTTTGGTAGTTTTTCAATAGAATTAACAATTACCTGACGAATCTCACTGGCTAACGTCACTGGCTATGCACCTTCCTATCCATTGTTGCTTTTAACGAAGCAGCTACAGCCTTGCCAACTTCTCCTTTAGCTTCACGTTGCGTTGCTTCCCAAAAATGCTTTCCAGCTACCGGATCATAATTTGATTGCTTAGCACGGCCGCCTGGTGGCTTCGGAATCCAACCATCATTGATGATTCTAGCCACGTAACCCTTCATGCTTTTCTTAGTAAAACCAACATCGACCGACCCATTCGCATGTTCCACATTAAGCAGGGAATCGCGCAGATGGGCTGTTTCTCCCTTACGCAAATTAAATCGATAAGGAACTTTGGGCTTCATAATTTGGGTGAATTTTTTTGCCCCAGCTTTGTTGGCTTGAAACCGTTCTTTACGTCCAAACCCATCTGCAAGATCGTCTAGCAAGTGGTCAAAAGATGTTTCATTGCTAATGTGACTAACCATGCTTAGTCACCACCCGATGGCACGTGATTAAATCAAAGCCCTCATTTTGTAAGCCGTCATCCGCCGCAATACTGTCAATCTTGTACAGATCAGATCCGCACTGAACTTGCAGCGTCTCGTTAACGGCCGGATTATGGCGAATAAAAAAGACCACTGCATTAGTGATCCCAGCTCCGGCTATGGTTAATTGCTGTTGCACATTCAACGACCACTGGCCCGCCCAACAGCTGAAATCTGCTGAAAATTGTTGAATTGGCGTGCCAGTATTCGGATTAACCTCGCCAGTATCAGCATCATGACCAAAGGAGATGCGGAACGTCATTCGTGAAGGATTAATTGCTTTGGTCATCAGTGATCGCCTCCATTTTCAGATCATAGAGCCCTCTCAGTTGCCCAATGATCGAATCAACCGGTAGATTAATACTAATTGCCGTGGTCGGAACTAACGAACTCCGATAGTTATAGTAGGCTGAGGCCAATGCCATCACGGCGGTGGTAAATAAATCAACCACACTGGCATCTTCATAGAAACTATCTAATTCTGTGCCGATCGCCTGCTTGATATAGCTTTCAGCCGTATTTAGGTAACCTTTTAGAAGTTCGTCATCAGCATCACCATCTAAGCGTAATGATAATTTCAAATCATCTAGTGTTGGCATTTAGCTCCCTCCTTACTAATTATTACTTACCAGGTGTGGTTGTAGAACCTGCTGCAAAGTTCGCTGGTTGGTCAGCAATCGCCGCAAATGAACCAGCAACAAAAGCTTCGGTATCCGTTGGTTCCACATCAAACCGATCAATCACACGAATCTTAGTTTGATCGGTTTCAAAGGCTCCACCACCGATGTTTGTCGTCAGCAAGGACATGTTTTCGCGGTCAAACAACGTCACAGCTTGTGATAGATCACCGTAATACAGTGGGTAAGCTGGTGCAGAAGCCGTACCAGTGTTTGGCAACCACTTGTCGGCCACTTCGACAATTTGCTTTCCACGAATTAAATAACGATCGGGTTGTGTTGGGTCTGGCTGCAATAAGTAACGGCCCATTGCGTCCTTAACTTCTGACAGCACGTTAAACCCGGACGTGTTCGTCATTAAGACTGAAGTAGACTTGATAGCTGGATCAACGGCCGTGTTGATCATCGTAATGATGTCATCAAACTTAGCTAAGGTCGGCTTCTTTGGCGCCTTGTTCATTACTTCAATGATCTTAGCGTTGCGAGTAACTACAACCTTCTTGGCAATCCATTGTGATAGCCAAGCCATGATGTTGTCCGCTGTGTCCTTTAATAAGGAGTTCGTCACCGTGCTAATTCCGGCGTAACGATGAATAGCGTACTTGATCAGTGTCAAGTGTGGATCATCATTGTCACCGATTTTAGCCGTTTCATCATCTAAGTCAGCCAACGGAGTAACGTCTGTCCACTTTTCCCAAACCCGTGACCCGGTCGGTGTTGAAACAGCTTCTCGCTTAACGTATTGTTGCAAAGAATCGTATTGACGAACTAACGTATTAATCGCAGTTTGAATATCTTGAGGGATCGTCAGACCGATTGCGTTACCCGATTCATCAGTAGAAGATGTGATCAAGTTCATAACCTTGGGATCACCCTTAATCATGCCTTGGAAGTTCTTAATGAACTCATCTTCAATTTTGACTTCTTGATCGTTTAATGGTTTCTTATCATTATCAGCCATATTAGCAATCTCTTGTGCCTTACGTTCTTCTTCCAGTTGTGTGTGTAAAGCGTCACGACGGGAAACCGCATTATCCCGTTCTGCAGTCATGTTTTTGAATTCTTCTTGGTTAAATTTATCATCTAAAACGGCAGCATTAAGCTTGTCATTCAGATCCGATACCTTTTGCCCTTGGGCAATCCAGGCATCGTTTAAGTCATTAATATTCGTAGCCATTAGTTGGCCTCCTCTTTATTTTTACCCATCAAAATAGCCAACTTGCTTTGCATTAGTGCATTAGCAGGTTGGCTTTCTTTAGGTTGTGTAGGTTGTTGTGTAGGTTTGGGTTGCGATTTAGAAATCAGATTCATAAATTTGTTGATTGCTGCCTTAGAAGGAATCTCTGAAATTGAATTAGTGAATTGAGGTTGCTTGTCATCGACAAACATAATCTCGTCAGCAAAGCCTTTATCAACCGCGTCTTGTGCTGTCATCCAGGTTTCATTAGCCATTAATTGCAACACATCATCAGCGTCCATGCCAGTCTTAGCAACATACGCTGCAACAATAGACTGATCAATGCTGTCTAGCACATTCGACTCATGCGATAAGTCATCCGCGTTGCCTTGGACGCCTGACCATGCCTTATGAATCATAATTTGTGCTGTGGGTGAGATGGAGACTTTGTCGCCAGCCATCGCAATCACACTAGCAGCACTAGCAGCTAATCCTTGGACATTAACCGTGACGTTCCCTTGATAATTTTTTAGCATCGTGTAGATCTCGCTAGCAGCGAACACGTCGCCTCCGTTAGACGCAATGTCAACTTCTACATCGTCATTAGGACCCGCGCTATCTAGCACATCCGACACGCCGGCTGGTGATACAGCTGGCATACCAAAGAATTGATAGAAACCGGCTGTCTCATCATCAACTACGTTACCTTTAATCATTACCTTCTTCGTTATTTCCACCTCCTTCCACTGGGTGAATAGCTTCTGGCATATCTGCAGGGAAGTATCCCAATTGTTGCAGTACCCATGTCGCTTGATTATTAGCAATTGTGCCGTCCTTAGCCAATCCAGATAGTGTCGTGGCAAAGGCATCGCCTAATGGATCAATTGCCGGCCGTAAATTGGCAGTGATAGTCGCGTTCAGCTTGCTGTCCAACTCAGATACAATACATTGCATATAACGGTTGAGCGCATTGGCGTACATGCCTTTGATCTGGTCAATGCTGCTTTGCTGATCACCTTGGCCGTTTAAATAGCTATCCGGAATACCAAACACTTTAGCAATCTGGCGGCTTGTCCAGTCAGTCTGGCTTAACAGCTTAGTTACATCAGCTTTCATCTCGAGTGGCTTATATTCTTCCAGCTCATCAATTACAACTGGTCCGCCATTTGACTTATTGACCTGCCTCATAAAGTTACGCGATCGACTAGCTTTCATTTTTTCACTCAACAGGCCGCCATGCTGAATAGATAGCACACCAGGCGCGCTTATCGAACGTGCTAAAGCAGCTAAGGTTAAGTCATTGGAAGCGTCCTTAATCTGTAGCTCACTAGTTAGTGCTTCTAAGGGGCTAATACCTGTTTGACCGCCGTTAATACCAGTTAACCGAATATGAATCATGTCGCCCTGTGGTACGTATTGCCGTACACCTAATTGTGTTTCGTCAAACGTCACGGTATAAGTTAGGCCACTTCCGTCTTCCAACAAGTACGTTTCAACTTGGCTGGGCCGCAAGTATTCCCAACGCATATCTAAACCGTTGCGATTGCGCCATCGGTAAGCAAAACATTCACCGCCTAGTAGTAGCTGGGCAAACATTGATTGCCAGAACGCATGACCACTGGCTGTGCTGCTGGGATTGTTCAAAATACCTTGCGCTCGTGGCATATTGGCACTAAGCTGTACCGTCGCCAGATCACCGGATAATTGACTGACTACCGAATAAATGTCGGAATTTTTTAACGCGTCTGTTGCACTGACATAATCACGTTGACCATTGGGGTTTAAGAAATTAACAATGTCGCTATCTTCAACGGGCACACTTTGCACTTGGTTCTTAATCTCAGGTGGCTTAAAAACTGGCATTTTTAATCACCTCCTTCACTCTGGGACGTGTTAATCACTTCTGACAGCCAGCCAATTACAAAAAGTGTCACCGCTACTGCCATGACACCCCAAGGCTTGCCAAATAAAAAGGCCCCGTAGTCTGCCACAATTAGGGCACTTACGAAGCATAAAAAGTCGAAATAGTGCCAAATCATGGCAAAAAAGCGTTTAAATATCATCAGTATCATCTCCTAGCAGCCCCGAATCTGGATTGTTAAACCATTCAAGAACTTGTTTTTCATTCATACGTTCCACTTGCTTATCAGGATTGTTCACATCTGAAAAGTCTTCAAAGTGATACATGGCTTGGTACAAGGCATCAATCAGCGCATCAACCACATCAATTTTTAGCGTGGCTTTAGCCTTATCAACCTGAATGCCGATCTTGTCTTCATAAATCTCAGCATTCAGTAGCGCCTTTTCCATAATTCGATCATCAAGCCGGTCAACTGACCCTTCGACAAACATCTTTTGTAAAAACTTGGTTGGGTCTTTCAATTCACTGGTTCGTTGACGAATAGCTTCTAACGGCCAACCAGAATTAAGCTCTAGCTGTTTGATAGCTGGTGTGGCGCCCCAGGCATCATAACCAAAAAAGACCACCTCTAACCGGTGACGATCCACGAAGTTAAGCAGCCACTGATAGACTTGTTCGTCATTAATCAGTCCTTGTGGGTGGCTGCTGATCGTACAGAAACCCTTTTGAGCCAAATCACGATAGTTGATGCCATCTTGTTTTTCTTTGGCTTCAATCGATCCAGCCTTTTGCCACGGGATAAAACTATGCTGGTAAATAAACCATCGCGGTTTGCCCTTAGCATCTTGATAAGGAAACACAAATGCCAAAGCCGTATTATCACTAAACATTGAGTAGTCAAAGCCAATGTAGACTTGGCGATCATCGAAACTAAACGATGGCACAATGGCTTTTTCAACGTCAGGCAGCTTGAGAAAGCTGTCCACTGATTGCTCTAGCCAAAGGTTAAGGTTTTTGTTTTGAAAATCATTAATTGTGCCTGACAACGCGTCAGAATCACGCTTATCTGTCAGCCCGTTCATTAAAACTTCATATTGGCTTGGTAAATCAAGCAAAGGATTACTTTTTACCCAGGTTTCCGGCTTAAACGTCTCGTCTAAGCTGTCTTGGGCCCAAATCAGGCCTAAGTAAGTATCAGCATCACGCAAGTAGTCCTGTTCCATCGCTTGCTGAATCATGCGTTCATCATCATGGAATGGCACGGTTGGATCGGGATAAGCTGTTGAAATCTGAACAAATTGCTTATTACGCACCTTAACTTGGCCTGAAACGATTTTAGAAATCTTCTGCCGTGTCTTAATTTCACCAATTTCATCAAAAATTGCAGTTGTGAAATGAAACGAGTCGTACTGACCGGCCTCATGGCTAATCGCCCGTAGCTTGTTATTAGTCTTGCTCATCGTGACTTGATCGGCCTGTGAGGACAGCGTCCGTGTATCTAATCCACTATCATACATTAGCGTTTTAAACGGCTCAATGGTTGCAATCTTGGCTAACATCGACTTAATGTACCCCAGAATCTTACTCGTCTGCTTGTAGTTAATAGACGATACTAAGTAATCTTGATTAGACAAGTCCAATGACTCAATTAAATAGCTATAGGCGGTGATAATTGCCATCAAGTACGTCTTACCTTGACCATTCAACCTCGCGCAACTGAAACAATAGCCCGTGAAAAACGCTTGCCGCCGTCATCATTACGCCAGCCAATTAGCATAGCCATAATGAATTCCTGCCACGGCATAAGCTTAGTTGGTTCGCCTGTATCAACGTTCGGACAGATGGAAGCAAATTTAAGTACTTGATCCACTCGTTTTACCGAGTAAGCAAATGGAAATTCAACGCTACCTTGTCGTTGCAAGTCTCTAATATGGCGAAAAGCCGCTAACTTAATCAAATAACCAGTAATTACCTTCTCATCCAGGACTTCAAAAGCATATTTTGTGCCTGGATCAGTGTATTGCTGGCGAACTTCTGAACAATCTAACGCTTGATAAGCTCCAATAACATCATGGGTTTGGGTTAAATCAATGCGCAAATTAATCACCTCCTTCGAGAAGTAGTCTTTTTTATCATCCTAGAAACTCTTTCATGCGGTCACTAATGCTTCGCTCGTCTTTATGATCGTCTAAGTTAAGTTTAAGCAAATCACTACGTGACTTAGGAGATAGTCCCAATTCAGCGCCTAGTTTAGTCAGATTTTTAACCGCTGAATCGTAAATTTGTGTCATAGGATTACGCTTATAACCTGTAAAGTCCTGACCGATTTTTTTACCAGTCTGGTCTTGCAACGTCTTATAGATTGCTTGGACTTCACCGTTCTTTTGAATGTGCTTATACGCATTGCGGTAAATCTCATATTGAGAAGCATATTGTTCCACAAGTCCGCTATCAATGCGTTTAACTGGGGTGTTATCCTCTAAAAAAGGTACTAATCGACGCCAAACGACCTTAGCTTGCCGGCCTAAGTAAGCTGGCGGTGTGCGCGTTAATTGACCATTGTTGACGTCTTTATCCGCTTTTTTCATTTTCTCTGCCTCCTTTCATTATTGGGTGACCCCCCCTACCTAAAATATTTCAAAAAACGTTTGTGTCACAAGATTAAGGTATTGTGTGCGCTCTTCTCGACCGTTAATAGGGGGCGGGGGTGATTTTTATTTAGCTTTCGATACATTACACCTGATTGTTGTATTATTCCTTAGAACGCAAATTAGACGTGTTTAACTGGACAGCCAGATAATCAGGTGTGTTACCGTTCACCATAATTTTACAGTCCGAATACCCTTTGGCTTTAAGCAGTCTGAGCATGGAATTAGCTTGGTTTGGTGTAAATTTAATCAAATCAATGTGTGCAGCACATAAGTTGTAAAACACCGCTTGCTTAATAATTAGTCCAGCAGTTTTAATCTGTTCATCCGTTAGTTCACTATTCATAGCAAGCTTAACTTCTTCATAGCTTGGAATTGCATCATACTTTTTTCGCATGTATTCTTGTTTCAAATCCATTGTTAATCACTCCTTATTCATCAATACATTGATAGCGCTCACATCGGTAATCTCAGCAACTTGTCTTAGCTCATTGCCCTGTCCTGTGCCATAGTAGCCTTTTTCCCAATCCGTCTTGAGTCGGTGACACTTACCACAGATGACAGCAAGGTTATCAACGTTTGCTTTGAGTGCTTGGTCGTACTCAATTGGCACAATATGATCAACTGTTTTAGCAGCCGTGATGATTCCCTGCAAACGACAATACGCACACAAGTAATGGTCACGCTCTAGGACTTGTTGTCTTAGATGTGACCATTGTCTTGTACGATAGAAGTTGTATTGCTGGCGCTTAGTGTCATCGCGATTACGTGTGACCGTGTTGTACTTGTGCGTGTAATGCTTATCGTGGCTACGTGCCCAACGCTCTCGACTTGCTAGGTACTCTGCTTCATGCTCGTAATGCTGTTGGCAATAATGATCAGGAAAGTTAACCATGGCATGACATCCTGGCTGTCTACAGCGTCTTACTCTTGGCATGATCACCACCAACAGCTTCCCAATCATCAGCCAGCATATCCGTTTGACTGGCTAACCATGGCACACGATCCAATGGTGCTGAATCATTTGTGGTTTTCAATCCGGTGGTATCAATGTAGATGTAGTCGTGTGTCATGCACTTATGCCCGCCACAGTCCTCAAAGGAGTTCCCTGGCATTAAGGCAATGAAAATACCCTTACCGTTCCAACCCTTACGCTTTAACTGCTCGCCTGATTTTAATGCTTTAATTGCTTCTCCAAAATCCATGATGGTTCCTCCTTATTTTCATCCAAACTAAAAGCGCCATGCTTCTTAGCACGACGCTCACGTTTCTTCTTGTCAGCCAACCAACGTTCTAAGTCACGATAGCAACGATTCTCTTCTGGACTAACATAGCCATACTCAGTGTGTCGCATGTATCCACACCTCCAACACAATAATGAGTAGCACCATCAGCAGGCCGAATATTAAGTTGTTCCGTTGATAGTTTCTCATTACAATTCCTCCAAATTAAAAGGCCGCCTCGTTTGAGACGACCGTATATGTGATTGGTGTGGAATCGAACCACACGCGGTAATGAGCCTCCTGACGTGGGCAGTCCCCATTAGTGGGGAATTTATTCAGCCACGTTTCAACCACCCGTCGACTTACGCTTTTAGCTTAGCGTATAGAACTCGCATTTTGGGATTGCGCAATACCGCGGTTGCTGACCAATGGTCCCGGTGGGAATCGAACCCAAAACATTTCACAATTATAAGTTGTGCGTACTAGCCTTTATACATTACGGGACCTAACTTAATTGCAACACGTGCAGCGGGAGTCGAACCCGTATCTTCTTTGCTCTTCCGTTGAGCTATGCACGCCCATTTCATCAATCGCTTATGGTACCAATTTACACCCAAACTAGGGTTCAATTTTCTCGGTTTTTTCCACTTTTCATAAATCGTATAATCCTAATCCTTTAGCACACTTCTTTATAAACAAATTTTTCAGTTTATATGCTCGTGACTTACCAACGCTCAGCATGTTATTTTCGACCATTCCTGTTAAGGTATAGCGCGGATATTTCCGAAAATATTGCTCGTCAATAATTGCTTGCGTATCGGGACCCACTTCATCTAAACAGTCATCGATAACTTGGCGTTGCTTCTTCAGTGCATTAATCCGCTTGTCCTCATCTAGCGTGATAATTAATCGTTCTGTGCTGTCGTTGAATCTGTTCTGCGCCCGACCACCGCCAACATTCTCATCAACAGGTGTTACCGGATAACGTAACTCCTGTTCACGCTGTTCAATGTACTTATCAATCTTAGGATAATCCCGTAAGATGTCCTCAACTGTTCTAATCGTCGATCGTTTCACTAATCATTCCTCCTAAAATGGCCGTGTAGCACGTTAGTAATCTCCACATTGCTCAGCATACCCAAAGCAATGTAAACTTCCTTAGGCACGCTGTGATCGCTTAATATGGATTGAAACTCAGCTATTCCTATCAATACACCGCCATTGTCAGCTCATGAATAACCTGGTTGCGTTCCTTCGCCGACAACCTGTTAATCATGTTGCGTTTGCTGTTGCTAAGATTGTTAAAGTGATTGCCGCACCACACTAGTGCCTGTGCCACATCGCCACCATAGCTTGCCATGCCTTGCATAATATAATCGCGATACTCAATCTGTTCGTGTGTCATGCTGTGCCTCCACTTGATACCCGTCCAGCCATTCCTGAGTAACAAATTCCTGATGTTTTCGGTAACGATCATTATCAAACTTATAATTTCCGCGCGTCTCATCAGTAGTTGTATCAACATTCTTCGGATACTTAAACCGTTTTAGCCGACCAATGTAAGTCAAGGCCTTATCTAAGTCCTCTTCACCATTTTTATCCGCTTCGCGAGTTAGATACTTGATGGCATTGGCCTTGTAAAAGCCGATAGTTTCCTCACGGGACAAAAGTCCAGCCTCAAATCGGTCAAATAAATCTTTGCCATCACTACCGCGGTAATAGTCTGGTCTAATTTCTGTCATCGTCTGCCTCCGCCCAACAGGTCTGAAATTTTTTCAAATGGGACAGTTGTTCTAGTAACCGTGTCAGCACATTCAAATGTCGAACCATCACTAGTCTGGTAGATTCTTTCCACGGTTGCTAAATTGATCCAAACTAATCCACCATCAATATCTGGAACTTGAATCCATTCAACTTCATTGCTGTAATTGTAATTAAACATTGTCTGCCTCCGCTAATTCTCGTCCAAGTATAAATATGCTGTCTTTGTCAATCTGAATAACTTTCTTCAAGCAATATTTTTCATGCCAAACCATCGGAAAAGTTAACTTGTCAGATATTGCAATTAGTCTAAACAGGTCAAACTTTATTGGATAACAATCCGAATCCTTAAACTTAATCATCGTCGCCATCTCGCTATTGTATATAATTCGTCGCGTCCTAATTTTGCCATAACTATACCTCCCGTAGCTTCACTCGCATGCAGCGCACCCAATCTTTGTCGCGTCCCATAGCGCTAGCAATTCTTGGGTTGCTAGGCCAATCCATGTGATCGAGGTTGTATTTTAGCTGTGCTAATTCATCTGGCGTGGCTTGGTAATCCAATTCGTCACGATTTTTCATTCTGCTACGTAATTTCTGTAGATAATGCGGTGTCTTGGACCGTTCTTGCGCAATATATTTGTTGGTGTATCCGTGTAAAATCAGGTGACGTAGGATCTTATTTTCAGCGGTGTGCTGTTCCTCAGTTTGTCCACGGATCTTCTTTTTAACATCCTTCGGCCAATCATCTGGATCGTCGCCATAATTGGCGTAAGCAGCCCTGATTGTGGCCGCCATTTTCTTGTTTGATGACATAATCTCTACCCCTTTCTCAATAGTCGTTTTGCTTCGTTCCTTAGTTCTTCAAATTCACGTTTACGACGTTCTTTCAAAGCTTCATTGCAATTTGGGCATGGGATAGCTGTTACGGTGCTTGCCGTACAGTGGTAAACAACGCCAGTTCCATGACACAATGGGCATTCGCTCATACATTACGCACTCCTTTCATACCATCAAAAATCAATTGCTGTTCCGGGCTGTCTGGATATACACGATCAATGAACTTGCCTTCATACATCTGTTTTAGCTGTCCTTTGGTGTTGTTGGTCGTAATGATGGTGATACCTTTAGCGGTGTTGTGATTAAAATCAACTCTAGCGTTAGACACTCGATACATGATGTCTTGCAGATCCTTATGAACCGGTTTAACGTTGCCGGTCATACCGCCTTCCGTGCCAAAATCATCTAATATCAATACATCAACCTCAATCATCGAACGTGTTATGTTGATCAGTTTGGGCCGAATTGAAGTGTCCTCATATTTGTCATTGACCATTCTTAGCAGCTCAGTAGTTGATACAAACATGCCACTATGTCCATGGATCATCAGGTGGTCCAACATCGCTAGTGCTAAAGATGTTTTGCCAACGCCACGATCACCCATCATAGCCACGTTAAAGTTTTGGTTTTCTAATTGCTTAGCCAACACGAATGCCTTCTTGCCTAATGACTTAGCTAAGTGTGGATTGTCCTGCTTAGCAATATCCCAGTTGCCAAACGAGAATTTGAGCGGTATGTTTCCGGACCAAACCGAGTAGCTATAGTACCGGGCCATTTTGTCCCGTTTCAATTGTTGAGCTGCTTGTTCGGCCGTCTTATGATCTAATTCTTCTTTAGTTGGCAAGTGGTTCAGGTCAACATGGTGGGCATTGGCTAGTCGTTGAATATATTCATGGTCAAAAGTAACGTGCTCCATGTTAACCTCCCGTCCAATACTCGCGGCCCTCATGTTTTGGTTCAGTCGATACTTGATACTCATCATCAAACCGGCCATTAAACCATGTTGATCCATCCATAGGGCGATACCAATCTTTATTTTGAGCAATATATTGCTTGTACAGTTTTAACTGGTTGAAAAGATAATCGTTGGAATGCTTTGCTGACTTTTTACGCCAAGCTTTGTAATGGTTAAAAGCTTGCTTCTTTCCCTTTTTGTTGGGATAAGCTGACCAGATTTCCTCAAAGTCAGACTCAATTGAGGAAGGTGCAGCGACAGCTGCACTATTCTTTTTATTACTTGTAGTATTAACTGTAGTATTAATACTTGTAATATTATCTCTCTGATTTTTCGGTATAGGGGTACCCTGATTTTTCGGTATACCCTCCACCGAAATTCTGATATACCTATGCTCAATTTCACGTGTACCCTCTTTATAAATAACGTCTCGTGAAATATGTCCATCGTCTTCTAAAGCTTTGAGCCAAGTTTGAACAGTTGACTTCCCTACTCCATACAAATTGGCGAAGTAGCTATCACTTGCCCAGCAGTAACCCTTTTGATTGCACAAAGCCGTAATCTCTCCATAAAGCAAAGAAGCTTTGCTCGGAAGGTTATTATCATATCTAACGCTTGCAGGAATGATAGCGTAATAATTGGGCTTTTCTGGTTTTCCCATAACAATTCCTCCAAATCACTTTTGTAGCTTGTTAAGCTCACGTTTTAACCACAAGTCATTAACCTCAGCTGGCAAGCCTTGAATATATGCTGCAATCTGACCAGCTCGATGTGCTGATTTAGCGATGGCCACCGGTACACCGTCTACGGAGACAACGTTATTCCAAGCTGCGTTATACTTTTTGACTCGCGTTATTGTCACTTCCATAAATTCCTATAACTCCAATCTTTCTCAACGTCTCTTCGTCCAACTTAATCCCGGCAACTGGAATGTGATACTTCTCGCCAAACGCTGTCGGCCCGATTTTGTGCCATTCTGTATGGTGCTCTCGGCACAAACAGTTAACTCGTAGTTGCGTATGGTCAAGATGATTCCGATCACGGCCAGATCCAACTGTATCAACGTGGTTAATATCCGAATGTTCACGGCCACACACCATGCACCGACGATGGCGGCAACACTGATATTGGTAATACTCTTGCTCTCTCGGTAGCAATTCATAGCCTTGTTTGAACGGTACACGCCACGTAAACATAAAGTCGATAACTAGGTCGAGTAACACGTTAGCGTCGCTCACAGACGATTCTGTCGTGTCTGACAGGCTAATCTCATTACCGTTGGTATACTCACGATATTGGCCATAAAACATTGCTTTCAGGAAGTCTTGTGGCACCACGAAGTAATCAGCAATATCATTTAGCAGGGCAAAGAATAGGCGTCGTTGTTGTGGCCTAGCTTTGCGTGTGTCGGCTATTTCCCAATCCAGGTAAAGTTGGTCACGTGAACCGCTAACGGTCTCGATATGGTCTAAATTAGGCTGATGATCAAGCTCAACTAACAAGTATGACTTTCCATTCCGTTCAAAGTATTTTGATCGTGACCGCTGCATTTAATCACCTCAAATCAGAACGGTAACTGATCATCCTGAATGTCAACATTGCCAGCGTTGTTAGCAAACGGATCACTCGTATTATTTTGTGGTCGATTATTTTGATAACTGCCGTTGACAGTAGAGTTTTTTGATTCCAAGAACGAGAAGTTTTCAACAATAACTTCTGTGACGTATACGCGTTGGCCTTGCTGGTTTTCATAGTTGCGTGTTTGAATACGGCCTTCTAGTCCAACTAGTGACCCTTTGTGGGTGAAGTTAGCGAAGGCCTCTGCAGCTTTTCTCCAGATGACGAAATTAATCCAATCAACCTCACGTTCGCCATTTTTTGTTTGGAACCGTCTACTAACTGCCAAAGTTCCCGAAGCAACAGCTAAACCACTTTCGGTGTATTTTAATTCCACATCTTTTCCAAGCCTACCTGTCAGTGTTACGTTATTAATCATTAGAATTCCCCTTTTCACTTTGCTTTTTTAATTGAACAGTCACTAGTCTGATCAGTTGGTTAGCACCATCATGCGTCAAATCTTTGACCTGGCTAACGTTTAATTTTTCCAGATAACCGTTTCTAACGGCTTCAATTGGGGAACTTGCTGCCTTACTCATTGCCTCAAACAATCCATTAAGTGTTGTGGCCTGCTGTTTAGTTACATACAGGGGTTGACGATTGCTTTGTTGTGTCCCGTTATTCCTATGAGCTGGCTGTTGTTCCGTACGGTTGTTAGGAGCCGCTTTAGTTGCTTGTTGTCCATCGTCATCTTTAGAAGCGGATACGCCGAATGCTGCTGATAAACTATATCGTCGTGCATAAGTTTCAGCAGATCCGAATGCCTGCGCGTCTTTACGCTGTACTGGCATGCAAAGCGGATTGTAAATGATGTACTCGCCACTAGCATCAAAAACCATAGTCGTAATAGATACACCATTAGGATCGCTGGTCGCTTCCTGCGTATAACCTAATGACTCTGGCAGCGCCCTATCTACTGCAGCGGTTAAGTCTTCCAAAGTCACATAATTCCCATAGTGGCTTTTCCCATCTTTACTTGGCTGTGCTTTGAGTAAATTCTTGCGGAATTGTGCCATGCTGGTGGCCAAGTTTTTAATTGATTCGCTTTTTTCCATAACTTCCTCCTACTTAATTCGAATTGACCGTGTCTGTACCAGCTTGGTTCCAGGAACCTCTTCACCATCATTTAGCGCCTGTTTAATAGCCGTTTTATCCAGTTTCTTTTCTACCTCGGTAAATTCATCAGGAATAATTTTATCGTTCGTCACAGCAACGCTAACGGGGTTATTTTGAATCCAAATAGACAGGTCAATATCTTTGATTTTGTTTTTGCCTGCTGTTTCCATCGCGTGCTGTAGTGCCAATTTCAACCGACTAATATTGTTGGACAGCGCACGATTTCTTTCTTGGTCGTGTTTAATTTTGTCTGTCAGTTGCTTTTTGTCAGCTACCAGCTGCTTAATAACTTTTCCGTAGTCAATTGCTTTGTCAGCGATGCTATCTTGCAAGCTCTCAATTGTGTCATCGAACAACTGCTGATCTTCTGGTTTGGCACTGCTGGCCAATTCAACGACATTCAATAGATTGCCATCAAGTTCGTATAGATTCATGCTTATTCCTCCTCCAAATTGGGTGACCAGGCAACAAGCTCGTCGCTGATGCTGTATAGCCGATCAATCTCATCATTGCTAAGTCGATCATTCTCGGCCAACAGTTGAACTTCTTTGAATAGATCGGATTTAATGTCATCTAATTCAGCTAAGTTACTAACGACCACTGCTTTAGGCTGAAAACGGCTGCTTGTGTGTACCTTGACTACGTCCATGAGATCACCTCCGCACTTTTAAAATCTTCCAAGATGGTTGCCAGATGGTCATAGTCCCAATCAATCTGGGTTCCATAATCCTCACCCTCAGCATCTAAAAAGTCGTGCATTGAATCTTCATCGGTTGGCACATATCGGCCTTCTGCTTCCCAATAAGTTTCACCAGAAATCATGGGGTCGCCATTGGTATCTTTGACCATGAGTCCCGTCTCAGGCTGCGATTCCAGCCGATTCATATACCGGACAAAATCAAACGTTGCTGCGTCTGGTGCTAAAGCCATTGCCAATGCCCCACTTTCTGAGTAGAATTGTCATAGAATAGTTTTGACAAACGTTTCATCTCTTCGAGTTCTGACGTCCAGGTCAGGGCTCTTTTTTCATGCCATAGTTTCATCGATCGACGACCTCCAATCCGTTAGTGAACATTTCAAATGGCTCATGGCCACGTTGCATAATGACAGCAATTTGCTTATTCGACTTTCCGTAAACGTCTGGCTTGAGTTCTACTACTTTGCCAACACCAGCAGACACCATCTTGATACCTGAGGCATACGTATCTTCGTAACTGACCTTGTCACCAACATTAATTTTCATGTTGATCCTCCATTCCAAAGAAGTCTTTCCAAAATGGTGCCCATCCGCCGGCACGTACCACTGACTTCCGTAGTTGATAACCAGCTGAGGCAATCAGCACGATTACCGTTAGCCAGAAGGTTAGGAAGCCAACTAGCAGGTAAACTTCGTACATATAACCATTCCTTTCTTATGCTGTCTGCTCAACTTTAGGCATAATTCCCTTTGATTCGAGAAAGTCATAAAGGAAACGTTGCCCTTTCTGCGTCCACTTCATTGTGTTGCGTACCTTGTCAATACCATCACTGTTGGTGTATCCGTAAGGCTCAACGTGTGTGTAGCCTTGATCCTGATACTTGGCATACAACAGCCATGTTTTACCTTGCTTGTATTGAATGCCTAATCCATTCAGCAGCTTGTTAAACTCACACGGTGAGTAGCCGTAGTTCTTAGCGATTACCGAGATTGTTTCTAATCCTGGATTAGCAAGGATCTTTTGAGTGTAATCCGCAGCCGGCTTAAGCTTCTGATTCTCTTCCATCGAATCAGCCAAGGCTCGTAATGCACTTGGGTAATCTTTCGGCAATGGTAGTTGCTGTTTGGATTTAGCTTGCTGTTCCATCTCGTTGAACGCCTTAATGTATTGAAGTTTGAATTGCAGTGCCTTGTCTCCTGTGAAGCCCATTGCTAACAAGGTAAATCCGTCGCGGTTCATGTAATACATTGGATATTGCTTACCACGATTCTCATAAGCACCTGTGGCAAACATGGATTTCGTGGCCGGATTTTCGGCCGCCAGTTTGTCAATTGATTCAAGAACATGCTTGTGCTGCTTGCTAAATGTTTCTGCTACCTGCAAGCTGCTAGTAACTGCTTGCTTGTCTTTCATAATTACTAATTCGTTCATGTGGTTCATTCCTTTCTAGTCAACTTGCCAATTTGTCAACTTCACGATTAAATTTTTTTACTACAGACAATAAGACTAAAAAGTCTATGCCCGTAGCATTTGCCATTTTGTCAAGCTGTATTGCTGATATATTGGATGGATTAACTCTCAGCTTATATAGATAAGAAATGTCAATTCCCATTTTATTGGCAATATAATTCATTCTCAAACCAGTAGATACAAGCTTTTCGTCTAATGGCTTATATGTCTTTCCCATCGCATTGCCTCCTTCCTTATTACAATATCTAGTATATATCTTGTTGCCAATTTGTCAATAAAAAAATTGCCGATTTGTCAAAAATATATTGCCTATTTGTCAAAAAATGGTAAACTAAAGTAGTAATAAAAAATTATGAAAGGAATGGTAAACATGGCTAAAGTAGTTCTTCCTCAAATGATTGATTACTACAGAAAGCAAAACAACATGACCATGGCTGAATTAGGAAGCAAACTTGGAAAAACTACTTCCGCCATTTCACGTTGGATATCAGGAAGTAGAAGCCCCATGGTCGATGATTTGGAACGACTGTCTGATTTATTTAATGTTGATATAAAAACATTAATGTACGGTGCCGATGATGATTATGCTGATATGATTTTGAAAGTCGTTTCTAAGCTATCTGTTGACCAGCAAAAAGATGTTTATTCATTCGCAAAGGAAAAGTTGTCATCTTCTAGTAAATCTAACGTCATCAAGTTTCCTAAAGACGATGATACCCTCGAAATTACCGCCAACGGTGTCCTCTCTGCTGGTGTTGGTGAGTTCCTTGATGATTCTACTAAGCCATTCACTGTAACTGTACATAAGCCTGTCCCCAGCAATTATGACTATGCCTTCCAGATAAACGGCCACTCAATGGAACCTGTCTATCAGGACAAGCAAGTTGTCTTCGTCAAGAAGGAAGACGATTACCGTGATGGTCAGATCATTGCCGCGGTTATGGACGGTTGTGCGTATCTGAAAAAGCTGTCAGTAGTTGATGGTGAAGCTACGCTGGTATCACTCAACCCACAATATCCTAATATCAAAGTTAATAAAGAGACTGGCGTCAAAGTATTAGGCGTTGTATTTTCATAAGTCCCCTACATGGGGACTTCTCTTAGCATTCAAAAAGAACATACGTTTGATTAGCCGGGTGGTTGGTCATGGGTCCGAGTCCTGTGTAATCAGTTGATTCACAACTTAAATATGGAGGTTGCTATTATGACAACGTTTGAATTAGAAGAATACTTGGAAGCACATAGCCAGATTGTCGACAATTTTCGGGATAAATATGCTGCGTTCCTAAACGAACAAAACGCAGACCGCCCCACCAATAAAAAGTGGAATAGTCTGCGCATTAAAAATGAGACCAGCAGTGCTGTCATCAAATTCATTAGCAATATCCAAGCCAAATTGAGTTCAGCCATGAAGCCCCGTCAGCGAAAATCTTATGATGGCTGGTTTGATTATATGGAACGCAATGAAACCATTGATAACTTGGAAGAATCCCTAATGGATCTGGATTTTGTTTAAATAAATACCAATGGCACTCGATATTAGCGGTATGATTATACTAATCAGGAGGTAATTCTATGAAAATTATTAACGTTGCTTTGCATGTTAAACCCGAAATGAAGTCACAGTATGAGGCATTTGTACACGAATTGGTTGTCTGCTCTTCAAAGGAAACTGGCAATGAATTCTACGGCCACTTTAAATCATTGATCAATGACAACGATTACGAAATAATTGAACATTGGAAGGATCAAACAGCGGTCGAATCCCACAATGAAACTCCTCACTTTCAAAATTTCTTAGATCACATTAATGATTATTTAACGTCAGCTCCCGAAATCACGCGCATGAACTACTAATTATCGAAGTTATCTGTTACAGGAGGCGCTCACAATGCTTTTACTGCTAACACTCATAGTTATATGGGCAGGATACAAGTTCTTCACACAGTGGATATGGTGGATCATAGGCATCGTATTGCTGATTGATGTCTGGAAGATTGTTACATCATGGCCAGCGTTACTGATAATTTCCGGCGCATGTTTCTACTTGCTATATAAGCGGCATAAGGAAAATATGCCACGTAAGAAGGCTAAGCCAACATTGTCGGAACCAATTAATATGCAGGGAAAACACTTTTAAACTTGATACTTATGTACAAAAAAGGTAAACCCATTTGGGTTTACCTTTTAAACAACTATTTAAACTGATTAAGCAATCCAGCTGTTGTCTGAAGCAGCGGTTGAAGCAGCACCGTGTGTCAAGGTAGCAGTAACGCTAGCCTTCAAGGTGTCACCAGGGAATGCTAAGCGGTTATCAGTGGCAAAAGTGTTTGACTTTGCGCCATCTTTAGCAACCTTGGTCGTGATAGCAAAAGTATAGTGATATGCGTCACCATTAGATGCATAGTACGTCTTAGTACCATTACCCAATGTGATACCAGCAACGATCTTGTTCAATTGATCTGGAGAGAATTGAGTACCCTTAACTCCACTCAGTTCATCCTTAGCTACTGGACTTAAAGTAGCCGTAATGTCCTTGGAAGTTAAACTAGTACCTGCAGTAAGCTTACCAGCAACAGCGTCTGCTTGATTTTGTGTGACTTCTTTACCGCTAGTGGCGTCTAGTGCCAAATTATCAACAACAAAGGAAACTTTAGAAGTGGCTGCTGCAGTCACGTCAACATAAATAGTGTTACCGAACTTCACGCCAGCAGTAGCAGTAGCAATGTTAGATGCTTTGTAGTTTGCTGGTACATTGTTAGTAACGAATTGGGAAAGCGTATTACTGGAAACGTCCTTAAAACCGTCAACAGAGTCCCCAGCCTTAGTAGGATTTGCGTTAGCTACAGGTGAGTTAACCCAAGTCATAGTTGACACAGTCTTGGCCCCATCACGATAAACCACGTTGACACTGTTGTCAGGGTTGGCAGTTGCGGCTGCAATATTCAATGACAAACCACCTAAGTCTTGCTTAGTGTTATCAGTGATAGTAGTGTCGTAACCTTTGCCAGCGTAGATCCAGCCAGAGATTGAAGAATCCTTACTATCAGTTACGTGATAGTACAAAGAACCTTCCTTAGTCTTAGTTGCGGCCTTATCAACTGTGAATGGATCAGTCTTGGCAACACCGTAAAGACGAACCTTCTTGGCATGGATATCAGTATTCTTAGGAGCAGTCCAAAGAGTATGCTTTGAAACATCCTTCAAGTAGTAACCGGTAGTACGTGCTGGAGTAGTAGCAGCAGTCGTAGTTTCAGCAGCTTTGATCCCGGCAGTAAATGTGCCAGCAGTCTTACCTGTGTAAACGTAACCACGGTACTTCTTGTCCATAGTAACGATCTTGTAGTATACGGAACCACGGTTAGTAGTCTTAGTACCGTATGCGTAGAAAGTGTCGCTAGACTTCTTAGAAGCAGCTAACTTAGCAACTGTCTTCTTAGAAGCAACGACCTTGGCACCCTTAACAGTACCTGGCTTTGAGTAAATGGCATTAGTACCAGTTACAGTAACATTTTGACTCTTGTCTGCAAGAGCGGTGTAAGCACCGGCAGTTGCATAGCTCTTAGCACTTGCAGTAGTGGTAGTAACAGCTGAAAGACCAGCTAAACCTAACACTGCAGCGCCTACATAAATAGACTTTGCGAATGATGAACGCATAGATGAAAACCTCCTAATAATTTCTTTTTAGCAAAAACATTATGTAAATGTCCACAATCATTCTTGCTAACGGCAATTATAGCATACGTTACCAACTATGCCAAAAGAAAACTTTAAAAAATTCACGAAAAAGTCATAATCACTAAAATAGTGCACAAAAAAACCCTTCAACAGGTCAGCGGAAGGGAAGAATCATGGATTCATCTATGCAGGTACAATTATATCTTATATGTAGCAAAAAAGCAATGATGATGAAATATTTGTAATAAAAAAGGACGCCCTGCTTGAAGGAGCGTCCAATCTTCAAAGAAGGAAGAATAAAAACCAACTTTAAAGAAATCACTTAATGTAGACTAACATCTATTTAATATAATGTCAATAAGAATAGAAAGAAGAACGTTTCCATTAAGTTACTAACAGTAGTAGATAACAAGCAAACCCAATAACACTTACCATCATCTCATTGCTTAACATGCTATGGTTGATAATACAATTAGCTATACCGATTCTTACTTTACATAATGTGGCTTATCCCAAGTAACCCACATTCACCGCGGTACTTCCACATTCCGTTATTTTTTGATTGTGAACTTGTCCAAAAAAGAAGTGGTATAGGTCGCAGATTGGCTTTAATTGGGGAAAGGAAGTTTGTGAAATTTACTGGTATTACTCCTAGACCGTTCCCTTAAATTCAACTGTCTCATTCTTTGTATTAACCAAAAATTTTCCAACACTTCCCCGATACTTCACTGATACTTTAAAGGAATACTTGTAATTTACCCGAGTGTATCGAATACTACTAATTCTTCCCTGATACCCTTGACTACGCAAAACTCTCTTCACTTGGTTCCTTTGTCGCTCAGTAATTCTTGCAGAACTCCGATAGATTGTCTTCTTAGAAGCTGTCCAAGATCTATGATTTTTGATATACTTCTATGTAAAAAGCGAGTTTAAGCTATGAAAAATTATCCCAGCAATATTACTCGGCAACAATTTGAATTAATTCGACCAGCTTTAGAAAATTTTCGTAAGCGAACTAAGCCTCGAAAATATGACCTCTACGAGGTCTTCTGTGCGGTCCTATATGTCTTGAAAACCGGTTGCCAATGGCGTCAAGTCCCCGGTGATTTCCCAGAATGGCGGTCAGTTTACAACTATTACAAAATTTGGTCAACTAAAGCTGAGCCTACGGCTGATTCTTTATTGGAACAAGTTTTAAAAAAATTGTCATTGCTCGGCGAACTTACCAAGGACGTTCAGCTTTAACTTCCTTTATTATCGTTGACGCTCAGAGCGTCAAAAACACCGCTACTGCTGAAAACAAAGGTTACGACGCTGGTAAGAAAATCTCGGGGATTAAGCGCCATCTGGCAGTTGATATCAATGGCTTTCCGCAGGCCATTCACATGACGCGAGCGAACGTCTCTGATCGAGACGGGGCCAGTGCAATGATCGCTTTACATGCCATGCATTTACGCCAGGTTCAAAATGTCTTAGTTGATGGTGGTTATTCAGGCGTTAATTTTCAGCTCGATGTAGCCAGTAATTTAAACGCAACCGTGCAGGTTGCGAAGCGCAATGAGTTGCATCGATTCGAAGTCATGCCCCAACGTTGGGTAGTCGAACGATCTTTTAGTTGGCTAGAGAATTGTCGGCGACTTTGGAAAAATTGTGAGCGTCAATTAACCACCAATTTGCAAATGGTCGTTTTAGCGTTTTTAGCACTATTACTTAAGAGATTTTAGACAGCTTCTTAACGATCACATCTGGATTCAATGGAACAATGTAATCCTTACATTCCAACAATTCCACCAACTTTCTTTTTTTCTTTGGAATTTGACTTGACGGGTTACGGTTTTCCATTCAGTTTAGAGGGAGTGACGTTTTGAGCGCAGAATTGTTCCCTGGAATCAGCTATTTGGAATAACTGAACCAGAGTACAATTCTACGCTAAGGTTTCCCCTTAGTTCGTCGGTCG
>NZ_BAAFRU010000021.1:0-32254 GCF_045862015.1 Levilactobacillus muriae
AGTAGTCTTCAAAACCTTTGTTGGAAAAAGCTAGCTTCGTTCGCTTCCCAAGGGTGGTGATGGAAATCTGGGTCATGCCATTGATGAAGGAATAATTACTCTGACGAACCAAATCGGCTTGAGGCCGGCGAAAATAAATCGGTTTTTCCAGCCACGTCAAGTCTCGCGGGATTTGAATCCACTTGTTGTCGGTTGCCTTGTAGCGATAAGCATGTTGTTTCATTTGTTCCTGAACCGTCTTGTAACGAGCGACAACCGTGCGAAAGACCGACTGCACCATCTGACTATTGAGCGCCGATTCTTGTCTAAGCTTTTTATACAGATGGTTATTTATTTTCAACCAACTCAGTGGAAAATCGTGATCAAAGACCCATTGACTGACAATGTTCGCTAATCGCTGGTATTCTTGGGTCATAGCTAGAAATTCACCGGCTTGAATCGTGTCTAGATAGAGTCGCAACTTAATCGTACGTCCTAGTTTAACCATCGGCTACCTCCCCTGTAGGTTGGATTTAGTATACCATATCTGGCAGTCCAGTAGGGGAACGTATGTTTAAGAACGGCTTAAGCTCTGGCATTCATCTCGCGATTGAAATCGTGGGTTTTCTGCCTTAGTTTTAATAAAGCGTTGTCACTATTTGATTGACGTGGCTTTATGCCATGCCTACTCGTCATTTGAGTCCGCTGCGAGCACCCGAAACCAGCTAAATTAGGACGACCAAAAATGGCGACACACAACTTGCGAATTCCGGTAATTTGACAGCACAAAAGATATACAAACCAGTTGTGAACTAGCGCTACATCAGCCGTAGAGCTGGTGCCAAGCGCAGGTCCAACTGAATGATTTTGAAAGGAAGCTTGCGTCATGGAAATTGATGGTCATACGAAATTAATCGGGTTGATCGCCCATCCAGCGGGACATTCCCAATCCCCGGCAATGCACAATTTTGCCTTTAATCATGAACAGATGAACGATCGGTTCTTAGCCTTTGATGTCGCTCCCGATAACTTACCCCAAGCAATCGACGCCATTCGGGCATTCAAGATGCTTGGCGCCAGCATATCGATGCCATTCAAACAAGCCGTGATTCCCCTACTCGACCACCTCGATGCCGCTGCCAAGATGATTGGTGCGGTTAACACGGTCGTCAATCGTAACGGTGAGCTGACTGGATACACGACCGATGGGATTGGTTTCGTCAACGCTCTGAAGGATGACGGGGTGGCATTAGCTGGTAAGACCATGACGCTAGCAGGCATCGGTGGGGCCGGGACGCCGATTGCGATTCAGTCCGCTCTGGCTGGGTTGAAAACGTTGAACGTCTTTAATATCAACGACTCGTCAGTTGGAAATGCCAAGCGAGTGGTTCAGATCATTAACGAACAGACTCACTGTCACGCCACCTTCTATCCCCTGGAGAACCGTGATCAGTTCCGCAAGAGCATTGCTGCTAGCGACCTGTATACCGATGCGACCGGTTTGGGGATGGGAAAATTGATCGACAAGACCTTAGTCGATGATCCCACTTGGTTCCATCCTAATATGACAGTCTTCGATACCGTTTATGCACCAGCCGAAACGAAGCTGATGCGTGTTGCCAAGCAGGCCAAGGTCGCTCACGTCATCAATGGGCAAGGCATGTTGTTGCATCAAGGGGCGGCGGCATTTAAGCTCTGGACCGGCCATGAGATGCCGGTCGCTGCCGTCCGTCACGAAATTTTTAAGGAGGATTAGCTGATGTCAGAGACATGGTTAGGTTTAATGGACAAAGTTTGTGTGGTTACCGGTGCCATCGGTGGGATGGGCACCAAAATTTGTGAAGCCCTCGCCAATCAAGGGGCCAAAGTCGTCGCACTGGACATGAAACAAGCCGCCGTGAGTGCCTTTGCAACCAAACTCGCTACGACATATCACACGGAGACGTTGGCCGTTTCTACCAACGTTACGGACGAGGCCAGTGTCAAATCCGCCGTCCAACAGGTTCAAGCGAAGTTCGGTCGCGTCGACGTTGTCATCAATACGGCCGGAATATTGAAATTTGATCCCTTAGAAGATCTCGACTATGCCACTTGGAAACAAGTGCTTGACGTCAACTTGAACGGCTACTACTTGGTGACCCACGAATTTGGCAAGTTGATGATCACCCAACGCCACGGCACCTTCGTGCACATTTCAACGGTCGCCAGTGATATCCCTGAAACCTATAGTGGCGCCTACAGTACCAGCAAGGCTGGCGTGAATATGTTGTCCAAACAGGTGGCGGCCGAATGGGGCATGTTTGGTATTCGTAGTAATGTCCTGGAGCCTTGTCTGGTCAAGACGCCGATGTCCGCGGCCTTCTATGCGGATCCAAAAGTCGAAAACGGCCGGAAAGAACTGACCGCCAGCAAACGGATCGGGACGACCGACGATATTGCCAACGCCATCCTGTTCCTAGCCAGTGATCGTTCGAGCTACATCAACGCGACGGGTCTCCCCATCGACGGTGGTTTCAGCGTCATGATGCAGAATCAGATTCCGAAACCGAGCGGCCGCCGTGGCTTCGCGGAAACGCACTAGGTTAGAGCAACCTGGTTAAAACTCGTCGCCTACGGATGCCAGACTATTTAGTTTCTAAATGACCACTGCTTTGATAGCCTGTTCACTGACTGAATCTCAATTCCACTAGAAAAATCCAAAATCCAAACACATACTCAAGGAGGCTCACACCCATGGATGTCAAAACCTTTTGGCAGGATTTTAAATCCTGCCATCCCGAAGTGACCACTGATCATCACGATACTTACGCCTTTGGCAGCGATGACTCAGCTGATGAACTCGCGCACTTGGTTAAGATTGGCCGTAAAACGGCGACCACCTCAGCACTCGACCTGTACGAACCAGACGAACACCTCCCGTTCGTTGGAGAATATAACGTTATTTTAGACGCTCACGACCAGCCCGTTTGTGTGACGCAAACCAAGGTGACTGAGGTCGTCTCGTTTGACCAAGTCACCCAGGAACACGCCTATCACGAGGGCGAAGGTAATCGGACGTTGGCCTATTGGCGCCGGGAACATCGTGCCTTCTTTGCCAATGAGTACCGCGAAGTCGGTCAAACCTTCAACGAACAGATTCCATGCTTCTGCGAAGTCTTCGAACGCGTAGATTGACACTTCCAAGGTCGAAAGTTCCAAAACACTTATTATGACTGTTGTCACAACGGTACTGGGCCTAAAATTAGGCAACATCGTCCAACCATCGCCTTACCGGCCGGCAGATATGGGCTGGATCGGTGTGAACACAACTTGAAGCCTCGAAAGTGCCGAGTCTCCAAGCCTGGTTTTCTACTAAGCCAGTGGAATCCCTGGCGGCCGGAGTGTGGCTGTTTCCACTAATTTAGCCGTGCTAACTCCTACGGTTGCAAGAGTAACGCAAACATTTTGGCTTTCAACCTTTATTCGACACTAAAAAAGCTGCACCGAATCAGCCGTGACGACCGATTCGATACAGCTTTTACTTTCCCTCTGAAGGTTAAAAGATACATTATCAGTATAACCCGCTACATTTTAGGCTCTTTTGACCTTTCGGTTTACCTGATGAAGGCCTAAACGACATCATGGACAACATGTACGCGATACATTTTTGAACCCATTTTAGGCTTATTAACTGCCAATGTGTCGATGTTAATCCACCCATTCGATGCATCAAACGACTTTTTAACGCTGTAATACCGCCAAGCCATCTTCCCGGAATAACCCAAACGTTCACTACCGGTCAGTCTTTGTGGTGTTTCCGTCAAGGCAATCACTGGATGGCCATTTTTTAATATTGTAAGCCGTACTGCGTTTTGTGGCGTATTGGGAACTAATAAGAATGCGACGCCTATAGCTATGATGACCAACACCATTGCGATGCTGCCAATCATCATTCTCCGCTTGTATTTCATTAGGAACATCTCCGCTGACCTCCTTATCTCTCTGTGCGCTCGTTTAAGGCCCCAAAGGTATGGATAAATGCGCCACATATTTCTGATAAAACTTCTGATTAACCGCTTTATGTACCGTTAGCACATCAACATTTGCACTCTCCGTCTCAAACGGAACATTAATCTGATAGTACATCTCCTGCTTATTACCAGAGTAATATTTGAATTCCGACTTCGGTAGCTTCCTGGGTCCAGAAAATAGAGCCGCAACTGGATGGCCACTTTTAAGAATGCATAACCGCACTGCATTACTAGGAATGACGGGAAGAAACATCGTGACCAACATGATGGGCACAACTATGACGACCAACCATTTACAGTTCTTTTTGAGCCACAATTCAACTGATTTACGCAAAGTTCTCCCCCTCCCAGCGACCATCACTTAGCACTATTCTCGAACACCAGTCGCCAACTGTCGAGAATCGCAAACATCACTGAATCCCAGCACAACACCTCTACCAACCACAAAAATCAGGACGGCGACCCAGCAAATCCACTCGGTAAATTCTCCAACCGGTTGACTGATCATTATGGTTGGAGGGGCAACCTAACATGAACAGAAACGTGACGAGTAACCCCAGAAATATGGCACCTGCAACTCTTCCCAAAGGCTTTGCCCATTTCGCCCTCGATTCGTCATCGCTACTTCTATTGTAGACCAATTCAACGAATAAACCATTTAGCGTCTGCAAGGTTACGACTTTCTTTACTAAAAAAGGGCCACCCGTCATGCAACAGATGGACCTCCAAAACAACTTAATTATTTAGCAGTCTGGGTCTTCCGACCGTCCCGTAGCATTGCCGCAAAGATCCAGCCGACAACCGCGACCACGCAGAACGTCACGAAGACCGCGTGGTAGCCCGCCAACGTGGCCGCCGCATGCGTCGTGACCTTGACGTGGCTCGCGGTAACCATCGCTAAGATTAGGGTCGCCACAGCCACCCCGGTCGAGCCGAGAATCTGCCGAACGGTCGTAATGACTGCCGTCCCGTGTGAGATCAACTGATCGGGTAACGAGTTGGCCCCCAACGTCACTGCAGGCATCATGACAAAGGCATTGCCACCTTCAATCAGGGTCGCAATCAGAATCATGGCCACCAAGGACTGCTGACCCGAGACCACAGCCAACCACAGCCAGCCGAGGACGATCATCGACATCCCCATCAACATGGTGGCCTTAAAGCCGATGTGATCGGCCAGTTTCCCAGTCAGCGGATTTAACAGGCTCAATACGACCGCCCCGGGCACCAGTGCCATCCCGGATGCAAACGGTGAAATCCCCAGTACTTCCTGATAGTACAACGGAAAGACGATGGTGACGACAATCAAGGCAATGTACGAGGTCCCTGTCAGTAGAACCGCCAAGTCGAAGTTAGCCGTCTTCAGCACACGTAGATCCAGCAAAGGTTCTGCCGTCTGAAATTGCCGCCAAACGAAAAACGTTACCGCCAACAGGCTCACAACCAGCAAGCCCCCCATCAGGCCCCAGTTGACGCCGGCCTTACCAATCTGGTTGACCACGTACAAAATACCGATAAAACCAACGCTACTGATCACAGACCAATAGTCTAGGTGTGACTCGTGTTGCGGCATCACGTTCTTGATAGTCTTCAATGCTACTAAGAAAACAATGGTGATGATAACCATAAAGACCACAAACAGCCCCTGCCACGTCGTGTAGCGTAGCACGATCCCGGAAATAATCGGACCAACTGCTAACGCCGACCCCATGACCAGGCCGGCCATTCCCATGACACCACCCCGTTGATCTTCTGGAGTGATCCGCAACATGACCGTTTGATAAGAGGGAAACATGATGCCGACCGCCATGGCCTCCATCACCCGCCCCAACATCATCAGGCCAAAGCTTGGTGCTAAGTAGATAATAAACGTCCCAATATCGAATAGAGCCAAGACACTGATGAATAAGACCGGAAAGCGAATGTTATTCAACAGCCAGGGACTAACGGGCATCATGACCACCATCACCAGCATGAAGCCGGTCGTCAACCACTGTACCGTCGAGGCCTGCACCCCAAAGTACTGCATCAACGTTGGATACGCCGTTGACAGCGACGACTGGCTGATGGACATGGTAAACGTTCCTGCCAGTAGCGTCCAGATAAACGCCAAGTGATTGTAACTCTTCCCCTGTAAATCAATTGGTTGTTTCATATAATTCCTCCCTCACGCCTACTTTAGAAGCATTATCAACTGACTTTCATCCTAGTCCTTTTCCGGTGACCTGTAAACCAAGGCGCCCCAACTGCTATGCAATGAAGTTACTTATTCCCCAATCTTTGGTACAATGAGACTAATTGAGGTTGGGGGAACTCAGCCGTCGCGGACTACGCAAGGAATGAGGGTAAAATATGGACTTAGTAGCATACTTACACGATGAGATTAATTTCTTAACGGAACAAATGAACCGGGCAAAAAAGGAAAAAGATAACGCAATGGATTTTCTGTGCGATGCCCGCATCACCGAAGCGAAGCGGATTCTGGAACAAATTGACAACGGCACCATCGATCGGCTAAGAGCCGAATAATAACGGTGACAATCTTTGCTAAATAGGCACAGCACCACCTCACGGCGAGTTTGGGACAATTGTCTCAAACTCGTTTGTGCCGAGAACGTCCTTTTTAGGAAGATCGACATCTGGGAGGCGACAACTGATGAACACCCGTATCCTTGTTGAAAGTGTGACTTTACTAATCATTGTTGGCCTGATTGCTCTCCTGATCTTCAGGTTTGTGACGGACTTCAAGACAACGCTGCTGGTTGTCTTGGCTCTGGTCACCGCTGGTTTCATCAAAAGCCACTTTTTCAAGAAAGACGAGACGCGTTGACTGGAATCGTCTTTCAAGGAAGTGGTTCGCCTAAATGCTAATTTAGGTGTAAATTAGTCATGTATGGAAACGTTTGGGATTGTCCGCTATTGGCCAATCTTAAACGAAATTTTGAGGAGGTAACACGTTGATAACCATTAAATCAGATCGTGAAATTAAAAAGATGGCCGAATCCGGTGCCGTACTTGCAGGCGTCCACAAGGGTCTGCGCGACATCATCAAGCCAGGCATTTCAAGTTGGGAAATCGAACGCTTTGCCAACAAATATATTGCAGAACACGGGGCAACCCCTTCCGAAAAGGGCTTTGAAGGTTACAAGTACGCTACCTGTGTCAGCGTTAACGACGAAGTGGCCCACGCCATTCCTCGTAAAGAATTACTCTTAAAAGAAGGCGACATTGTGGCGGTCGATATGACCGTTAACCTGGATGGCTTTGAAAGTGACTCTTGCTGGACGTATGCCGTTGGTAAGATCAGTCCCGAAGCCCAACACCTGATGGACGTCACCAAGAAGTCCCTCTACTTGGGAATCGACCAAGCCGTTGTTGGTAACCGGATCGGTGACATTGGTCACGCCATCCAAGCCTACACGGAGGGTGAAGAACACATGGGCGATGTCCGTGAGCTGATTGGTCACGGCATTCAACCCACTATGCATGAACAACCCAACGTGCCGAACTACGGTGAAGCTGGCAAGGGCCTCCGGTTACGCGCCGGCATGACGATTACCATCGAACCTATGATCAACCTGGGGACTTGGGAAATTGCCTCTCGTGAAACGGCTGATAAGTCTTGGGAATACTATGTGACGGCCGATGGTTCCTTGTCTGCACAATACGAACATACTCTGGTCATCACCGATGATGGTCCTAAGCTCTTAACGTCACAAGACGACGATATCGACGCAAAGTACCGACTCTAATCAAGGAGGCCGCCCATGGCACTGACTAACCAGACGCCGGAGCAATCCGTTCAAGCTATTTTTGACAAAATTGCCCCACAATACGATCAAATGAATAGTGTCATCAGTCTGGGCACCCACCGCGTCTGGCGCAAACGCGTCATGGCGATGATGGCCGTCCACCCCGGTGACTTCGCATTGGACCTCTGCTGTGGGACTGGCGACTGGACCTTAGCCTTGGCTAAGGCGGTCGGTCCCGCCGGTCGAGTGGTTGGCCTAGACTTCAGCCCAGTTATGCTACAAGAAGCCACGGTCAAGATCCGTGCGGTTAAGTTAACCGACCGTATCACGCTGCGACAAGGCGATGCCATGCATTTGCCCTACCCCGACAATAGCTTCAATGTGGTCACGATTGGCTTTGGCCTGCGGAACGTCCCAGATGCCAATCAGGTCTTACGGGAAATGGCCCGCGTGGTCAAACCCGGCGGCCAAGTCGTGTGCCTGGAAACGTCGCAACCGACGAATCCGGTAATTCACGTTGGTTGGCAGATCTACTTCGGGCATCTGGTACCACTAATGGGCAGTGTGGTGGCGCACCACTACCAGGCCTACAATTATCTCCAGCGCTCGACCCATGACTTTGTGTCGGTCGACCAGCTCGCCACCATGTTCACGGCGGCTGGTTTGACCCGTGTCAGCTACGACCAGTTCAATCTTGGTGCAGCAGCTGTGCACTTCGGGTATAAACCTTACTAGATTTTGAAATCAAACAAATCCCCCTAAAGCTTAATGACATTTTGCCATAAAACTTTAGGGGGATTTTCTAGACTTTAATTCAAGGTTCCTACTAAGATGTATTTGCACAATTACCTGTACACATACCATCTCATCGAGGTAAAAGAAGCCGAATATTTTAAAAAGCACAACTGTTGGTTCAGTCATCAGCTTGACTGAACTGATTCTAACATGATTCTTAGTCACGGTAATTCATGCTTATAATTCAATCGGTCTAACTTTTGATAATAATAACGAACTTCCTGCATAGCAGGTTTAGGCGATCGATCGGCAAATAGGAGTCCATCCCCAGAAAATGCGCCATCATTAGGACGATCATCAAAATCGCCACCATACTTTAAAACATCTTTCCCACTAACTTCATCCCTTGCATACAACGCTTGATCAATGAAATCCCAAATAAATCCACCACAATCTTGCGGATATTTTTGAATCAAACTGATATATTGGCCCAATCCACCCACTGAGTTTCCCATTGAATGCATATATTCGCAAAAGATCAAAGGCTTGTCTGGTCCCTGCTGCAAATATTCCGTCGCCTTATCTGGTGGCATATACATTCCACTTTCAAAATCAGAAATTCGACTACGATAAATAGGATTTCGACTGACACCTTCATAATGGACTAAACGTTCGGAATCATGTGTATGATAAAATTGATCCATTAACATAAGATTGTCGCCTGCATAGGACTCATTCCCCAAAGACCATATCAATATAGACGAGTGATTTTTGAGCCATTCAAAGTTTGACTTAGCTCGATCTAAAGCCATTCCGCGCCAAATCTTTCCAGATCCTGGTAAATTTTCCTCTGGATGTCCTCCAACCCACGTCCCATGTGTCTCCAGATTATTCTCCGCCATAACGTAAATTCCATAATGATCACACAGGAAATACCAATAATCTTGGTCCATATAATGACATGTTCGAACAGCGTTAATATAATTAACTCGAAAAGTTTGAATATCTTTCCGCATTTCCTTTGAAGAAATTGACCTGCCCTTCTTTGCGCTCCATTCATGCCGATTGACGCCATTAATTATTAGCCGTTGATCATTCAATTGGACAATATTATTTTCACTGATTCTAATTTTTCGAAATCCAAACTCATACTGTACAACCTCTTCAATTTTTCTATTCAAATCATAAATTTTAAAGACAACTCGATAAAGGTTTGGGTGATGGTTATCCCAGACTTTAACAGCCGAAACTCGCCCAAAGTCAATACTAATCTGTTTTTGCTTGATAAGACAAGTCTGATGATTAATCAATCGATTATCAGTATCATATAGTTCACACTTTAATTGTTTTGAAATATCACCTGAAAATTTCAGATCACAAGTTAACAAGCCTTCTTGTGCCTGAACACTTAATTTAGGATGCAAAAAGAGATCTACCAGATGCGTATCCGGCCAGGCCACTAATTCTACATTCCTAAAAAGGCCAAAAAAGCTAAACATGTCTTGGTCTTCCAAGTATGCAGCCGTACTGTACTTAAAGACTTCAACTGCCAAATAATTATTTTTGTCTTCCAGATAAGGTGTCAAATCAAACTCGTGTGGCGCAAAACTATCCTCAGCATATCCAATAAAATGGCCGTTCAACCACAAATAAATTGCACGTTCTGCACCTTCAAAAATAATATGAGTTCTCTTTCCGATAAAGGATTGTGGCAAGTCAAAGTATCTAGCATATTCACCTACAGAATTATCTTCACCTTTAGAAAAAGAATTTTTTAACGATCCTTTCTTATCGAAGCACCGTTGCACTTTTGCAGACCATGGGTACTGTATATTAATGTATTGATTTGATGCGTAATCGTTCAATTCAATATGACTAGGAACCGAAATGTTATCAAAACTCGTTAAATTAAAATCTAGTTGATAAAACTTTTTAATGCGTTGCATTGGGTTATCTGCGTAATGAAACAGCCACTTTCCACTAAGGTTGTACTTGAGGCTACTGTCATGGTTAATCACCTCTTTTTCACTTGCATAAAATGAGTGGTCACTATGCGCTTCTAAAGCATTAACCCGATAAACCATAGGATCATCAAGCCATGATAGTTGTGCTGTCAAAATACCGCTTCCTTTCTAAAAATGAGCAAACAAAGCCTAATGGACTTTATTTACTCATTTTTAATTTAATAATTTCTTGGGCTAGGGGTAGACGAGATTAACAACAAATCTCCACTAATTCTCCAATTCAATACATCATTGGGAACAATGAAATGTTGCCCCTTTACTATGGTGTACTGTTTGTCACCAATTTCAAGTACACCTTGACCTCTAATCACTGAATACAGCATAAACGGATTCTTATCACGGGTATAGTCTACAGTGCCTTTGATCTTATTTTCAAAAACTGAAAAATACTTAGAGTCTGGTGGGCTCACCAATTTCGTGATTGTTGAGTCCCCATCGTGCGATACTTTAGAAGTAATTTTAGGTATCTCAAATGGCACCGTAATAACATCCAACGATTGCTGAATGTGCAAACTTCTTTTCTTTCCAGTATGCTTATCTACACGGTCCCAATCATACATACGATAAGTAACATCTGAACTTTGTTGCGTTTCTAGCACTTCAATTCCTTTAGTTAGGGCATGAACAGTACCACTAGGAACATAGAAGAAATCGCCTGGCTTAACGGGTTGTTTTCTCAATAATTCATCCCAATCTCCCGCTTTAATCATTTGTGCCAATTGCTCTTTGCTCTTTGCACGATGTCCATAGATCAAATAAGCATCGGGATCCGCGTTAATAACATACCAGCATTCGGTTTTACCACTGTCATTTTCGTGAGCCTCCGCATAATCATCATCGGGATGAACCTGAACAGACAATGCTGCCTCAGCATCCAGTATCTTAACCAATAATGGAAAACGTTTTAACTGCGGTTGACCAAATAACTGCGGTTCTGAGACATATAAATCCGATAGTAATTTCCCCTTATAACTCCCATTAGCAACCTCGTTAGGCCCATGCAAATGACCCGAAATTGCCCAACATTCGCCAATATTTCCATCTGGCAATGTATATCCAAAATCATTCTCTAATTTTCGTCCACCCCATAGTTTTGAATGAAAAATCGGTTTTAAAAAAAGTGGTTCCTGCATTTTATTACCTTCTCATAAATTATTCCTGCTGACTCTGCTTAATTGCCAATGCAAAATTTCCGATTGTTGCTGATCCATTATTCTCAACCAATGGTCGAACAATATAATCGTCTAGTGACGGTAGCGAAATATACTCATTGATTAGCATCTTATATTGTTGGCGAATTTTTTTTAGAAAACTGTCATTTACCACACTACCGCCCAAAACAAATTTACTTGGGCGCAATGTCATTGTTGATTGCATTAAAGCCTGGGCCATATAATAGGCCATCACATCCCAAACAGGATCGTTCAGGGAAACATCTTCACCTCGTTTACCCAAACGTACTTCAAATGTGGGACCTGACACCAATCCCTCAAGACAATCATGATGATAATGACAAATGCCCTTAAAGCTCTTATCATTTGGATGACGCTTTACAAAAACATGACCCATCTCTGGATGACCTAAATCACCTAAAAATTTCCCATCATAGATAATACCCGCTCCAACGCCAGTACCGATTGTGTAATACACCAACGAGTTAAGCTTTTGTCCTCGTAAACGTCCAATAATATACTCGCCATATGCAGAGCCATTCACATCCGTTGTCAAAAAGATTGGGATCCGCAATCGATCTTTTAATATTTGATAAATTGGAATGTTGCGCCAATCTAATTTTGGGGAAGCCATAATTGATCCAAAGTTTGCACTCTGCTTATCAAGATCCAGAGGACCAAAACTCGCAACCCCCAGTGCACTTATCTTAAACTGCTGAAAATAATCAATTACCTTAGACAGAGTCGTATCAGGATCTGTTGTTGGAAAATGATGACTATCAACAATGTTATATTCTTCATCTCCAACCGCACAAACGAACTTTGTACCACCTGCCTCAATACTTCCAACTAACATAGCATCATTTCCTTACATTACTTTACTTTTTAAACTCAAGCGTTTTAATTTCATAGGGTGCTAAAGCAAGCTTTACTGTACCAGTTTTCCAAGTACTATCACTGGCCTCTTCGAGTAAGTTAACTTCTCGCCAACCAGAATAGTCAAACGTTGGATTCAGCGTAATTGTCCGACGTCCTCCCGTATGATCATGAAACCGGACAATGATATTGTTACCATCTTCAGCTCGCTTAACCGCATCAATGTTTAATACTTGATTACTTGGCATCGTAAAAGCATTAGATTGATTAGCAAGTTTTTGACCCTTCAATACTTGCAACGGACTATTTAACGCCCAAGCATTCTCCTCAACCTTCCCTGAAACAAAGTCTCCTTCATGCGGTAATAAACTGTACGTAAATTCATGATGGCCAATATCTGCTTCAGGATCTGGACTAATTGCACTCTTTAAAAGCGTAATTGTCATTCGATTATTTTTAATTGCATATCCATATTTAGAATCATTTAATAACGAAACTCCATAATTGTGTTCTGAAAGATCTGCCCATTGGTGACCAACCGTCTCAAATTTTGCCCAATCCCAACTGTTATTCCATGTATTTGTCCGCTCTAAATTGCCAAATTGAATCTGGTAACGTGCCTCTGTGGAACGAATTCTTGTCGTGAATTCTGCTTTTAATAATTTCTGATGATCTTGCCAGTCAAGACTCGTCTTAAAATCAATGCGTCGTGAGTCACGATACAGGATCATATCTTGGGAGACTACAGAGTGTAGATATTTATAATTGAATTGGATCACCACACGCAGTTCATTGTTTTCAATTACTTTAATTGACTCGGCCTTCAATGCATGCTTTTTTTGATAATAATAAAGATCAATATTCCACGCATCATAATCACGTGGCTTATCTTCATAGACTTCCAACGCATTACCAAGCTCATCTTGGGCTAAAACATCTCGCTGTGCCTGGCGATCAAAGATTCTAGTCAATTGGCCATCACTGTTCCAGTCAATCTCGTAAAACGAAGTTTGTAACCCCTGTTCATTGATCTCAGCAACGTTAAAATCAATTGTATCCTCGACAGTCTGACCTTTATGGAAAGTAATTACTGTACTTTCAGTAGCAGGAATCACTGGTGTGTTAACTAAATAACCACCATCAATCTTCTCAGAATTTAGTGGAAGGTTATCCTTATCAGTAAAAATACCATCATCCTTTACCGGAACTTTAACTAACTCCTGTCTTGTCCATCCTTGATCATTAATTATAGTAAAACTATCTACCGTCTTCTGATCATTCAGAGTTTTATCAACTTGTTTAGCTAATAATAAGGCATCACTATAATCTTTTTGGCTGTCCTCATAGACTTCATGAATTGCCGATCCTGGAATAATGTCATGAAATTGGTTTCTTAACAAGATTTTCCAACCATCGTTTAGTGTCTTTTGTGGATATTGCGTACCATTAGCCAACTCATTTAAAACGGCGTCATACTCGAGTCTTCGATAGATCAGTTCGAGCTTACGATTCATTTTCTTCATATAAGCATGGCTAGTGTAAGTGCCACGATGAAATTCCAGATATAATTCACCATCCCAAGTTGGCACATACTGTGTCTTCTCAGCTGCACTTACTGTCTCATGAAGTTGATCAAAGAACTCTTTACCTGTTCCAGTTTTAACATGTGGTAATCCAGGAAGTTTATCTAAAACTCTTCGACTTTCAAGCATGTCGCGGTTAACACCGCCACCACCATCTCCATAGCCGTAAGCCAATAATAAATTATTATTGAGAGACTTATTACTGTAGGCATCATAGAGCCCCTTAACTGAACTTGGTGTCATTTCACCGTTATAGGTATAAAACCATGAGTCTGGATTATCCTTCATCTTCCCAGCATCCGGCGTTGTGATAAAGTGCGTCAAAATCTCAGTTCCATCGATGCCTTTCCACATAAAAGTATCATTTGGCATTCTATTATATTCATTCCAACTAATTTTGGTGGTCATGAATGTGTCAAGACCAGACTTGCGTAAAATTTGCGGTAACGCCCATGAATAGCCGAACACATCTGGTAACCACAAATAATGAGGACGTTTATTAAACTCATTTTCAATGAAACGAGTTCCAAACATAATTTGACGAACTAGGGATTCTCCTGATGGAATATTGCAATCTGCCTCAACCCACATAGCACCGTCAACTTCCCAACGGCCTTCTGCAACTCGCTTTTTAATCTCCTCAAAAATTTCTGGATAGTCCTCTTTGAGATAAGCATAAAGTTGCGGTGTTGTATGCAAGAAAACATATTCCGGATACTTATCCATCATTTTCAGAACTGTCGAGAAAGATCTTGCCGCCTTCTCACGAGTATGTTTTATCTGCCATAGCCAAGCTAAATCAATATGCGTGTGCCCTAATGCAGTAACAGTAACTGGTGTGTTCTTAATAGCATGGTTCAAATAGTTTTCAACTAAAGTATTCGCCTGCTCGATTGAACGGTAAAAGTCGACTGAACCTGGTTCTTGCCAATCTAGGAGTTTTGTTGCTTGATCTAAAATATTTTGCATTTCATATCGATTAGGTGAATCCTCCGGTAAAATATCTACTGTATCTATCATATTTCTCATTGATAAATATAAATTGTCCGTTGAATGATCTAGCCTTGCAATATCTGCATAATTAAACTCATGGATAATTGGTTTTGAAGTATCCCCATGCCGACCATACATACCTGTCCATAATTTGATATCCAATTGAACCTTTTTTCCTTGATATTTATCAGGAACTAATACTTCTTCATGATTCGAATCAAGTCCCTGTAATGGATGCCCATTTACGAACAGCATTCCTTCAAAACCAGTTTGGTGTAGATTTCCGGGGAGCCCGAAATTAAAGAGCATCACCGTTTCCTTCTCATCTGGTAATTGAACTTGTGTCCTCAACCATGCATATTCATTAAGTTCTTTCCACTTATATCCTGGCGCAACATCTACATAATTGGCATCCATGGCCGGATATTTCAACTCCCCATGAAGGTCATCTAAGGACATTTTCCAATTCGTAATAGCACGCCTGTTCTGATACCGATATGCTTGTAATTCACTAACCCGTGCATGAATCTTTTCACTAGTAAAGAACATCACCATTTCAACCAACTCCTTTTCTCAACTGCGTATAATCTCATCACTTTTTAGCAGCCTTATCACGATCTACCTTTAAAACAATTGGTGGATTAACCGTATCTGGACTCTCAGGCCACACTCTAGAGTAGTCGTAACCAGTAATTTGTTTAGTAATCCGTTTTGTTTCTTCTGTAGCATCACGCTTTAAGCCACCATCACGAAGTCGCTTTACTTCATCAATAATGACTTTATGCGTATGACGATTCAACTTGAAGGTTAATGCTACTAGTAAAGCTAGGAAGACTAAGCCACCTGCACCAACAAAGATAGCCTGCATAATAGCATTTTGGACATGAATCGGTTCAGCAGTTGCATTCTTAACAAATCCGTTAGCATCTAAAAACATTCCGACTAAAACAGTTGCAATAGCTGCCGTAGAATTACGAG
This sequence comes from Levilactobacillus muriae, assembly GCF_045862015.1. Lineage (NCBI taxonomy): Bacteria > Bacillati > Bacillota > Bacilli > Lactobacillales > Lactobacillaceae > Levilactobacillus > Levilactobacillus muriae. The sequence continues at coordinate 16,103 of NZ_BAAFRU010000021.1, forward strand.
TCAAGCTAATAACTGAAGCAAAAACACCTGCACGATTATGGCCAGAAACTAGTTCATCAACGTCTGGGATAAATGGATAAACATTCCAAGGGGTGAATTCCAATAATGAACGACCAATTTGATATACAAAGGAAATGATAAACAACCACATAACAATATTTGAAGGTTGGCTATGAACCACAGTAAAGTATCCGCCATACATCAAGAGCATTAGCCCATATGATAATATGTACAAGAAACGAGGGCCAAATTTAACCATCAGCCATCCTCCAATTAAGGTTGTCACAACCCCAACGATAGACAGTGATAATAAATTAGCAGCTAATGTTGCACTAACACCTAGTACATAAACACAGAAATAGGTAAAGACCGTGTTATAAACATCTTTTCCAGTAAACGACAGTAAGTAGATATACAAATGCTGTCTAAAGCTTTTGATTTTAAGCGTTGAAATATATGCTTTGAAATCTTGTACAAGAGCTTGACGAATACTTCTCTTTTCGTTAATGTCGCCAACCGCAATTTCAGATACCGGATGTTCCCAGGTGCTGAACGCAGAAATGTAATAGGCAACAACAAACAAAATACCAAAAATTAAACCGTTGATGAAGAATGGCATGGGTGACTTAGTCCCCATAACTCGGAAAAGTTGTCCTGGTAGGAATGTCCCAAAAAATGTTGCGCTGGCTGAGAAAAACATCCGTGCTGTGGAAATTTTTGTCCGCTCGTCATAATTTTTAGTCATTTCAGTTGGTAGCGTTTCGTATGGAATTGAAATGGTTGAGACGGCATCGAAGACACAGTAAATAATCAAATAGTACCAAAAGCTTCTTCCGCCAACCCACATCAAGCTGAAGGTTAACAGTAACGGCGCCCCCAAATACATAAACGCGTGACGGCGACCAAAGCGACGACCAATTTTTGTTCGATAGAAGTTATCCGTCCATCCTCCCATCAACATGCCACAAGTTCCTGAGATGATTTTCCCAATTGCCACAATTAAAGCACCTTGAGTTGCACTTAAATTACAGTATGTCGTGTAGAAGAAGAGAAGCCAAGCGCCAATGATTGTCTGGCCTCCACCACCAACCATGTCACTAACCCCAAAACCAATTGATGTCCAAAAAGTAACTTTTCTTTTTTGATAGACACGATGGCTGATATAATCTCCAATTTTTTTCAAAGCCATATACCTCTTTCCTTGAGACAAGTATCAAATGTCAGACACATTAGACATAAATGTAGTAAAATCATGTACGTTAGCTAGCTCAATGCACAAATTTATTGTAAGCGATTACAAAAACGGTGCCAACTACTGTTTAATATATAAGGTGCACTAATCTAAGATCTGATTAAAAGGAGTACAACTAATGTTTATTCATATAGCAGAACAATACTTAATTCACCTACAGTCTTATTTTCATATTGATTCTAAAAACACATCAATACCTTTGCCAGCTAACTCTTGTAGCCTAATGGTCACCGGAACAAACAAATCCGTACTGACCATTAACGATGATATGAGTACTGTCCCCGAATCATCGTGGGAAATCATTTATACTAAACATGATACTGAATTACAGATTGATGGACCTTTAAACTTATTTGTTCTTATGACAAATCAAGACGGAGTTACAATCGATAATCATATCTTTCCAATGAAATTTGGATCAAAATTTCATGGATTTACGATACCTTCCAAGGGCGAGATTACACATCGAACTAATATTCAGCTTCTGATCCAATGTTTTCAAAGTCAAAATGTAGATAATAATCTAGGATTATATCAACAGGAAGTAAACTATAATTTCAATCTTCTTTTAATTAATATCAGCAAACAATTTATTCACAAAATACAACATTCTTCAACTTTTCTCACCTCACAAACAAATTCCAAGTTTGATGAAATTGAACGCTATATCGCCGATCATATCCACGAACGACTCTCAATTACTGATATTGCTCAAAAGTTCAGCATTACACCCGAGTACTTAACGACCCTCTTTCAAAAAAGCGAGTATATGTCAACCATTCACTACATTCATTTTTTAAAAATATCAGGTGCTAAAGATTTATTAATTCGAACTACAATGTCCGTTAAACAGGTTGCATTATATTTTGGATTCACTAATATAAAATACTTTTATCGACTTTTTAAAAAAGAAACTGGTATCACTCCCAGTGAGTATCGACGCTTGTTTCAAGAGAGAACTGAATCGAGTTAGGACATGTTTCTAAATATTGATTACTGGTACATTCCACTAAAGTTGTTACAGCATTCGAAATATTTGATTTAGTCGTTGTGACGGCGAATGGACACCCTTGCCTTCATCTCGTGATTCCAACTAATACAGTTCACAAGGGACTTTTATCGGCTAGTTGGCGCCCATGACAGACGCACTTAAAAAGAGAGAACCAGCAAAATATGCTGATCCTCTCTTTTGGATATTATTCTTCTACTTTTGCCACCCATGATTCTCGCGATCCCAATCGCGCTTGCGACTGCCGGAGACAAAGGGGTTACCCGCTACCGTAAACCTAAGTGGTCGCTCCTGCCAGCTTCCCGCAGAGACACCGACCCGTGATGTGGCCACAACTTCTTTAGGCTGACGCGTCATTTGGGGCGTAATCGTTAGATTCTGCGCACCCAGCATCGTCCGGTTCAGGTCCTTGGACTGAATACCCAGTGCTGCCATCAGCTTACCTGGTCCATTTGTCACATCCGGCACCGGCTTGTCCCGATTCCGCTGCATCAGGTCCAAGCCCTCGTGCGGCTCGATTCCACGAATCAGGATTCCTTGGGGCGTGCCAGCGGCCTGTGTGGCGACATCAAACATGTAGTAGCCTCGCAGAATATAAATATAAATGGTCCCCGGCGCATCGTATAGCGCAGCGTTGGCGGCCGTGTAACGGCCATTGAATGCATGTGCCGCTGTATCCTGCTCACCCAAATAGGCCTCGGCCTCGACGATCCAGCCGCTCATAGTGCCAGTTGGACTATTATAGACCAGTTCGTGCCCCAGTAACTCCTGTGCAATCTGTGACGTGGCACGTCCGGTAAAGAATTCTGATAAGGAATCTGACATTAATTTATCCTCCAATTACTATAATTTATCCTCCAATTACTATGTTAGAATGAAGCCATGGAGATGAGACGTAATGGCAATCAAATGCGAACGAATCTATACAAAGCCCGCTGATCTCAAGGGTTATCGGGTCCTCGTCGACCGCTTGTGGCCACGAGGAATTTCGAAGGTCAACGCGCAACTGGCGTCTTGGGAAAAGGAAATGGGCCCCACAACTGAACTGCGGAAATGGTTCAACCATGAACCCCAAAAGTTTCCCGAGTTTAAAAAACGCTACGTCACTGAACTCGACGCTAACGAAGCGTTACCCGCCTTCTTGGACCTGATCGCCGAACAACTCAACGACCAGGATGTCATTCTATTATACGGCGCCAAAGATGAAGAACACAACCAAGCCATTGTTCTGAAAGCGTTTCTTCTCAAACGTTTAGCTGACCGAGTGTCCGCTGCACGGCTGACAGACTAAGCTCTCGGGTACTGGCAAGCATGGCATCTGCCTGCGGGAGATTTTTAACGTTGATGCCGACCGTGAAACACCCAGCAGCCTTGGCCGACCGCACACCGGTCACAGTATCTTCGAAGGCCACACAGTCTTCCGGATGCTGATGGATCAACGCAGCTGCTGCTAAATAAACATCCGGAGCCGGCTTACTGGCCTTTAGACTCGCCGCCGGTACAATCTGCGGAAAGTACTTGGCTAGTCCCAAATGGGCGATTTCCGCCGAGGCATTGGTCGAGGCGGACGCCAGCGCCATGGGATAGCCCGCAGCCACAAGTTCATCTAAGAACACTGTGACTCCAGGAAGGCAGTTAGCCGGCGTCAGAGCCGCCACATACTGCCGATACAGATCGTTTTCGTGGTCTGTGATTCGTAGGCACTGGTCAGGTGTAAACTCGTTCTGACGGTTCACAGAGGCCAATATAGCCGTCAGTGAATCCGCCCGGCTCATTCCTGGTAAGGTTGCCGCAAGCTGATTGGTCCACGGAATGTGTAACTCTTGCGCAATCGTTTGCCAAGAAGCCAAATGGTATTGCCAGGAATCGGCCAACACCCCGTGTAAATCAAAAAGAAAGCCACGTAATTGTCGTGTTTGCATGAGAAGTCCCCCTCGTGAAAGCGTTTCAATTTACGACCATTATACACCAAAACAAAATGGTTCACCGCTTTAAACTATGCGGTGAACCACTGTTAATTTAGCGAATTACAATAACTGAAACGTCCGACTTCTTGGCGAGCCGCAACCCAATGGCACCAGGATGGCCGTGGCTAGCGAAGTCAACGTCGGCCCCACAAACGACCAAGTCCGGTTTGAATTCCGGAATAATTTTTTGGAGCACGACATCATCAACATCGCCCCCTTCGGCCACGATAGACCGCACGTCGTTCACGCCAAACGCGGTTGCTTTGTCGGCATACTCCTTGACGATGGCCTTTAACTCATCGCGTTTTTCGTTGAGCTTGTCTGGCATCAGCGATTCATAGATACTGATGTCATTATTTTCCAGCACAGAGGCAATGCCCAGATGTGCTTGGTAATCACGCGCCATCGTCATCGCGAATCTGAATGCGCGGCTGGTCGAGGGCCGGTCGTCCTCGTCGATCGTGATTAAAATTCGCCGGAAAAATAGTGGATTATTACTTTCTTCTGCCATAAAAACCCTCCTGCAATCAATGGTGACACGGCCCTATTGTATCATATCTGGCGAGAGCGGTACACGTTGCCTGTGACTGCCAAGGTTCTGGCTGATTTAAGAGCGCCTCTACTCGCTGGAACGTTTAAATAGTATTACTACATCCAAATTCTCTAAAGACATTTAGTGCTTGACGGCTACGAAAAAACGCCTTCTGCTTTTTTAGAAGGCGTTTCGTGTTTACTTTCATAATTGTTTGGTTTCGTTGATTTTTCTCTAGTGAAACCAGCGGCCTCCAAAACGTGTTCCTTCGGGCAGGTCCCTGCGCTTAACACGCCTAAGCACCGGCCCGGTTCCACCGGGCGGGCACTTAGGCCCGTTAATGCTCAGAGTCTAATCGGCTGGCTCCACACTCTACCTTGCATGATCCGGCGACAAAATCATCGGACCCCGTACCGCGCGTGGTAATTCGACCGTAATCCGCCGAACAACAACCGGTTGTGGCACGACCACTGGTACTGGTTTCGGCTTGGCTGCCAACATGTGCCAAATGGAATGCAACAACAATAAGCAGACAAACATCAATGGGAAACCAGCAATCGTCGACACCGTTTGAACGGTCTTGAACCCACCGACCATCACGATCCCGAAGGAGAAGACGATGAAGACGATGACCCAGATCATCCGGTTCCAACGACTTGGTTCCTCACCGTCATCCAAGTGAAGACTGGTGAAGGATGAGACGATGAAGGCTGACGAGGAAATCGTCGTGGCTAAGAAGATAAAACAAGAGATACAGTACAGTGCCAAGATAATCATCTTAAATGGCAACGTCGCAATAACCGTGGCAACCACGGCGGCTTGACCCTGTGTATTTAAAATGTGAACCAAGTTTACTGCACCAGTCTGTTGGAGCCAGAGTGAGTAGCCCCCAAAGATGGCGTAGAAGCTCATGCACCCTAAGGCACCGTACGTTAACATCCCAACTAAGACCTGGCGAATCGTCCGGCCCTTGGAAATCCGGGCAATGAACAATCCCATAACAGGCATGTAGGATAACCACCAACCCCAGTAGAAGATTGTTTCTTGCTGGGCGGTATTATCCCCACCATTAGGCATGGTGTTCGTCGACATGGCGATGAACTTTTGGGCCATTAACCCAATACTGTTGGTTTCAGAATTTAAAATATAAACTGTGGGTCCAATGATTAAAATAATGGCTAACAGACCCAGCGCCGTCCAAATGTGGGCGGAACTCAAGCGGTTGATCCCCCCGTTTAACCCATGGAAAACGGTGACCGCAAACAGAATAAACAAAATGATAAAGAGTTCAATTTTAAGCATGAGGTTATCTTGAACCCCAGTCAACCGACTGAGAACTTTAGAAATAATCGGAATTTCCATCCCGACAGACGACCCAATTCCGCCCATGATCCCAAAGACAACTAAGAAGTCGACGACGTGCCGAGCAATAACTTTCCCGGTGCTGTCACCCTGGAGACTGGTGATAGCGGCACTGACCCGTTGAACCTTGGCGTGCTTCACGTACAAGACGTAGGCAATCGCAATCGTTGCTGGTGCGAACATCATCCAAGCCATTGGCCCCCAGTTGAACTGTCCCATCATGTGGGCAGCGCTGTAGGCGTTACTTGAGAATGGCTTAAACCCGAAGGCTGGGTGTTGCAGGTACCGCAATGGGTCAACGATAGACAGCATCAAAATGCTGGCATCGATCGCCGTGGCGAAAACCATTGACCCCCACTGAAAATTACTGTAATGGGGCTTGTCATTGGCATCACCCAACTTAATTTTACCAAACTTACCAAATGCTAAATACATAAAAAATAAAAAGTTGATCACGTACACCATCATATAAGCCCATGACATGCGAGTATCAATCCAGTTCAAGAGTGAACTCAGGGTGGTTTGTAATTGGTTACCACCTAAGATAAATAGCAATGACGCGAGAATAAATAAAACGATGGTTGGTACGAATACTAACTTATCAATATTTTTACGCGCTAAAATAAATAATCCTCCTCATTTGTTTCCTGAGAGCGAACTCCCAGCGGTCATGTTCAGAAGAGATTGTACGAAAAAAGCGCTAAACAGGGTCGTTACACGAGCCACCTGTACAGCGCCATTACGGTTGAATACAAATTGCCTACGCAAAATCTCTTTGAATCAATATCCAAAGTCTATTATACGCGGACGCTAGGATTAGTAAAATCTTGCTGATGAATAAGTTTTTTCTATTGGGATTAAAGCGTTTACATAGCCAATGCCTATTACATTCTAAGAATTTGATTAGATTTTAGGTGATAGCTTAACCCTTTGTCTTAGTCAAGCTTTTCTGGCCACTGTGCCTTAGCTGCGGCATTTCCAGTGGGACCGTTATCAATTTCCTTAATGACGTGTGCTGGATTACCTACCAAAACCACGTCATCCCCAAAGGATTTCGTAACCACGGCGCCCGCACCAACGACAACGTTATTTCCCAGCGTTACGCCAGGCAAAACCGTCACGTTGCCTCCGAACCAGGCATTGTCGCCGATGGTAATGGGTGCACCCATTTCAACGTCGTTAACCCGAGCCATCGCGTTCAGTGGGTGCACCGGCGTGTAGAGGCCAACATTAGGTCCGAAGTAGCAGTGCGCACCAATGGTGATGGGGCAGGTGTCCAACAAGGTCATATTGTAATTACCATAGAAGTGGTCGCCGATGTGGATGTTCCAACCGTAATCGTATTCGAGACCGGCTTCAACGAAGAAGTCATCCCCACTATCCGCGATTAACTTCCGGTACCCATCGTTTCGTTCAGCATTGTCGTCCAGTTGGTTAACGGCGCGCAATTGCTTTCGTGCGGCGACTCGCCGGTTGATCAGCTCTGAATCAAACTGATTGTAGGGCTGCCCCGCCGTCATTTTTTCCCGTTCTGTTGCCATGACATAAATCACTCCTCTTGGCTCTCATGATACCACTTGCTGGGCGTTTTCTCTAAAATGGGTATAACCATGTCGCCTCCGGCTGTCAGAAATTACACCTGCTGTGGAGACCGGTAAAAGCCTGAGGTGCTGTCTTTCACCTCGGTTTGAAACCTCGCCAGGTTCAGGCGAGTTTCCAAACACGTCTCGCGCTGTAAGGCCGGGAACATCACCCGATCCAACACCGCTGTCACGGCTGGCTCCATTTATGACCGCCTATGGCTATGTTTGTTACCCACAGAAAACGCTCATCACGTCTTATCACGACTGGCATCTGTCCACTTTATTGTCATACGTCATAGCAAAAGTCTCACCACTACTTATTTTTAGTCTTGATCCACTCAGTAATCCCAATTTTTAGACTCTCCACAATCAACGTCACTACAAATAAGGCCACGTATGCCGTGCAGAATACTTCAAACCAAAATGCCAACGGTAGCGGTAACCAGAAACAAATTAGATCTAACGTGGCTACTGGCCCCGTTCCCCATAAAAAAATTTTGAACCATGTTGGATACTTTGAAAATACGTCTACCCACGTAAATAATTTTAGAAATGTCTTTTTCAAGAATTCCGTCCCCTTAAGTCTACAGTTTTGAATGACTTCGGGCCTACTCCCCCCGAAACACCTAAACTTAGTATAAGCCTACTCAAAGTATTCTCCGTTGCGTGTTGTGGATTTTCAACGAACCTTTAAGACTTCAGTCCAGCAAAAAAGGAACGCGTAAATAGCACGCGTTCCTACAAACTTGCTTATTCATTGATTAACCTCGACGCACTACAACGACTAATCGTTGCCTTCTGCCGTGTCGCTCGGCATGGTCTGTTCACGTAAAATCCACGTGATCCCGTATGCATCGACGACTTGGCCCATCTTGCCCCCGGAGCTTTGTTCACCAAAGGGACTGATGACCTTCACATCGGACTTGAGGAGTCGTTGGTACAGCCCCGCCAATTCCTTCACGCTGGCGGAATCGTCCGCATCAACGTCGATCATTAACGAGATCAACGTTGAAGACGTCGGCTGACCCATCAAGGCATCGGCACACTGAATATCCAAGCCCAGAATCTTAAAACCGCCGCTCATGGTCATTTCGTCTAAATTAACGGTAGGTGCTAACCCAAACTGTTCGACTTCCTCGGCCGTCGGGCTGACCCGGTAGGCGTTGGTTGCCCCAAAGACGCTCTGATAATACGCAATGGCTTCTTTGGCGTTCTCAAATTCCAAATATGGAATTAACTTTGCTTGCATCGTCGGTACCCCATTCATGACATAGTTTAGAAACAAATCGGTTGCCTAGTCACCGCTAGTCCGGTGCTAGTCTCCTCGATTAGATGAACCGCATTTTATCTCTAGGTGGTATTATACCCTTAATGATCTTAAAACGGTAGGTCACGTAAGCCTTTCACAATGTCGGCGAGTGATTGTTCAGCCGTGGTGTGCTTCAAAGGCACCTGTGAGTCCGCCGCTTTAGGTTGCTCATCGGCCGATGAACTTGCTGGTATTGCTGGACGTGAAGGCATCACCTTAGCTGAACGTTTTGTCGCCGGCTTACCCGTAGCGTGGTGGCGTTCTTGGCCCATACCATCCATCGTCTCATTCAGCAGGTGGTCCACGAACACATTGCCTTGGTTAGTGGCATGTCCTTTAGTCCACTGATAGCTCAGCCGCGTGAATTGTGGCAACAAACGATCCACATCCTGCCACAGCTCTGCGTTGGCTAACGGCCCCGCGCTACGCTTCCAGCCGCGGCGTTTCCACCCGGCTAACCAGCCCTCGGTGACCGCATTCAACACATACCGTGAATCCAGGATAAATACAATACTGGTCTGATTCTGATTCAAATCGACTAACTTCTGGAGCGCATTGCGAAAGGCCATGATCTCCATCCGATTATTGCTAGCACCAAATTCGCCATCGGAACCGGTCACCACGTCATCGGGTAACTCGATGCGGTAGGCCCAAGCGGCCTTATCCCCGATTCTCACGTGCCCACCAGCAACATTACCAGTGTTTCGTGATCCACCATCCGTGTAGACCGTAATGGTCGCAGAACTGCTCTGAGGGGCCTTGATTGCTGCCCCAGTTGATTTGCTGTGTGTCTTGGGTGCGCTCGGCGTCGCCTGGCCTTGCATGAAGGCGTCTGCGGCACTCGCCGACGTGAAGCTCTTGTATTGGGCCCCGGAATAACCGGTGACCTGCGCCTGCGTTTCCGCCCAGGTTCGGTAGACGCCGGGCTTGCGACCGCGGCGAACTGCATAGTATTTCTGTGCCAAATTCATTCCTCGCTTTCGACCTAATCTCAATTAGTTTACCATAGATTTTCCAAACACGACCAAATCCATCATTACAGAACTTATGAAGCCGTTGCCAACATTATTAGGACTGGAAAAACTTTTTTCTCAAGTTAAGGCGCAATAAACCTTAAAAAACGCTAATTTCAAAGTGTAAATTGTTTCCATAACTTTTAGATTATGCTAACCTAGTAGGTGTGAGTATTGGCCGGAGACTGTCCTAATTTACTCATTTTTCAAAATTTTTAAGGAGGTTTTTGATGAAGAATCCAATCCATGCGTCCATTATTACCGTCGACCAAGCCCGCGCAATGCTTAAGGACCAGCGAGAACAACGCGACGAGCGTTTTCCACAGCTGGCCACCTCCGGCCAATATATCTTACCAGACTATCGGTTAACTCGTAAGCGTGAGGCCTTTAAGATTCGTCGGCATACTTTTTTGAAGAAACATTTCCGTTCTTACGTGGCTTTTGATTCCGACAACGGCCAGACCTTGTGGATTCACAACTTCCCAAGTCTGTCCGAAGCCTGTTTCTGGCTAAATACCGGATTGAAGCCCAACGACACGGACTCCGCCGGCACTTACCAGGGATGGAAGGACGAACACGTCACTGAGATTGAAGCGCTGAAGGATCAACTCCGCGCGCAACACCAAGAAAAGAAAAAGACCGTTACGGCACCAAAACCGGCAACCGTAACGACCGTAAAAAAAGTAAAGCACGCTAAAGCTAAGAAGTAGCGGCATTACATAAAGCGCCAACGTTATCCATTTTTCGGATAGCGTTGGCGCTTTTTCAGATTGCTAGTTATCAAGAACCAACATCGTTAATTATTTTTCTGATTTCTTAGCAGTGTCCTCAAAGTCCTAGAGGTCTAAGTGAACGCGCTTCGGGTCCGTCTTAACAATAATCTTCCCGTGGTGAATCGAGTACAGAACTTCTGAGCGTTTGTTCAACGCATTATAGAAGTTATCATTGTTCATGATGACCAAGTTGGCTGGCTTGCCCTCGGCGATACCGTAGTGGTCGCCAACGTGCATGGCCTTAGCACCGTTCGTTGTAATGAACTTATAGGCCCCATTGATGTCATCGTACCCCATCATCTGGGTGACGTGAATCCCCATATGAAGGGCATCGAGCATGTTACCATCGCCCATTGGATACCATGGATCCTTGATATCATCTTCACCAAAAGCCACATTGACCCCAGCTTCGTTGAGTTCCTTGACCCGTGTCAACCCCCGACGCTTGGGATAGGTATCGAACCGACCACCCAAGTGGGTATTGATCAAGGGATTAGAAATCATGTTGATGTGGGACATCTGTAGCAGGCGCATAAGTTTGTAGGCATATGCATTGTTGTAAGAGCCCATCGCCGTGGTATGGCTAGCCGTCACTTGATCGCCCAAGCCGGTTTCTAAGGCCAAGGTGGCTAACGTTTCCAAACCACGAGAAGCGGGGTCATCGATTTCGTCACAGTGCGCATCGACTAGTTTGCCATACTTTTGCGCCAAGTCAACGGCAAAGTGGAGAGATTCCACGCTGTATTCACGCGTGAATTCAAAGTGTGGAATGGCCCCAATAACGTCGACACCCAGCTTAGCAGCTTGTTCCATCAATTCTTTACCGTGTGGGAAGGACAGGATACCTTCTTGTGGGAAGGCCACCAGTTGTAATTCGATAAAGTCTTTCACTTCGTCACGCACCTGGATCAAGGCTTTGAGCGCCGTTAAATTCGGGTCGGTCACGTCTACATGGGACCGAACGAATTGGATCCCATGACTCGCTTGTAATTCCAACGCCTGCCGAGAACGGGTCTTAACGTCTTCGATGCTCAGTGTTTTCTTTCGTTCGGACCAGATCCGAATACCATCAAACAACGTCCCAGATTGGTTCCATTCAGGATCTCCCGCTGTCATGGTACTGTCCAAATGAACGTGTGGATCAACAAACGGTGGCAAAATTAATTTGCCCTGTGCATCGATCACCTGTTCATTATCCTTAGCCGTTAGATGATCAGCAATGGCGGCAAACTTACCGTCCTCAATGCGAATATCCTGTGGCTGCGTTGCGTTTTCGATGAGACCTTGTTGAATTAACATGCGCGTTAACCTACCTCCTACACTTTTTCATCTTGAATTTAATAAAAACCGGGAATGGTCAGTCCGAGTAAAAGAATCGTGCCATCGGCAACCAACCCCAAGGCCACGGCAATAACACTCACCGTAGCGGGAACTAGGCACCACCAGGGCCCCTTTTTTGCGGACCGAACCAACCCTACTAAGCTTATCACAGTTAGGACGAATCCGAACAATAAAGTCACGGGTTCATGAGGAAACCAGCGGTAAACCGTTTGAACGGCGCCGACCAGCGCATACCAACTCACCATAAAACCAATCAAGCTCCACCCTAATACGTGCCATCGTTCACGTCTCACTGTTTCATCCCCTTGTTTCCTTTTTTCCGACATTCTCTCAACTAGCTTCAACTTACGCGACCTTCCGCTAACTAGCGAGCAAATCGACCGGGTTTACGGGGTCACCGAACATTGTGGCGGATGATAGCCCGCTTCACACGTCACCGTTGTGTTAACAAATATATTTATCAAACTTCCCGGTCGTCTTTTCACCGTGGTCTGTGCTATGCTGGAAGCTATAATACTGACAGCGGAGGTTACTTAATCATGGTAAATTCATACCCACAAGCCCTCACCATCGCGGGTTCCGATAGCGATGGTAGCGCCGGCATGCAGGCTGACCTGCACACCTTCTTTGCCCGGCACGTCTACGGCGCATCGGTCATGACCGCCTGCGTGGCCGGAAACTCTTATGGCATTCACGCCAGCATCCCGATGCCCACGGACTTTATTGATCAAGAATTCAAAGATCTGGCGGACGACTACCATATTCGGGCATCCAAGACGGGAATGCTCGCCGACTCCGAGCTCATCAACGATGTCGTCAAAAACTATCAGGCCGCCGACTTCGGTCCCCTGGTGGTCGACCCGGTCATCATGACCAAGCATGGCAATCAGCTATTGGAGGAGAGTGCCTTTAATACCTTACGCACAGCCCTCATTCCACTAGCAACGGTGCTGACGCCAAATTTCTTCGAGGTCGAGAAGCTTGCCGAGATGTCGATTACGACTGATACCGACATGGAAACGGCGGCCCATAAGCTACAGGCCATGGGCGCTAAAAACGTGATTGCCAAGGGTGGTCACGCCGATCCTGCTCAGAAGGTCGTGAAGGACTTTGTCTTGCTGGAATCCGGCGAGAGTTTCTGGTTGAGTGAACCCTACCACGAGACGGACCGCGTCAATGGTACGGGTGATTCTCTCTCCGCCTGTATCACAGCGGAATTGGCCAAAGGGACGCCGATGAAACGGGCCATCGAGATCGCCAAACAATTCGTCAACGTTGCGATTGGTTCACCGATTGCGGTAGGCCATAAGTTTGGACCGGTTAACCACTGGGCAGCAATGGATCGCGATTTTAAGTAAGAAATAACAAAAAGCAGCTAGATCATTCTCAAGCCGAGAATGCCTAGCTGTTTTCATTTCATCTACTTCACACGGTAATAATATTGAACGACTGGTTTCTCACCAAAGGATTTGTACGCCCAGCCATCATCACGCAGGGCCGCCCGCTTCTTGTGAGTCACGCGTTTAAGGTGCCACAATTGTCCAAGCCTATTGGCGCCGATGAAGGTATACCCCTTCTTGTCCTTATGTAAATAGAGCGGCGTCCATTTGAATGGACTTTTAGAGTGCTTCTGCTTCTTGTCACCAACGGTCCAGGCACCTTCCTCCGCCTTACCATTTTTGTAATCAGTCACACCAAAGGTAAATTTCGTAATCTTAAGGTTACGAACAGTTTTCTTATTGATCCGTGTTTGCCAAGTCCCGCGAAAGTTCGTTGGCGTAACCGCCCGTTTAGCCGACGCACTCGTCGTTGGCAAGATTGTTGTTGTCCCGGCAATTGCCAGCACCGTCAGTGTCCCTAATAATAGTCGTTTTGTACGCATCTATCTCGACCCCTTCAATTCTTTATCTACCGGTAGTATTGCCGGTTTATGTTTTGACGAATTCCATGTTAAGCCTAAGAAGCAACCATTGCTAACGTGGACTGCACTAAAAAATTCCGAAAAAAAGATACGGCAATCGCCATACCCTCTCAGCCTGCGATGAACTAAAGCTCACCACCGATCCGGCCGCCACGTTCGGCCATCGACCTCGCCACCGAGTTGCTCACTGCGGCGGTCCTGTTCGGCAACGACCTGTTTCAGTGCCAACCAGAATGCCCGGTCGGTAAATTTAGATTGTTGGCTGGCCAGTTGATCGATCTGCTGGCGCAACCACGCTGATTGTTCAGTCATCTTCCTGCTCCTTAATCATGGCCAAAGTGTCCGTCAACTGATCGAGATGTGCCCGATTCTGGTCAAAAACACTGGCAACCAATTGGCCGGTCGTCTGTTGATCCACTGGCAGTTGTACCACCATGTTCGCCAACCGCTGGGCAAACCAGTCCTGTCGATTTACTAGGCTATCGGGTTGTTTCTGGGTCAGGTAGCGCTGATAATCGATAACCAACTGCAACTTCTCCGGCTCCTCAAGGTAGCCGAATTGATAGATGGGAAATGTCGGTAACCAGATCATCTTGGCGCGATGAGCCAATGCCGCTAACGGAGCCATAACAGCGTCCAAGGTCACGTCCTCAGCGCCACCACGCTGAAAGGCCTGTTCTGGCATCCCGGTGGTCACGACAATTCCCAACTCTTTGCCAGCTAGTGGATAACGTTGATCGCCATAGACAAACGTCCGTGTCAGCACGGTATCTTCCCACTGTTTCAATCCCGCCGGTGCCGCGTACCAGTATAACGGAAATTGTAAAATAACCCGATCGGCATGCCGCAGTTGCGCCTGCTCCTTAGCAACATCCAAGGTCGCTTGTCCCTCAATGTGCTCCCAGATGACATCATCACTGGGCAAACTTTCCTTTAAAAATTGTTGACTGGTCGAATCCGCCAGTTGGGGATGGGAGACCAAGACGAGCGTAGTCATCGTACCATCAACTCCTTCACGTTTTTTTCACTAAAACTACTTTAGCACAGTTTTGCGGAATATCTGTCACTGGTGCTTTAGTCGAGAGAAATCATCTCAAGACAAAAGAAAAGGTCCTTAGCAACAGCGCTAACGACCAGTTGACTTGAATTAACTTAAGCGGCGATCAGAATCATCGTGGAATTTATTCCCCCGGGTCGCCAGATGCTTGCTGTTCTTCCGAAAAGTTTCCCGGTTGTTCAGGTACAACTGACCTACCGTAGCCAAAATGATAATGAATAAAATGATAACTAGTGCATACATAGCAATTCCCCCCGTCAACTTTAGGTTACAGTTATATTATCTAAATGTTACAGGAATATTGCAAGCATGTTGTTATGAAAATAAGGAAATCTTGATATTTTTACCCAGTGTTTAGATTGTTCACTTATTAGTCGTACTGGTCGAGGATTGCTGAGATGGTTTCTTTTGCTGGGATTCGCGCTGTGACTGGTGTTTCTTCTGAATCTTGCGAACCTGATTGGAGACCTGATCGGTTGGGCTAATATTTTTTTGCCGCGCCAAATTAGCCGCCGGTGCCGCCAACAATAAAACAATGACCGCCGACAAACAATACACGTAATTCCGATGCTTATCCCCCTGAGCCTGGGTAATCTGAAAGAAGTAATAGATAATGCAAATAGCGGAAAAAAAGACGACAATCTCCGCGACAATGTGAAGCACCAGCATAGCTTCCACCTCCTCTAACCACCTTCCACTCTACCGGAGTCACCGGGTGGCTGTCAACTGGCGACTCTCGGTTAATCCACAATTGACACGGCGCGACGGCTTCTCTATAATTAAGAAGTTGTCAGTCGTTAGATGCTATTAGGTCGCAATAGCTCAGCTGGATAGAGCAACGGTCTTCTAAACCGTAGGTCGAGGGTTCGAATCTCTCTTGCGACATCACTGATCAATTCACAACGCAAACATACTAAGATTAGCTCTGTAAAACCGAATTCGGTTTTACAGAGCTTTTTGAATTACAGTAGGTATATGGAGCTAAAGATCGCACAAAGACCCTTGGACCTCGAGTCCGCTTATACAAACTGAT
>NZ_BAAFRU010000022.1:0-26457 GCF_045862015.1 Levilactobacillus muriae
TAAACTGAGTCATGGGGAAAGCCTCCTATGTCCTATGAAGTGAGTGTGGTTGCTAACTATCATAAGGGAGAGGCTTTCCCTTTTCAATTGCTTATTTTTCTATTTACACATAATTATTTAAACACTCTTGGAGAGAAATATAATGGCTGAAAATAACAATAAAATAACCTTAATGGCATTAGTCATGATGATTTTTACCACCGTGTTTGGCTTTGCCAACAGTACGGTGGCTTACTTCTTAATGGGGTATTCATCAATTCTATTTTACTTAGCGGCGGCGGTTTTATTCTTTATTCCGTTTGCCTTAATGATGGCGGAGTATGGTGCTGCTATCAAATCCGATGAAGGGAGTGGGATGTACCAGTGGATGGAAGTCAGCGTGAATCCCCAGTTCGCGTTTATCGGAACTTTCATGTGGTTTGCGTCCTACATAATCTGGTTGGTCTCGACCTCGGCTAAGGTCTGGATTCCCTTTACCACACTCTTCTTTGGGACCGATCAGACTCAAAAATTTGCCATTGCCGGGCTGAATGCAACTCAAGTTATCGGCATTCTGTCCTGTCTGTGGATGATTCTGGTCACCTATATCTCCATCAAAGGGGTCAAGGGCATCGTGCGGATCACCAGCCTTGGTGGGATCGCCGTCATGAGTCTGAACGCCATCTTGCTGGTCGTGTCCGGCGTCGTCTTGGCTCTGCGGCATGGGCACATGGCCCAACCGCTTCAGCATTTTATGAGTTCACCACATCCCAATTACCAACAACCGATGGGCATCATGAGTTTCGCCGTGTTTGCCATCTTCGCTTATGGGGGCTTGGAAGTCCTCGGGGGAATGGTCGATAAGACGAAGAACCCTGAAAAGACGTTCCCGAAGGCCATTGTCATTTCGGCCATCGTCATTACGTTGGGATACGCTATCGGGATTCTCTGTTGGGGGATCAGTACGAACTGGAATGCCGTCTTATCCGATCCTTCAACCAATATGGGGAACATTAGTTACGTGATGATGCGGAACTTGGGTGACGTGCTGGGTGAATCACTTGGCCTGAGCGCGGCAACGAGTACCACGATTGGACTGTGGTTTGCACGGTACACAGGGCTGGGGATGTTCCTGGCATACTCCGGAGCCTTCTTCACGCTGACCTATTCACCACTCAAGACGTTGATCCTTGGGACGCCAAAGTCGATGTGGCCGAAGAAATTCACGAAATTAAACGACAATGACATGCCAAGTTATGCGATGAAGTTACAGTGTGCGGTCGTTATCATTATTATTTTGCTGGCTTCCTTCGCGTCAACGGATGCCTCAGCTTTCTACAATATTTTAACGTTGATGGCTAACGTTTCCATGACGCTGCCATACCTGTTCTTGGTCTACGCCTTTCCTAAGTTCAAACGCAATCGGGATATCCAGAAACCATTTGAAGTCTACAAGTCACCGGCTTGGACGACTGTTATTAGTTGGGTCGTCTTCATCGTGGTGTTGGGGGCAAACACCTTCACGCTAATCCAACCGGTCTTGGAAAATAACGATATTCAGAGCACAATTTGGATGCTCGTCGGGCCAATCCTGTTCGGCTTGTTAGGGGTCATCTGGTACCACGTTCGTCAACGCAAAGCCGCGCAAGACTAAGCCAATGTTGTCAGTTGGTGCTTGCGGTCGCAAGAGTAAGGTGACATTTTGATTTTTAATTTTCAGTAAGCGAATAAAAGCATCGTAGCCGTGGAGCTATGATGCTTTTTTGCGCAGCCATCATGGAACTATTGGATAGAACGGTACCCTCAACGTTTAGTCAAATTTCGAAGGGATTTCGTGATATTTTGACCCATTGCCCGATAAAAGATGAAGCCATGCTATCCTTTAAGCGAGGAAATGTAGAGTTGTTTAGTCGATTGAGGCCCAACACCGTTGGGGGGGGCGGAGAGGAGCGGTAACAATGAAGTTGAAGACTTGGTTAGGCGTGGTGTTCGGTCTAGGGGCCGCTGTCCTGGGGGGCAGCGTGGCCCAGGCCGATACCGATTATGATAACGCTTTGAAATCAGCACCACAGGGAATTTCCCTCGAGAATATTTTTACGCCGGGGACGACCAGCAATAATCAAGCGGCGGTCGTAGACACTAACACTGCTGGAACGCAGGCAGCTAAGGTCAATAATGGCAAGAAACAATTTGGAGCGCTGTGGTCAACAGCGGACAATAGTTTTGATTTAACAAAGAATGAAACCGCTTCGATGTGGCTGTATTTCGGAAATACGGGAAAGAAAGCCGCTGACGGGATGGCATTGGTCTTTCAGAACGACGGCGCCGGTCTGGCAGCGAGCCCGGCCTATGGTAAGACCATCTCCGGCGAGACACTAGGAGTCTGGGGTGTCGATACCGATAAGAAGCAGAGTACGGCGGACAAGCTAGCGGCCAGCGCGATTCAGAATAGTTGGGCGTTAGAATTCGATACCCATTTAAATACGTCCAGTAATTACTCGAACGCCGGGGACGCTGATTCGTTTGATGGCAAGCTGAAGGGGCCGCACCTGGCGCATAACTACCCGGGAGAGGTCAGTACTTACCAAATGGTGAAGGCTTCGCAGCTGTTACCACTTCCAGCCTCGGGATACTATGCGACTCAGACCCATGAGGGCACGATCGTCGGAGACTACACGTTACTGTCAAATGGTGCTTGGCATCATTTAACGCTGGATTGGGACGCTGCGACGAAACAGATGACCTATACGTTTAATGACAAGGATCCCGTCACCGGTAATGATCAGGTGGGGATCAGTGAAACGGCTGACCTAGACCTCACGAAGATTGACCCCGATAATTCTGGAGAAATCCGTTGGGGCTTCACTGGTGCGACTGGCGACAGTTATGAAAACAATTTAGTTGTGATGGAAAAGATTCCGGGACTAGTGAATGCGAAGGCACACACGACGCTGACAGATCTCCAAACCAATCAGGCGATTGGCAATGGGGACGTGTTGCAGGGAACCCACAAGTTCCGCTTGGACTATCAACTGGATTACCAAGATGGTAAGCAATCCTGGAAGGACATCGCGGCCAAGATCCAATTGCCAACGTCTCTGAACTATGATCAGACTGCCACGATTCGTTACCAAAATGGTACGACGGCTAACGTGAGCCTGGCGGACATGACTGACAACCAGGCGGCCTTTACGTTAGGTGAAGCCCTCTCGACGGACAATGCTACCGCCACGATTTCCTTTACGGGGACGGCGGCGGACGTTAAGGCACCGGTAACCGTGGATGCTAGTGCTAGCAGCTTTACGGCGGTTAATGGCGTTGTGACAACCGATACGTCAGTCTTCACGGTAAATCCAACGCTGGAATTGACGCTCTTTTCGCTATCCGGAAGTAGTGTGCAAGTTGAACCTGGTGAGGGCGCGACTTTTAAAGGCCTGGTTGTGATTCCAGAGGGGGTCAATCTGACGAACACGGACATGACGGTTCATCCCACTCTTAATGGCACGGCGCAGGATGACTTTAAGATACCTGCCGGGGATGACAACAGTAGTGGTCGATTTAATTACACGGTTACGGCTAGCCAGTTGAAGTCCGGCACGAATACGTTGAAGTTGAACGTGGAAGATCCATACGGTAACGTCTCGAATACGGTGACCTATACGATTACTGTGCCGGGGCAGCTGCTATTCCAGCAGGTTTCCAGCAAGAGTAGTTTTGAGGCAACGAGCCTGACCGGCGCCACCCAGAAAGTCAAACGAACCAAGGACTGGCAAGTGGAAATCTTGGATACTCGTGAAGCCGGTGCGGAATGGTCGTTGCAAGTGGCGGGCACTAAGTTTGTCACGGCTGACGGCAAAGATATGGCTGGTAGCCTTTACTATTACGACAGCGACCAAAAGAGTCCAGTGACCAGTACACCGATGACTGTCATGAGCGGGACGTCTAGCGACAAAGATGATGTGACAGACGTTGTTGGCGGTTGGGACGATGAGGCCGGACTGGTCTTAGAAGTCGATGGTGATGCGGTTCAAGGTGAATATTCGGCCAGCATTACCTGGACGCTAAACAATGTTCCCTGACTAGGGCAAACGCTAGCGGCACAATGAAAATCACCCACGAGACTAGGCTCGCGGGTGATTTATTTTAGATTTTATTTGAAGGTCTGAAGGTTGAAAGGTCTAGAACACCCATCATGACTGTTGCAACAACGATAGTGGGCCTAAAATTAGGCAACGTCGTCTAAACCAGCCGGCTTACCGTTCACCAAATTTAGGCTGGAACGCTGTGGGTAGGACGCCGCCAGCCTGAGAAGCGGTCTGCCAGCTCACTTTCAACCTTCAGATAAAGGGAAAATCTATTCTGCCGGCGTTAATTTATCAGCCTGCGCTTGGGCGGCCTGAGCCACGATGTTCAAGTAGTTGAAAGGACGGTCGAAGTTAGGCTGAAAGAGCATGTCGACCATGGCTAAATCGTCAATTGTATTGTCGTTTTGGATACAAACGGACAGTGTATTGGCGGACTGAGACACGTCATATTTGCTCATCAGGGCACCACCGAGGATGCGCCGACTGTCTGGGTCGTAGACCAATGACATTAGCACGGCAGTCGTGGTAGGCATGAACTCTGGTCGGTAGTTGTCGTTGACGATGACCTGTTCAGCGTTGATGCCTTGTTGATGGGCAGCGGCTAGGGTCAATCCAGTGGAAACAATCGTCCGGCCGTATAGTTGGAGACCAGATGAAGATTGGGTTCCCATGTATTTCACGGTTGGCTTAACCAAGTTCTTGCCAACCAAGATACCTTGACGCACGGCGTTCGTCGCCAATGGGATGTAGGCGTTCTGATGGGTTGGATTGTAGTGCACGGCGGCACTGTCTCCCGCAGCGAAGATGTCGGGATTGGAAGAGCGCATGTAGTCATCGGTGATGATTGCCCCATTCTTTGCCATGTCGACCTTACCCTTGAGTAGGTCAGTGTTGGGCCGGAAACCGATGCACAGGATAGCAAGGTCAGTATCGTAGGTGCCTTGATCGGTCTTAATGGTTAGGCGACCGTCGGCATTATTGTCAAAACTTTCAACCGTTTCACCCAGTGCGAGTTGCACGTGATTGTCACGGTAGTCTTGTTCAATGACGTCGGTGAACTCGCTGTCAAAATACTTTGGCATGACGCGATCCATAGCATCGATCAATGTCACGTCATGACCGGTAGTGGAGTAGGCTTCAGCCAATTCGGCACCAATGTAGCCAGCACCAATGACCGTGATGTGCTTGGCACTCTTGGCTTCCTCAATCAGTGTCTGAGCGTGGGCCCAGTTCTTACAGAGCTTGACCTTGGCGTTATCAATGCCCGGAATTTTGGGAATGATTGGCCAGGAACCAGAGGTCATGACCAACTTGTCGTAGGTCTGAGTGGTTTGTTCATGAGTGTTCAAGTCTTCAACCGTAACCGTTTTCATTTCTGGGTCAATATTGAGGACGTTGTGGTTCATTTGTACGTTGGCTCCCAGACCGGCTAATTCTTTGGGGCTGGAATAGAAGAGCCCTTGAGGGTCAGCAACTTTACCACCAAGATATAGGGCAATTCCGCAGGACAGAAAAGAGATGACATCATTGCGTTCATAGACGGTTACTTCGGCATCCGGATGTTCCGCTAATATTTGTTTAATGGCAAAGGTACCGGCGTGCGTACACCCAACAACTGTGACTTTCATAAATGTAGCCTCCCAGACAATTTTTTAAATGGATTGAAAGATATTTCACAAATGGTATGAAAAAAAGGTTCAATTGGTTACAACTTCATTTTAGACAATCTAGGTGAAATGTCAACACATTTCTGAATGTGTAACCATTATTTGCATGAAGAATTTCTGGCGGCTAGTGTTCAGGGGGGATTAAGAGTAAACTATTCGGTGAAGAGTTTTTGGTCTTGCGGGGCGCGAAAGATGGGTGTGGCGGTGGCCAGACGTGAACGGCGACATCCGTGAGACGATAGTTTATAGAAGGAGTGGTAGTTGTAATGAAAGCAGCAAAGCATCTGACCGCCTGCACCACGGTGCTCGTCGGTAAAAAGGCAACGATCGACGGGTCAACGTTGATCGCCAGAAATGATGACACCTTTTTAGCTCTAACGCCCCAACGGTTCTATGTGCATCCCGCAGAGAAGGATCAACCGCAGCGGACTTGGGCCTCCAATCAGAACGGGTTCACGGCGCCCATTCCTAGTGATGGTTACCGTTACCTGGCAACGCCTAACGTTGAGACCGATAAGACTGGTGAATACGCCGAGAGTGGGATCAACTCACAAAACGTTGCGATGAGTGCCACCGAAAGTGTTTACGGAAATCCCCAAGCGTTGGCTTTTGATCCCCTGGTTGCTAACGGGTTGGCTGAAGATTCCCTGCAGACGATGGTTCTGCCTTATATCAACTCCGCCCGCGATGGGGTTCGTTACTTGGGTAAGATGATCAAAGAATACGGATCCCCTGAAGGTAATGGGGTGCTGTTCTCCGATAACGATGAGGTCTGGTATATGGAAATTGTTACTGGCCATCACTGGGTTGCCCAACGAATTCCAGATGACGCCTATGCGGTAGCCGCCAACCAAGTAGCTATTCAACAAGTGACGTTTGATGATCCCGACAACTTCATGTATTCCGAGGGAATTCAAGAATTTGTCCGTGATCATCACCTGAATCCAGATCAAGACGGTTGGAATTTCCGGCATATCTTTGGGACGAGCACTGAAAAAGATCGCCACTACAACACACCCCGGGTCTGGTTCGGGCAACGTTGTCTGAATCCAGAGATTAAGCAGGACCCACAATCCAGTGACCTGCCATTCATCTGCCGGACTAGCCATAAAATTAGTGTGGAGGATGTTGAATACATTCTGAGTTCCCACTATAACGAAACCAAATACGATCCATTAGGTCCCGGTGACGATGCCGACCGTCTGAAGTTCCGGCCAATTTCGATGAACCGGACGCAGAATTCCCACGTCTTACAACTCCGTAACGACGTGCCAAAGGAAAGTTCCGCCATTATGTGGGTATGTTTTGGTGTACCAGCCTTTAGTCCATATGTACCGTTCTTTGCGAATGCCACCGATACGGATCCTTCATACAGCAGCACGCCCGTCCATCTGGATGACGCCAGTGCCTACTGGATGTATCGAAAGTTGTCGATGATCGTGGAATCTCACTACATTGACTTTATCGAACAGGACACGGACTATGTGACGGCCGCTAAGGAAAGCTTACGGACTCACGTGGACCAAGCACTGAAAGGCGCCAAGAGTCTGTCTGGTGATGAGTTGACGGCCTTTCTGACAACGCAAAATCATCAAGTAACGGCCGATATGCGGAAGGCGACAACGACGTTCACTAATGGCCTCATCGAAAAGGGTCTAACGCTGTCTCACCTGACCTTCAACATGGATATTAACCTGTAAGCAATGATGGGTTGGATGTTGGTCATTGCTAAATTAGTGGCAATGGCCACACTCCGGCTGCCAGGGATTCCGCTGGCTGTTCGCATCGATCAGCCCATATCTGCTGGCCGGTAAGGCGATGACTAGACGATGTTGCCTAATTTTAGGCCCAGTATCGTTGTGATAACAGTCATAATAAGTATTTTGAAACTTGCAACCTTTAGTTAAAATACAAATAGCGTTCCCATTCTGGCTGAAAAGTCAGTGGGGACGCTATTTGTATGGCGTAAGAGACAGTTTGGCTAATTTAACCTTTATCGTAAATGGCCTGGAGACTCTTCAGATCGGCCGACGATAATTGGGTGCGGCCCTGATCGATTGGGGTCATGACGGAAGTCTTATCTGAACTGTGATCGAGTCCCAGGGCATGCCCGAGCTCGTGAACGGCTACTGATCGTTTAAAAGATTGGGGGTAGGTGGCGTTGAGTTTGGCCGTCGCCATATTGGTGGTCAGGATTCCTTGCCAACTGATCCGCTGAGTGATCTGCGGACCACCGTGTCCCAATTCGATCGTATTTTTCTTACCGGTTTCCTTGCGGTGGTAGACACCGAATGTGATCCGGTTGGTCTTAGTTGATCCGGGGCCCTCAGTCAGCTGGACGATACCCGGTTGGTTATAGATTTTGACCGCATCGGCGAAGACAGCGCGGGCTTTGACCGGCATATCTGCTGTGTAGTGATAATAATATTTTTGTTGGAGGAGTAGTCCCTGGACAGCACTCTCCACCGGGGTATCAGCGGCACCGGTCTTGGTGGTTGCATCCTTGGGGTTACGGAGAATATAGCCACTGGTCTGGTAGTTATCAGCTTTACGCGTTGTTTGATGCGTGAAGAGGCCCGTGATGGCCGTCTGGTAATAGGTGAACTGTGTCGAAAGAACCTGCCAGTTGCTGAGAATGAAGAGGCCCACTGCCAAGAGGGTCACGATGAGCAGGCGTCTGATTAATTTCACACCAATGCTTCCTTTCTGCGGGGCCCAATTCATGATGGCCAATAGTCATTAAGTTGATTCTAGGGTATCTGATTGCGCATGGCAACTATGACGCCTCGTAAATTTAGGGGCCTGACAGTTGCTGCTGTGAACATTACTAAAATTATAAAATGAGGCATTGCACGTACGGCGACCGCTGTACACCATGATAGGCCATATAGTAAACAGAAAATACAATGTTCTATATTTCTTCACAATTCTCCCGTAGTCTAGCCAAACTTTTACGGTTTAATAAGAGTATGGTAATTAAAACGATAAATTATTTATTCAACGGAGGAGCGACTTATGAAGAGAAAAGAGATGACCACCTTAAACTTAACGCCCCAAGAGGGATTGACGACAGAGGCCGCGCAGACACGTCGGCAAGAGTTCGGCAGCAATCAATTAGTAGCGGCTAAAAAGCCAAGTATCTGGCGTCAAATTGGCCACCATCTGGCTGACGTTTCTTCACTCGTGCTATTATTTGCCGTGGCCTTAGCTAGTTACATGGCATTATTCCAAGGCGGCGGTTGGACGAAATCAATTGTGATCGGGTCAATCCTGGTTATCAACGTGATTATTGGCATGTACCAGGAAGCTTCGGCTGAAAAGGCACTGGCGGCTTTACAATCGATGAGTCTGCCCACGACGACCGTACGACGGGAAAATATTGCCCAGACGATTGACGCGAAGGACGTGGTTCCGGGAGACCTGGTCCTGTTGAAGGCTGGGGATCAAGTGCCAGCCGATGGGGTGGTCTTGTCCAGTACCAATTTAGCTGTGGATGAAGCCGTTCTGACTGGTGAGAGTGTTCCTGTGGAGAAGCTGGCGTTACACAAGCCAGACAGCGCCAAGGAAAGCCAACAAGTTTTCTCTGGGACCGCAGTGACGGCTGGAACGGCAGTCATTCAAGTCGTGACGACTGGGATGGCGACGGAACTGGGTCAGATTGCCGGTCTTCTGAATAAAACGAAGAAGCGGGCAACACCATTGCAAGGCCGATTGAACCGTCTCTCGGGTTGGCTGACGACCTTCGCCGTGATGGGCGGGATGGCTATCTTCGCTCTAAGTATTTGGATGCAGAATCAGGGGTTAGCCGATAGCCTCATGATTGGAATCTCTCTGGCCGTGGCGGCGGTTCCTGAAACGTTGCCAATCATCGTGACAATCAGTCTGGCACACGGTGTAAAGCGGATGGCCAAGCGTAACGCCATCATGCGGCGTGTTAACGCGGTCGAAACCATTGGTGGCGTCGACGTGATTGCTTCCGACAAGACAGGAACGCTGACGCAGAATCAAATGACGATTACACGCTACTGGACGCCAGGTGCCAAGTCAGCTGCTCCGGCGACGGAAATGACCCATGCTGGTAAGGACCTCATGCGTTACCTGGGATTAGCGACCAACGCCGAGATTCAAACGATCAATGGCGAGGAAGAGACGGTGGGTGACCCCACTGAACTAGCAATTGTTCGCTGGCTAGCGAAACATGACACCAGTCGTAAGGACTTTGAGGTCACGGCTCCTCGGTTAGCCGAAGACCCATTTGACTCCACGAAGAAGACGATGGCGACGCTTCACCAACTCAAGGATGGTCGGCGATTGGTTGTGGTCAAAGGGGCCTTTGACCGGTTGCCAGTCGACTGGAATCCCGCAGAATTTGCACAAGCCAAACGAACACATGATACGTTCGGTCAAAATGCCCTACGGGTCCTGGCGGTCGGCTACAAGATCGTGCCGGCAGGTGACACTATCAATTGGGCCGACCTGACACAGCATCTGACGTTTGCTGGTATCGTGGGGATGATTGATCCACCACGGCCGGAGGTGATTACGGCGATTCGGGAAGCCAAGGCTGCTGGCATCAAGCCAATCATGATTACCGGAGACCACATGGTGACAGCTGAAGCTATCGCCAAAGAAATTGAGTTACTGTCACCGGGTCAACTGGTGATGTCAGGGGATGAGCTTCGAACTTTGACGGATGCCGAGCTCGATGCGCAGATTAAGGATATTGCGGTCTATGCTCGGGTATCACCAACCGATAAGATTCGAATTGTTCAAGCGTGGCAGAAGACTGGGGCTACAGTGGCCATGACCGGAGATGGCGTGAACGATGCGCCGGCCTTGAAGGCTGCTGACGTGGGAATCGCCATGGGAATCACCGGGACGGAAGTGTCCAAGAGTGCTGCGGATATGGTGCTAACGGATGATAATTTTGCTACCATCATTTCAGCGGTACGGGAAGGGCGGACGGTCTACCAAAACATCCTTAAGGCCGTGGAATTCCTAGTGGGAGTCAACTTCGCACAAATCTTCCTAATGGTCGGTTCAGTCCTGATGGGCTGGGGCGCACCACTCCTGGCAGAACAACTCCTACTGATCAACGTCCTAGCCGATGGGATTCCTGGCTTCTACCTAAGTCGGGAGCCTGGCGAAAAAGCTGCAATGCAACAGCCACCGGTGGCCAACGACGAAAGTCTCTTCGCTCGTGGGCTGGGTGGCCGGCTTGCGACTCGGGCGGTAACGTTTACGTTCCTGACACTGGGTGCATATGGGTTAGGACGCTTCGTCCTGGCTGCTAACCAGCCAGCGGTCGGCATGACGATAACCTTCCTGATTCTGGCAATTGGGTCCATGATCGATATCTACGCTATTAAGGACCGCCAGCCGTTGACGCGGGGGAGTCTTAAGCGGAACCCTCGACTTAACCGGGCACTACTCATCACGATTAGCTTACTGATTGTCGTGGCAGTGGTTCCAGGACTCCAAGGACTCTTTGGCCTCGTGACATTGCCAGTCAGTGGCTGGGTACTAGTTGTGATCGGCGTCTTTATCCCCACGTTTGTCTTGGAAGTCAAGAAGCGCTGGGGTCAGCGTTTCCAGTCATTGGGAAATCGGTTGGTTGAAGACTAAAGATTAGATGAGAGAACAACGGATTTCCACCACCTCACGGAGAGATTTCGGTTGTGTCGCGCTACGATTTGTGCTAATCTGACAACAGTTGCATAAATTGAAAAACATTGAAACGGATAATGTCAAATTGGTCACCGGTGCCTAGCGAACTAAGGATAGTGAGAGCTTAGTTGATCGCCCAATTTGGATAACCCCGCTTTCGTTGCAGGCTGAATCAAGAGTAGGCCGCGCCGTGCCCGCCACGTTATTAAGCGGAACGTATGTTAGTACGTTGTTTAAAGTTGGTTTTGAATTAAAAACAATTTGGGTGGTACCGCGGAAAGATCTTTCGTCCCTAGTGATAGGGATGATGGATCTTTTTTTATGGGTATGACAGAAGGAGAATATGATGACAGAAATTTTGGTTAAAGATTTATTTAGTGATCGGCACTTTGCCGAAGATGAACAAGTTGTTCTGCACGGTTGGGTGAAGACGGTGCGAGGGTCTAAGCGCGTGGGCTTTATCGAATTAAACGATGGGTCTTGCTTGAAGCACGCTCAGATCGTCATGAAGAGTGACCTGGAGAACTACGCTGAAATGACGAAGTTGCCACTGAGCTCGACGATTAAGGTGGTTGGGACGGTTGTTTACACGCCGGATGCTAAGCAGCCTTTCGAAGTTCACGCCGAAGAAGTTGTACTTGAAGGGGCTTCCGACAACGATTACCCTCTGCAAAAGAAGAAGCACTCCTACGAATATTTGCGGACAATGGCCCACTTACGGCCACGGACCAACACGTTCTACGCGGTCTTCAAGATTCGTTCACTGACGGCCTTCGCCGTTCACCAATACTTGCAGGAAAATGACTTCACCTACGTGAACACACCAATTATTACCAGCAGTGATAGCGAAGGAGCCGGGGAAATGTTCCGGGTCACCACGTTAGACATGAACAATTTGCCTAAGACTGACGACGGCAAGGTTGACGACAGTCAAGACTTCTTCAAGAAGGAAACAAACTTGACGGTCAGTGGTCAGCTTCCCGCAGAAGCCTTCGCTTTGGCCTTACGGAATGTGTACACATTTGGTCCAACTTTCCGGGCAGAAAACTCGCACACGGCCCGGCATGCTTCAGAATTCTGGATGATTGAACCAGAAATGGCTTTTGCCGACCTGCAGGATGTGATCAATGAATCTGAAAGCCTTCTGAAGCACGTGGTTAAGTACCTCTTAGCCCACGCCAAGGATGAGCTGGAATTTCTGAACGGTGCCGTGGATGAGGACCTGTTGAACCGTCTTCACCAGACAATCGATGAAAAGTTTGCGCAGATTACCTACACGCAAGCTATCGAAGAGTTGGAAAAAGCCCCCGTTAAGTTTGATGTTCCCGTGTACTGGGGACTCGACTTACAGGCTGAACACGAACGCTACCTGTGCGAACAGGTCTATAAGCGTCCAACCTTCCTGACGGATTACCCCCGTGAGATCAAAGCCTTCTACATGCGCGACAACGACGACGGTAAGACCGTTGCGGCCGCTGACTTATTGGTTCCCCGTATTGGTGAATTGATTGGTGGTAGTCAACGTGAAGAACGGCAGGCTGAAATGGCTAAGAAGATCAAGGTCAACCACTTACCACAAGAAGAATACCAATGGTACTTGGACCTGCGGAAGTACGGTGAAACCAAGCATTCCGGTTACGGGATTGGGTTTGAACGGTTGCTGATGTACGTGACGGGGATGGAAAACATCCGCGATGTGATCCCTTACCCACGGACCCCAGGTAACGCTGAATTCTAATAATTTTATCGCATCAAAAAAGTGCCACTGCAAATTTTGCGGTGGCACTTTATTTTTTTCTTAAATAGTTTCGACAGGGGCTAGCCGCACATAACGCGCGTTGATGTAAGCTTCTGGCCCAATCTGGTACCAGATCAATTGCTGATCATCGATAATGCGACCGCGAATATCCAACGGTTCGCCGTGTTCCAATTGACCAGCAGTCTCGCCATAGGGTTCCGTATAAATGGAGACTGAAGCACCAGGAACGTAATCGACCGACCCAATCCGGGCGAAGTCCTTGGGATGCCAGGACCGCTTTTGTGCCAGGGCAGGATGCGCCAGCTGATGATCACGACGAGCCGTATCGGTTGCCGTTAACCACTGATTGCCACCGAGATTGAACCAGACCGAACCATCTGTCAATGTGATAATCATGAATAACCGCCAGAGCGAATCAGCTGGGAATTGGTAGCCGTATGCAGTCCCATTTGGTTCATCATAGACCAGATGATCCGCCTGTAGGAAAACATACTGATGAACGTGCTGGACGGTCTCCCAGCTGTCGAGTCGATAGAAGTACACGACGCGTTGGACACACGTAGAAAATTTACCACGTTGTGGGCCTTGTGCTTGGAAGATGTGATAGCCATTGACGACAGGAGGCGTTAGGGCGTAAGTCGTGGAAAGTGCACCCCGATGAATCTGGGGAAGCGCCAAGAGCCGACCGGAGTCAAAGTCGACCAGATAGGCGATGATCGGTTTACCCAGTAATCGACGGTAGATAGCAGTTGTCAGACCATACGTGCTGATGAAGTCCTGCGTGAAGCCATGAATCCGTGAGAGTGCGTACCCTGGAATTTCTGGAAACCGACAGTGGACGGGATGATTAAGTGATCCCGTTAAGATGAGTGCCGGTTGCAGCGGGCGATTGTGTTCATCCACCAAACGAATTACCAAGGTGGCAGTTGGTTCGGGCTGCGGTTGGTGGGCTGGCTTTAAGGTGATGGCGTGGTCGGTCAGAACGGGAGGCGTCACGGCTGGCTGGCTGGGAGCAACGGGTTCTGCTGGAGCTGGGATTGGTTGATGACGGCGTTGTGGTGCTACCGGTTGCGGTATATTTTCACGTTGGGGTTTCGGTTCAATCAATCGTCGTAACCAGTCAAAAAAAGCCATGCCATTCACCTCCAGAAGTTTCCTTTAAAATCTAGTATACCATTTTTCCCGGTCAGGCCAACATGTGAACGTTGTCAGATTTCGGCCGATACGCCTAGCGGGCGGATTATCACCGAGAGGAGGGCGGTTCAAAGCGAACTGGCAGACCGCTTCTCAGGCTGACAGCGTCCTACCCACCCCCTAAATTTGGTGAACGGTAAGTCGGCTGGTTTAGACAATGTTGCCAATATTTCATCTTTCAACCTTTTGCAGTCATCAAAAAAGGTGCACAGCTCTCATGGCTGTACACCTTCGGAAATTCATAATTAAGCGTTACTTGAACTTGTGTCACTAGCTTCCGCATTAGCGTCCGTGTCGGCAGCCAATGTAATCTTACCGTCTTCAATCTTGGCAACGAGGTTCTTAACGTCCCCGTGGTCCAAGTAGAAGTCGGCGATTCGATCTTCAATCTCTTCTTGAATCACTCGCCGGAGTGGCCGAGCACCCATTGCAGGATTGTAGCCCTTCTTGACCAATTGTTCCTCGACCGGCGCGGTAACGTGAATGTGGAGGCCTTGGCCCGCCAACATTTGGTTAACGTCAACAATCATTAAGTCAACGATGTGCATCAAGTTTTCCATACTCAGAGAATTGAACTCAACGATATCATCGAACCGGTTTAAGAATTCTGGCTTGAAGTAGTTGGTCAGATTCCCCAGAACAGAGTGCGTGGTACCTTCAGCGGCGGCTCCAAAACCAACGTTGGCTTCGGCGTCACCGGTACCGGCGTTACTGGTCATGATGATCAGTGTGTCCTTGAAGGAAACCGTCCGGCCTTGAGAATCGGTCAACCGGCCGTCGTCCAGAATTTGTAAGAACATGTTCAAGACGTCGGGATGGGCCTTTTCAATTTCATCCAACAGTATCAATGTGTAAGGATGACGGCGAACCTGCTCGGTAAGCTGGCCAGCTTCTTCGTAGCCAACATAGCCAGGTGGTGACCCGATTAGCTTAGAAATGGAATGCGGCTCCATGTACTCAGACATATCGAAACGAACCATCGCGTCTTCAGAACCAAAGAGTTCGTTGGCCAATTGCTTGGCTAATTCCGTCTTCCCAACACCGGTTGGACCGACGAAGAGGAAGGACCCAATTGGACGACCAGTGCCGTTCAGACCGATTCGGTTCCGCCGGATAGCCCGAGCAACCTTGTCGACGGCCTCATTCTGGCCGATGACGTGCTTTTCAAGGTCCGCACCTAAACTCTTGAGTTGGTGCTGTTCCTTGGCTTGCAATTCACCGACAGGAATGCTGGTCTTTTCTTCCACGATGTCTTGCATATCCTTGACCGTAACTTCGGCGGAAGCGTTTTGGTCGGCATCCTTGGCAGTTTCCTTGGACTTCTCCAACTTGGTGACTTGGTCACGGTAGTAGGCGGCCTTTTCATAGTCTTCCTGCTTCAAGGCGGCTTGCTTCTGTGCTTCGGCAGACTTAATCTTTTCATCAATGGCCTTAGGGTCGGCGATGTTAATGGTTAAGTTCTTCCGAGAACCAGCCTCATCCAACAGGTCAATGGCCTTGTCTGGTAAGAACCGGTCTTGAATATACCGATCAGATAGACGAACGGCAGCCTCAATGGCGTCATCGTCGTAGTGAACGTGGTGGTAATCTTCGTATTTCTTTTGAATGCCTTTTAAAATCTTAACGGCTTCGTCAGCACTGGGTTCGTCAACCGTTACGGGTTGGAACCGCCGTGCTAAAGCCTGATCCTTTTCAATATCACGGTATTCACTCAGCGTGGTTGCACCGATCAATTGAAAGTCACCACGGGCGAGGGCTGGTTTCAAAACGTTACCAGCATCCATACCGCCTTCGGCATTCCCGGCACCCATGATCTCGTGAATTTCATCGATAAATAGGATAATATCGGGATTAGCTTGAACTTCTTTCATCAACTGTTGCATACGTTGCTCGAATTGGCCACGGATACCAGTTCCTTGGACCAATGACACAACGTCTAAGCGAATAATTTGCTTGTTGGCGAGCTTTTGGGGAACGTTGCCTTCGACAATCCGTTCCGCAAGGCCTTCAACGACCGCCGTCTTCCCAACACCGGCTTCTCCAATCAACACAGGGTTGTTCTTCGTCCGCCGGTTAAGGATCTCGATGACTTGTGCCGTTTCTTTGTCCCGGCCAATAACGGGATCAACTTTACCATCCTTTGCCAACTGGGTGAGGTTCAATCCGTATTGACTGAGTAAGCCATTACCGGAACCGCCCTGGTTGCCAGAAGGTTGGGTTGGTCGACCTTGTCCGGAGTCCTGTCGGAAATTATTAGTTTGGTTGTTGTCGCCGCCTTGCATAGCCCGGAAAATATCGTCCAGGTTATTAAAGCCGAATGGATCTTGTGCCATACGGCCACCTCCATTTCCAGAATCGTTTGATTGTTGCTGTTTCAGCAGCTGGTAACAATTTTGGCATAGGTCAACTTGTTGCCGCTGCCCGTTTACACTCATGTAAAGGTGAATCGTTGCTTCATTGCGGTGGCAATTTTGACATAGCATCTTGTCGTCTCCTTTCTTGCCTGGAGTTCTCGTGGAAATTCCACGGGTCTTCGAAAAGTGTTTGACCTTTCTTGACCATTGACCACATTATACCGCGTTCATCTGGACGTGCAAGTATTTTGTTTGCACGATAAATGCACGATATTACGGGGGATTTCTAACGAACGCCTTCATTTTAGCACTCTCACTAATAGAATGCTAAAATGAACATTTCAAAATTGAAAATTCTTTTTGGATAAGCTTTGACCGACACGTGTTTGGCCCGTAAGATAGGGGAGAACGCAATCGGAAAGTGTTGTGGACGTGATATAATAGGCGTACTGAGATTGACGGTAAAACTTACCATGAGACGTAACTAAATCTGGTAACTGGAACCTATTAGGCCGCAAGACACGTCGTTGACGATAACGTAAAGGCCTTAGTGATTTAGTAGTGATGGGAAGTAGATTAAGGTTGTTACAAGGTGATCGTCGATTTGAAATTCTGGCAGTCGCGGAAGACAAGTGTTGGTTATACTCAGAAAAAGAGAGCGGGAGGAAAAATAGTGGAACGAGACTTTACGGATTTAATGAATCAATTGAAAGATAAGAAAATTGCGCAGTTTGAAGTCACACCGGCAGACTTCCCAGCATTTCAAAAAGCTTTTATGGCATACGAAACGCGGAAACGGGTTGTGGGTAAGGCCGAAAAGAACGGGAAACTCATCTACCACTACGATCATGACGCCGGAAATGACGGCGAATAACGTTTTTTTGATGAAAGCGGTTCATGTATAACTTGTAATTTGTGGCTTACATTGATATTCTTAGTAGGTAGGCGTGACTCGTTGAATGGTTGTTTGGCCAATGCGCAAGGTCAAGGCGAGTCGTGTCGGTAAGTAGTCAACCTAAGCTTAAAGGAGATCGATCAATTATGGAAAAACGCGAATTTCATGTTACAGCAGAAACTGGTATCCATGCACGTCCAGCTACTTTATTGGTACAATCAGCAAGTAAGTTCAGTTCTGAAGTTAGCTTGCAGTACCAAGACAAGTCCGTTAACTTG
This sequence comes from Levilactobacillus muriae, assembly GCF_045862015.1. Classification (NCBI taxonomy): domain Bacteria; kingdom Bacillati; phylum Bacillota; class Bacilli; order Lactobacillales; family Lactobacillaceae; genus Levilactobacillus; species Levilactobacillus muriae. Next base: position 17,879 of record NZ_BAAFRU010000022.1, read on the forward strand.
AAGTCTATCATGGGTGTTATGTCTTTAGGTGTTGGCCAAAACGCTGACATCACCATTACGACTGACGGTGAAGACGAAGCTGATGCAATGACTGCTATTGCTGAAACAATGACTAAAGAGGGTTTGTCTGACTAATGAAGACGATGCTCAAGGGGATTGCTGCCAGTGATGGGGTGACTTGCGGTCGGGTTTACCGACTGGACGAGCCAGACCTTCACGTCTCTCAGCAGACAGTCACTAATCTTGATTACGAATTAAATCGATTCCATCAGGCCCTTGAAGCAACCGTTTCAGAGATTGAGACGATAAAAACTCGTGTAAATAAAAACCTGGGTGCTGACCGTGCCCAGGTTTTTATTGCACAAATTGCCATGTTAAAGGATCAGGACCTGATGGGACACGTTGAACTAAATATCAGAGAGCGACATGCGAATACTGAATTTGCGGTCGCACTGGTCACCACAACAATCGAGGAAGAACTCGCAGAATTGGTCGACAATCCTTACTTACAGGATCGTCTGACCAACTGGCAGACTGTGGCAAAACGCTTAACAGCCCATCTGCTGGGGGTCACCCTACCGGATTTGGCACTGATTAACCATCCCGTTGTCGTGGTCACACACGATTTGATTGCTAGTGAGGCGGTAGCGGTCAACCCACAACAGGTTTTGGGATTTATCACCGATGCCGGTGGCCGTACGTCCCATTCCTCAATTTTGGCACGGTCGTTGAATTTGCCGGCAGTCGTGGGAACTCAGGTGGCAACTCAGACGTTGACCAATGGCGAGTTAGTTGTGGTCAATGGCACCCAGGGAAACGTCATGGTCGGACCGACGGCAGATGAGATTGCCGTCGCGCGACGGGCCATGGTCCAACGCGTGAAAAATCAACAGCGACTGGATGAATTGGCGCATCACGAGACGGTCTCCAAAGACGGCGTGGGTGTGACACTAGCTGCTAATATGGGAACTGTGGCTGATTTGGCCCGGGTGACGGCTGGTGGTGCCGAAGGCGTTGGCTTATTCCGAACCGAATTTTTATATTTGGACGCGCAGCACCTGCCGACTGAAGACGAACAGTTCGCCATTTATCGCCAGGTGCTAGAGACGATGGCGCCTCGGCCGGTGGTCATTCGTACATTAGATGTGGGGGGCGATAAGGAACTCCCTTATCGGCCATCACAGAACGAGGCTAATCCCTTTATGGGGGCACGCGCCATTCGCCAGAGCCTTGCACATCAGCAGGTCTTTCGAAGTCAATTGCGAGCTTTGATTCGCGCGTCGGCGTTTGGTCATTTGAGCATCATGTTCCCGATGATTGCGACGTTGGATGAACTACGGCAGGCCAAGGCAATTTACGACGATGAACGCTCTAAATTAACGGCAAAGCGGGTGCCCATGGGCAAAATTGCCGTGGGTATGATGGTTGAGGTGCCAGCAGCGGCATTGTTGGCCGACCGGTTTGCGAATGAAGTGGATTTCATGAGCATTGGGACCAACGACCTGATCGGGTATACTCTGGCGGCTGATCGGACCAATCAGAACGTCGCTTATCTTTACCAGCCGTATCATCCGGCGATTCTGCGCTTGATCGATAACGTTATTTCGGCCGGACATGCGGGGGGGATTCCCGTTGCCATGTGTGGAGAAATGGCGGGGGATCCGATCGCATTACCGCTCTTGCTAGGGATGGGCCTTGACGAATTCTCTATGGCGCCGAGTGCGATTGCTAAGACGCGTCAGTTGATTGGTCAGTTAGATGCCCATGAGTTGGTGGCATTGGCAGAAACGACGGTTAATTCCGCCAGTACCAGTCAGGAAGTCGTTACCATGGTTCAAGCGGCTGTTCCTGACGTGCTGAAATAAACTGAATATGAGTGAAGGGCATCCGTTTTATTCGGGATGTCCTTTTTAGTTGTGGTGACGACACGAAACGAGTCCCAGTCTGCTGGTGGACACATCCCGGATCACGTCCAAACACTAGCGGGCGGGGATTGGCGGTGAATGGTAAGAATGAATGCCCACCAGAATTGTTCGACGGGTGTCTGAAATGTAAGCGCGTAAGAATGGCCAAATGATGAGATTTTCTTGCGATAGCCGCTGAGGTTTGCAATCCCCTAGCCAAACCCATATAATTGTGATGATTGTACAAAGCGAAGCTCTAAATCTTTTTAGCCAAACACAGACGCAAGGGGGATTGGCGATGAACATTGGCTTATTTACAGATACCTATTTCCCTCAAGTAAGTGGGGTTGCAACGTCGATTAAGACGCTGCGTGATCAACTGGAAAAGCAGGGGCACCAGGTCTATATTTTTACCACGACCGATCCAAACGTGGAACGCAACGTTTATGAGCGGAATGTTTTTCGTTTTTCAAGTATTCCATTCGTATCATTCACGGAACGGCGGATAGCAGTGCGGGGGCTTTTTCAAGCTTATCAAATTGCCAAAGAATTAAATTTAGATATTGTCCACACTCAGACGGAATTCTCGATGGGGTGGATCGGGAAGTTTGTGGCGCGGAACCTGGAGATTCCTTGTCTACATACTTACCACACCATGTACGAGGATTACTTGCATTATGTAGCGAACGGAAAGATTTTGAAGCCCGTGCACGTTAAGCAAGCGACTCTGGCCTTTTGTTATCACCTGACTGGGGTGGTGGCGCCGAGTGATCGGGTGTTAACGACCTTAACTGATTATGGGGTCAAGACACCAATTCGGATTATTCCCACCGGGGTCAACCTCCATCAGTATGAACAACCTGATACGGCCAATCTACGACGTGAGTTGGGCTATCAACCGGATACACCGGTAATTCTGTCGTTAAGTCGTCTGGCTTACGAGAAGAATATTAAGGAAAGTATTGCGGCTATGCCACGAATTCTGGCGGAAGTTCCCAATGCACAGCTCTTGATTGTCGGCGATGGTCCGGCTAAGGAAGATCTCGAACAACAGGTAAAGGATGCTGGTCTGACGGATCATATTTCATTTACTGGTCAAGTGAATAATAACGATGTTTTCCGATACTATCACATGGCAAATGTCTTCCTGTCTTCGTCCGATTCGGAGTCACAGGGTCTAACCTATATTGAGGCCATGGCGGCCGGAACGAAGATCGTGGTCATGACGAGCCCGTATACCGATGAGTTGCTGTCGAAACGGACACTTGGGGTGACCTTCAAGACCGAGGACGAGATGGTCACAAATGTCGTTGATTACCTGAAGCATGGGGATGAGGAACAGGACCCCGACCTGCTGGCGCGTAAGCTAGCGGAGATCTCTGCTGATACCTTTGGCCAACGGGTCATTGAGTTCTATCAGGATGCTCAGGCGAGTTACGAAGCGACGCATGAAGATACCCCAGATTTTAGTGATTAGAGGAGCAATTGGATGCTAAAAATTAACATGTTTTCCAAGGCTGATTCCGTCAAGGGACAGGGTGTGGGAAGTGCTTATAATGAATTGATGAATCTGTTGGCGACACGGCTCAAGGATGAGTTTGACGTGACGGTTAACAAGTATGGACGGGTCGATGTGACGCATTACCATACGATTAATCCGACTTATTACCTGTCGACTTTTCTGCCCGGGCGCGGTCGGAAGATTGGTTATGTTCATTTCTTGCCTGAAACGTTGGAGGGAAGTCTAAAAATCCCACAACCGTTCCGGTCAATCTTTTATAAATATGTGATTGCTTTTTATCGCCGGATGGACCATATTGTTGTGGTCAATCCGACCTTTATTCCTAAGCTGGTGGCCTACGGGATTCCCGCTGAACGGGTGACGTATATTCCTAACTTCGTGAGTCGTAAGGAATTTTATCCGGTCGATGCCGCTCGAAAGACTGCTTTGCGGACGCAATACGGATACGATACGAAGCGTTTTACGGTACTGGGTATCGGTCAGATTCAGGAGCGTAAAGGCTTGTTTGACTTTATCAAGCTTGCGCGACATAATTCGGAGATTCAGTTCATCTGGGCCGGGGGCTTCTCCTTCGGACGGATGACGGATGGTTATACCGAGTTGAAGAAAGTCGTTGACAATCCACCGGCTAACCTGAGTTTTCCTGGGATCGTTGATCGGGCTAAATTGGTTGACTACTATAATTTAGCCGACCTATTCCTGTTACCATCCTTTAACGAACTCTTTCCAATGTCGGTTCTAGAGGCCTTCAGTACGGGGACACCAGTTCTCTTACGGGATCTGGACCTGTATCAGGCGATTATCGCCGGGGATTACCAACCAGCTAAGGATTACGATGACATGAATGCACAACTCCAGCGTCTGCCACATGATCCAGTAGCACTGGCACATTGGCATCAGCAGAGTCTCGATGCCGCCGACCGTTACTCTGAGGAACACCTCACCGAGATCTGGCGGAAGTTCTATACGCAGCAAGCAAAAGAGAGGTAAACTGCATGTCACGACGAAATAAATGGGTATTAGCGTTAATGTTACTCTTGGGGATTGCCATTTTTGCGTATTCACTCCGTGACATTAAGTTTTCAGTTTTAGTCAATGATTTTGTTCACATCAACTTTTGGTGGTTTGGGGTCGCCATTCTCTGCATGCTCCTGTATCTGGGCTTGGAGTCGTGGATCGTGAAGGTTTTTATTTCCGATCGGATCGAGGGCTTCACATTCAAGGATGCTGTCCGGATTCCCTTGGTGGAACAACTGTTTAACGGTATCACGCCGTTTTCTTCAGGTGGGCAGCCAGCGCAACTTTTTGCGCTGATGCAGACCGGGATCGATGCTGGTAAGGCCAGCTCGGTCTTACTGATGAAATTCGTGGTCTACCAATCGATGATCGTCATCAACTTTATTATTGCGTTGATCATCGGGTTTCAACAGATTCAGGATAAGCTCCACGCGTTGTCGTGGTTGGTAGTCTTTGGGTTTACGATTCACTTGGCCGTCATCGTGGGCCTATTGATGATTATGTTCTGGTACTCGTTCACAAAGAAGATGGTGGGGGTCGTCCTGTATCCCTTCCATTGGTTCATGAAGGCAGAACGGTTCCGCCGGATCGAGGATAACCTAAATAGTAAGATTGACTCCTTTTATGCGGAAAGTGTGCGGATCAGTGGGAAAGGTAAGCTGATGCTACGGGTCTTTGTGATTACCTTCTTCCAGCTGGCTTTCTACTATCTGATTCCGTACTTTATTATGCTCTCACTTGGCTACACCTCGGCCAACATTGTCATGGTTACGAGTTTCCATATTCTCATCGTGATGGTGATCTCCCTGTTTCCAATTCCAGGGGGCTCTGGTGGGGCCGAGTACAGTTTTGAAATGATCTTTAGGAGTTATATTACATCAAATAGTAAGCTGGTCTTAGCGATGATTTTATGGCGCTTATTGACCTACTACTTTGGGATGCTGGCTGGTCTGGTGGCGATGGTCATCCGGCCTGACAAGGTCGTCGAAGAGTCGGATTTGTGATTTCCCTGAGATTTTCTGCATTAGGGCGTGTCATCCGGCCATAAGTTTGGTAAAATCATTATGGAAAGCTAGAAAGGGGACCAACCATGGAAGAATCTCAATTGATTGGCATTATCAATCGCTTAAAGGCGATGCAAGAGGATGCCACCGACGAGCCACAACCCCGTCGTTTTGAAAAGGAAGGCGTTGAGCAAGCCACGGTCGTATTCAACCAGGCAACGCACACGTACACTTTAACTGAACACAATCCGGAGACAACTTTTGAGTTTGATAACATCGATTTAGTTGCTATTGAGCTGTTTGATTTATTGACGGACAACTAACAAAACTATGGGCTACCATAGTTTTGTTTTTTTATAATGATGAAAGATTGAATTTTTTCCAAAGGTTCTGGAATCGGATTGATTACCTCGCAATATCCGCTATACTTGAGAGATGTTAATTCTTATGTGGAGGCAGTCGTAATGGCGAACTTTTTCAAGCGGAAGACGAACTGGTTAAACACCCGAATGGGATTTTTCCTGTTGATCGTCGTTTTATTTTGGGTAAAAACTTACATTGCCTATCAGACCGAGTTTACCTTGGGTGCCAAGGGGAGTGTTCAACAGTTTTTACTGTTCATTAACCCAGTACCGGCCACTCTGTTGGTGTTCGGAATCGCCCTGTACTTTCGGGGGAGATTAGCTTATTGGTTAATGTTGATCATTGATGTGTTAGAGTCTACGTGGATCTTTGCCAACGTGGTTTATTACCGGGAATTCTCTGACTTCCTGTCCTTCGGGATCATGAAGGGGTCGAGTTCTGTTGGGAATAATCTGGGCAAGAGTCTGGCACAGATCACCCATCTCTATGATTTCTTTGTTTACGTTGATATTATTATCTTGATTATCTTACTGGTGACACATGTGATCAGAATTGATGCGCGACCGTTTAAACGGCGGTATGCCTTCTCACTGACAGTGCTGTCATTCGCATTGATGTTTGCAGAGTTTGGGATGGCCAATGCGGATCGTTCTGGTCTGTTGACGCGGACGTTTGATAACAACTATATCGTGAAGTACCTGGGGCTGAATGAATATGCTGCCTTCAACGCGTACCAGACGCAGAAGGAAAGCGCGACCCGGGCGAGTGCCAACGCTTCCGATATGAAGAGTGTTTTGAAATACTTGAAGCAGAATCGGGTTAGTCCTAACGTGTCGTACTATGGCAAGGAGAAGGGCAAAAATGTCTTTATTATTCATTTGGAGAGTTTCCAACAATTTCTGATCGACTACAAGGTTGATGGGAAGGAGGTTACCCCAACGTTGAACAAGTTCTACCATAACAACAACACGTTGTCGTTTGATAACTTTTACAACCAGGTGGCACAAGGGAAGACTTCCGATGCTGAAATGATGCTGGAGAACTCCTTGTTTGGGTTACCACAGGGGTCAGCGATGACCACCTATGGGACACAGAACACTTTCCAAGCAGCGCCAGCTATCCTGAGTCAAGAAGATGGGTATACAACGGCTGCCTTCCATGGGGATGTGCCAAGTTTCTGGAACCGAGACAACACCTATAAGTCATGGGGCTACCAGTACTTCTTTAGCTCTAGTTACTATACGGAGAAGCCCGGGTACAGTGTTGGGTACGGTCTGAAGGATAAGATCTTCTTTAAGCAGTCGGCGAAGTATATCGAACAGCTCCCGCAGCCGTTCTATGCCAAGCTGATTACGCTGACCAACCACTACCCCTATGAGCTGGATAAGAAGAATACCGACTTTCCAGCAACGAAGACCGGGGACAAGACTGTGGACCCTTATGTACAAACGGCCCACTACCTCGATCAATCATTCGCGGAATTCTTGACTTACCTGAAGAAGGTTGGCTTGTATAAGAATAGTGTGATTGTTGCTTATGGGGATCACTATGGTATTTCGAATAATCACCGACCTGCAATTGCGCAATTGTTGGGTAAGGACAAGATCACGAGTTATGATTTGACGCAGTTCCAGAAGGTGCCTTTCATGATCCATGCGAATGGACTGAAGGGTGGTATTAAGCATACCTATGGTGGGGAGATTGATGTCTTGCCAACCCTATTGGATCTGTTAGGCGTCAAGAACACGGATACTGTTCAATTTGGACAGGATCTCCTCGCTAAGAACCGTAATCAAACGGTGGCTTTCCGGGATGGTAACTTTGTTTCACCGAAGTATATGAAGGTCGGGGGAACAGTCTATGATACGAAGACTGGGAAAGAGCTTGAGTTAACGGCGGCACAGAAGAAGACCGTGGCAAAACTCCAAAACCACGTGACGACTGAATTATCCTTATCTGACCGGGTCATTTATGGTGACCTACTGCGGTTCTATACACCGAAGAACTTTAAGAAGGTCGATAAGTCCTCCTTTACCTATAAACTGAAGCCGGCGATGGAACGTTTGGCGGATGCAGAGAAGAAAGAGAAGACGAGTGTTGTTGCCCAGAATAACGGGAAGAGCACCGTTTCAGACTACAAGACTGATGCACCAGAATTGAAGTAAACGAGATAAAGCCGTCATCACAATTGTGTGGTGACGGTTTTTGTCTGTCTATCGTATCAGAGATTAGCTAGACCAGTTGAAGATGGCAGCCCGGAAGCAGTCGCTGGGAGTGGGTATTTTTGCATGACAAGAATGCTGATTTGACGGGATTTGCATCAATAGTGACAACAAATTTCAGTAAATATTCATTTTTCACTTGACCATAGTCCCAGATATTGGTAAACTATTTTCTGTTGTCAATTACAGGGCAAACAGTGTAATAGCAACGAAAGATTGCAACATAATTAATTTGAGAAAAGGCTTGACGGCCTGATTGATAATTGCTATAGTAGTAATCGTTGCTGAGAATATTTATTCAACTGAGCTTCAAAAATTCAATATTTATTCAAAATATATTGAAAAAATCAGTTGACACTAATTTGACTGCATGATATACTTTAAAAGTTGTCACGAAGCAATCGCTTCTCTGATAACTTGGTAGACCTTTGAAAACTGAACATTGTTTCGACAAACCAAATATGTGTAGGGCGGTTTGATACTTGGTATCAAACCCAAACAATATTTGCGAAGTCAATTCGCTTTTATAACAAAAAGTAACAACAAT
>NZ_BAAFRU010000023.1:0-25277 GCF_045862015.1 Levilactobacillus muriae
CTCACACACTTTTTGTGCTGGAGGATTTGACCAACGTAACCTTCAACACCGATGACTTACCGAAAACCTTGCGTAACAGTCATCGTTCCTGGGCCTTTTTCCAACTGGAAGCATTCCTAACGTATAAGGCACAAGCGGTTCAGAGTACCGTCGTGAAGGTATCACCAGCATATACCTCACAACGCTGTCCAAAGTGTGGACTGATTGTGAAGACTAATCGGCATCATGACACGCACGAGTATTGGTGTGCACAGTGCCAGTATCGTTGTAATGATGACCGCTTGGGCGCAATGAATATTGAGATGCTTGGACAGGAATGGTTGAGCGGTGTCAAACGACCAAAGATTCAAAAGCTAACGACTACCGGGTAAACCTGGTAGTTAAACGGGTAGCCGTCAATTACCCGACGATGTTGCCACTACGAGTAGGAGTGTCTAATAGGCCTTTTGGACTACTGTGTTGTAAGACACGTGAGCGACAAGCCTCTGAATTCATTCAGGGGCAATTGACTTCTGATCACTAAAAAAGACACCAACCAGATAATCCGGTCAGTGCCTTCATAATCGTTATGCGGCCAAGAAGATTCGAACTTCCACCCGGATTACCCGGACAAGATCCTTAATCTTGCGCGTCTGCCAATTCCGCCATGGCCGCATTAACTCACAAGAAATAGTATACCAAATGATTCGGGCAGTGACAATATTTTTTTGCAAGTTAATTCAAAAAAATTCAAAATTATGCATCCGTCAGGACTGTTGCCCCGTCTTGATCCAATTCCAAAATGCGCAAACTACCTGGTAAATCAGCATTCGTGAGTTTAGTCCGCAATAAGGTCAACTGGGCCGATGTACCAAATGTCACAACAGTCGGACCAGCACCACTTAAGTAAGTCCCGACAATTCCTAACTCGTGAGCCGCATCGCGAATCTGATTTAATTCAGGCACCAATTGTGAGCGCGCCTGTTCATGAAATTCATCGCGTTCAATCAGCTTCGTCGCTAATTCCCAGTCTTCCTTCAACAGCGCCGCAACCAGAACATTCGCCACGCTACTAGCATGAACGGCCGTTTCAAACGATACCTGTTTTGGTAATGCCTTACGACTCTTTTGCGCCAATAATTTCTGTCCTGGAATGAATACCAGAGCTTGCAGGTCGGGCAATGGCAACTTAATGGCGTCAGCGATCCCATCGTTGACCGTCGCAACGGCCGCCTGTCCCATCAGGGCAGGTGCGACATTATCCAATTCACCACCGAGTTTGACCGCCCAATTCAATTGATCCGAAATTGTCAGATCCATTTCGCCCAATTCGTTAGCAATCTTAATTCCAGCAATCACAGCACTCGTGGAACTCCCCAATCCGCGAGAGACCGGAATGTCTGACATGACCGTCAGCTGGTGGGGTTGAATTTTAGGATTGACTTTCAGCGCCGTCTTTACCATCAGATTATTCTCATCACGTGGAATACTGGTGCCTAAAGCATGGTTGACACGCCATTGTTCCGTCTTTTCCTCAATAATGACCGTTAAGTACAAATGTAGAGCGGCACCAATGGAATCAATACCGGGTCCCATGTTCGCCGATGTTGCTGGTACTCGAATAATTGTTTTTCCCATAATTCACTGACCTCCTAATTTTAACGCGGACGTTGCACCGCCACGACCGTCTTCTGCCAAACTAACCGACCGTGACATCGCCCACACACCATCTTTGACACATCGATTCGCCGCGCGCGGTAATACTTCTGGCCGCAGTGCTGGCACACGTACAACTGCCAAGAACGGGGCTTCGGTTGTGCCTGCTTCGGCGCCGGGGCGAACCGTAAGCCCCCTACCTGTTGGAGCAATTCCCGAAAAGCGCGCGTTCGGTGTTGTCCAGATTGTCCCATCAAGTGCAAGTAGTAATGGCAAAGCTCATGCTTAATAATGCCCACTAACGTCGCTTCGCCGTAATCCGTTAGCATTTTAGGATTGATTTCAATACTGTGATCCTTGAGCTGGTAGCGGCCACCCGTCGTTCGTAGTCTAGCATTGAACCAGGCACGGTGGCGAAAAGGTTTGCCAAAACTCTCTAACGAAATTCGTTCGACCAATTGCTGTAGTTCCTGATTAGTCATGACCATCAGTCCGCATCGTCAGCTGAATTCGTTGCCGATTCTCATCAACGCTCAACACCCAAACGGTCACGACATCCCCAATTGTCACTTCCGTACTTGGATCACCGACGTAATGATTGGCTAACTGGGAAATGTGAACCAGGCCATCCTGCTTCACACCAATATCGACAAACGCACCAAAGTCGACCACATTGCGGACGGTTCCTTGCAGTTCCATCCCCGGTTTCAAATCAGCCATCGTCAATACATCCTGTCGCAATAGCGGTGCTGGCATCGTATCCCGTAGATCGCGTCCTGGCTTACTCAACCCGGCAATAATGTCGGCCAGGGTCTCTCGGCCCACGTCCAACTCTGTCGCCCACTTATCCTGATTCAACTGAGCCAGCTCCTGTTGCAATTTCGATGTTCCAATCGCCGTGTTCTCGGTCGCCAGGCCCTGCAACAGTTGGCGAGTCACTGGATAACTTTCGGGATGAATATCCGTATTGTCCAGTGGATCCCGCCCACCAATGATGCGTAGGAACCCAACGGATTGTTGATAGGCTTTGGGTCCGAGTCGGGGAACCTGCTGCAATTCTTTGCGGCTGGCAAACGCGCCGTTATCATTACGATACGTCACAATATTTTGTGCGGTCGTCGCCGTTAGCCCGGAAATATGGGTGAGTAATTCTGGACTCGCCGTGTTCACGTTGACCCCCACCTGGTTGACCGCTGTTTCCACGACCCGATCCAACTGTTCATCTAGCGCCTTTTCGGGCACATCATGTTGGTATTGTCCGACTCCGACAGCCTTCGGATCGATCTTGACCAGTTCAGCCAAAGGATCCTGCAACCGGCGGCCAATACTGACAGCCGACCGCTCCTCGACATGGAGATCCGAGAACTCGGCCCGTGCATTCGCACTCGCCGAGTAGACGGACGCCCCTGCTTCGTTAACCAGCACGTAATAGACAGGGTGATCCAACGTTTTGAGAATATCACTGACAAACTCCTCGGATTCTCGACTCGCTGTCCCATTTCCAATCGCAATCATTTCAACATGATATTTCTCCAACAATTGCTTAAAGGCCGGTCCCGCTGCCGCACGTTGTTTGCCGCTCGCCGGTTTATGCGGGTAAATCACTTGCTTGGTCAAAAAGCGACCGTTGGCATCCATGATAGCTAGCTTACACCCCGTCCGGTACGCCGGGTCAAAGCCCATCACAACCTTGCCTTTCAGCGGTGCCTGCATTAACAGGTGGTACAGGTTATTGCCGAAGACCTGAATGGCATGCTCATCAGCCTGATCGGTCAGCTGCCGCCGTAACTCTCGTTCAATTGCCGGCCCTAAGAACCGTTTGTAAGCATCCGCAAAGGCTGCCTCAATCTTCGCCACTGCCGGTCCCTTGTGTTGGCCAACCAAGCGAAAATGCCCGTATTGCAGAATCGACGTAGACGCAATGTCGATCCCAACGGACAAGATTTTCTCCCGTTCGCCTCGATTGATCGCTAAAACCCGGTATGGTGGCAGCTGATTCAGCCGCTGATTAAACTCATAGTAAGTCGCGTAAACCTGTTGCTCATCCCGGTCCTTTGCACCGCGGCGTAGTTTACTGGTAAATTCACCATGCTGCCACGTGTAATGCCGAATCCATTCCCGAAAGGCCGCCTGCTCACTAAAGGTTTCTGCTAAAATTTCGTGAACACCGTCCCAAACAGTCGCGAGGTCTGGTAAATCTTGATCCGGCTTCACGTACTGACGAGCCCGCGTGTCCAACCCTTCCTGTGGAAAGGTCAATAGCCATTCGGCCAACGGCTTTAGGCCGTGCTGTGCCGCGATTGTCGCCTTGGTTTGTCGCTTCTTCTTATAGGGTAAGTACAAGTCCTCAACTTGCTGTAACGTCGTGGCGTGCGCCAAATTCTGTTTGAGTTGCGGGGTCAAAGCCTGCTGCTCTGCAATTGTCTTCAACACATCTTGTCGGCGTTTATTTAATTTGGCTAAGCGGTTCGCCTCGTCTTCAATCTCCCGAATGGCGACTTCGTCCAACGAACCGGTCCGTTCCTTTCGATAACGCGCAATGAACGGTACCGTATTGCCCTCATCCATGAGGGTCAGAACCGCCTGAATCTGTTGCACTCGGTACTGGCTCAGTTGCTGGTGAACTGGCTGCGCCAAGGCACTGAGCTGTTCTTCATTCTCTCTTGCCATGCAAACCCTCCGTCATTGTCATCATATCTGCATTATACCATGGTTAACGGAAACACCGGCTGACTTACAGTCAAAAATTGTCAGCCTTCATCCCCCAGAACCCCATCACGACAGCGCCCAGTTGACGCCCAACATTTAGCCATGCAAACAAAAAAAGATGCCACTCAAAACGAGTGACATCCTTCGTCTTACATGGGACTGGTCATAATACGTTGTGTAGCAGCGGTGACCTTTTCCATGGCATTTTCTTGTGTCTTTTCAGATTGGTTGAAAGCATCCACATCGACCTGTTGGTTTTCAACGTCAATGCTATTGGTCATCGCTTGGCAAGCCTCCGTGTAAACGCGAAAAGCCGCAACCAAGGACTTGTGCTTACCGAGAACCCGCACTGGGGCACTGGCTTGTTCCAATTTATTCAGACTGTCTTCGTAACTGTCCGTGCCGCGTTGAAAATTATCCACAACTTCTTGCAGTTCAACTTGAGACAACTCACTGACCGTGTCATCGTCAATAGCCGCACGCATCTTTTCAAAATCAGCATTCATGGCGCCAGCTTCATCTTCAGTGCCTTGAAGCACCTTACTCAAAACGTTGATGTACCCACTCATATTATTCTTTCGCATCACTAATCACCTAGTCTTTCCAAAAAGTATCGTAAACGTTCACTGGCAAGTGCCGTTTGTGCGCGGTCTTCCGGTACCAGCCCTCAATCTTCTCGGCCGCCTGATCGCTCACGTCGCGACCTTCGAGATAGTCGTCGATATCCGCATACCGAACACCTAGCGCTACCTCATCAGGCAATGCCGGCCGATCGTCTTCTAGGTCCGCCGTTGGCACCTTCTTGTAGAGATTCTCTGGTGCACCCAGGTAAGCCAGCATAGCCGCCCCCTGACGCTTGTCCAACCGCCAGAGCGGGCAAATGTCCGCTGCCCCGTCACCAAACTTCGTATAGAACCCGGTAATGGCTTCGGCCGCGTGATCGGTCCCAACCACGGCACCAGCGTGAGCTCCAGCAATCGTGTACTGGGCAATCATGCGTTGCCGCGCCTTGATGTTTCCTTTGTTAAAGTCACTCACGACATTGTGGTTCGCCGTCACAGCGGTCTCCATGGCATCAGCGGCATCCTTGATGTTGACCCGCTGCGTTTCGTCGGCCCCCATGACATCAATTGCCATCATGGCATCGTCCTCATCGGCCTGCTCGCCGTAAGGTAACCGTACCGCAATGAACTTATAACTGTTGTCATTGGTTTCCTGCCGCAATTCGGTAACCGCTTGTTCACACAGAATTCCCGCCAACGTTGAATCTTGTCCACCGGAAATTCCGAGAACTAGCGTTTTTAAAAAATCATAGTGCTTCAGGTAGGCCTTTAAGAAGTCAACACTCCGCCGAATTTCCTTGGCTGGATCGATGGTCGGTTGCACCTTCAACGCTTCAATAATCTCTCTTTGCATTGCTCGCATGTTACTTGCCCCCTAATTAGATCGGGTCACGACGCCCAACCGCAATGACTACGGCTCTAAACATGGCACACCGCGACTCATAATACACATGCCTATTCAGGCATCTTTTGCACGTAGGTGTGGATGTCCTTGATGATGGCCATCTTGTGATCCCAGCAGTCCTGTGACAGATCAACCGGGTACTTCTGTGGGTTCAAGTCCCGCTTGTACTCTGGCCAGAGATTGGCCAAAGCCCCACGACAACGATCACGAATCGCCGATAGTGTCGGTAACTTGTAGGTTAACCTACCATCTTCAAATATCGACTGGAGAATTGGCCGCGCGTTAAAGTCATTAACGGTCTTGTTGATATAGGTAAAGCTAGGATGGAACATGAAAATTGTTTCCTCATTGCGCGGATCTTCATCCGCCAAGGTCACGTAGTCCCCTTCGGTCTTCCCATCCGCGCGCTTGGTAATTCGCCAAACTTGCTTCTTGCCCGGCGTCGTCACCTTTTCGGCGTTGTTGGACAACTTGATGGTCCCCTTCATGGTACCGGTACTGTCAGCAATCGACACCATCTTGTAGACAGCGCCCAGTGCTGGTTGATCAAAAGCCGTAATCAACTTGGTTCCAATGCCCCAGACGTCAATCTTGGCGTCCTGCATCTTGAGACTTTGAATCGTCTTCTCATCGAGGTCATTGGATGCGAAAATCTTTGCGTTCGGGAAACCGGCTTCGTCTAACTTTTGACGAACCCGCTTAGACAGGTAGGCCATATCACCGGAGTCAATCCGTACACCTTGAAAATTGATCTTATCGCCAAGTTCCTTGGCAACTTTAATGGCATTCGGTACCCCACTACGCAGCGTATCGTAGGTATCGACCAGGAAGACACAGTCGTGGTGTGTCTGCGCATAGGCCATAAAGGCATCGTAATCGTTGCCATAGGTCTGCACGAGAGCATGGGCGTGAGTCCCACTGATGGGAATCCCAAAGATCTTGCCGGCCCGTACGTTAGAGGTTGCATCGAAGCCGCCAATGTAGGCAGCACGCGTCCCCCAGATAGCAGCGTCAAATTCTTGGGCTCGCCGTGTCCCAAATTCCATCAGCGCATCGTCACCGGCTACGGAACGAATTCGAGCAGCCTTAGTGGCAATCAAAGTTTGGTAGTTCACAATATTAAGAATGGCTGTTTCCACTAACTGACAGTCAGCTAGTGGGCCTTCCACCTGTAAAATTGGTTCATGCGCGTAGACCAGTTCACCTTCAACGGCAGACCGGATCGAGCCTCGGAATTTAAAATTAGCGAGATATTCCAGAAAATCTTCCGGATATTCTTCAGCTTCTCGTAAGTATTCAATGTCCGCTTGGGAAAAGTGCAGATTTTGGATATAATTAACGATGTGCTCCAAACCAGCAAACACGGCATAACCGTTATGAAACGGCATGTCACGGAAAAACACTTCAAAAACAGCGTGTCTGTCGGCAATCCCTTGTTGATAATACGTCTGAATCATATTGATCTGGTAGGCATCCGTGTGCAGAGTCAAACTGTCGTCAGGATACAAATTCGTCATAATGAGTTACTCCCTTAGCTGGTTTTCAAGCTGGACTGTTACATATTTTAATCTAATAGACTTATTTTAGCATGAATCACACAGAGCGTCATACTATTTAGGTCGGCCGCGCCGGCTTTATTCAGTGGCATGACCATCCCGAAAGGAGACTCCCATGCAACCTTCATTTTCTACTGTAACGGTGCTCGACTTGCCATTCGTCAAGACCACCGCTGCCAACTTCCAACAAACCATTCAGCAGCGTATTATCGCGCAGCAAAACACCTTCGTGGTAACCGCCAATCCGGAAATCGTGATGTACGCCCATCACAACCCCGCTTACAAACAACTCGTTCAAGCCGCCGACTTCATTACGCCAGACGGGATTGGGATTCTCGACGGGGCAAAGATTTTGAAAAAGCCTCTGCCGGAACGCATCACTGGCTTCGATACCCTGACTACCCTCCTACAGTGGGCCAGTGATACTCACCGCTCCGCCTACTTCGTCGGGGCCAAGCCCGAAGTCATCGCCGCCTTGAAACAAAAGCTACCTCACGACTATCCCGGACTGATCATCGCCGGGCTACACGATGGGTACTTCAAGGATGACACGGCCATCGTTGCCGACATTCGGCGGACACAGCCCGATATGGTCTTCGCCGCACTGGGTTTCCCAAAGCAGGAGGAATTCGTGGCGACTCATCGTCACACCACTAAAGGCCTGTGGATGGGTGTCGGTGGCAGCTTCGACGTTCTCGCCGGTACCGTTGACCGGGCCCCAAAGTTCTGGCAGGATCATCATCTGGAATGGTTCTACCGCACGGTCAAGGAACCCAAGCGATTGAAGCGCATCGCCGTGATCCCTCACTACCTGCACCTGGTCCGGCAACAAGCTAAGCACCAACACTAATTAACGCAGATGCAAGACCATCCTGACTACTGAAAGTTTCCCCTGAGGCACCGTTCGAACTTGAACGGCGCCTTTTTGCGTAAATCCGAGTTGCCGGTAGAAGGCTTGGGCGCCCTGATTGGCAGCGAGCACTTCCACATAAACTTGGGTGAACGTCGCCCGTAGTGCCATCAGTGACGCAGTCATTACCTGCTTGCCAACGCCCTTATGCTGCTGACTCGGGCGAATATAAATCGAGTAGACTTCACCCCAACCTACCTGATCTGAGTCTCGGGCTGGCCCGGCTGCACAGGACCCAATCAATTGTCCCGTATCATCAAAAACCAGCCAAGTGGCCTGCCAACGCCGTTCCGGATGCCAAGTACTCGTGGTCAACTGAGCCAAAAATTTGGCCGGTAAGAGTTGGGCATAGGTCGCCTGCCAGACATCCAGATAGAGTTGTGCGACGGCCTGAAAATCATCATCGCGGCGTGCTTTTCGAATTTTCATCACTAACCACCCGCATTTCTAAATTGTGGATTTCAACAGGGGCTTGCCATCCTTATCGACCAATACCGTCAGACTACTCCCGATATAGTTGGAGGCCAGCACGTATTGAACCCCCGTCTGTCGATCCGTCACAACATCAAACGATACGCCACCATCTGCCTTAGTCGGGGTGACTTCAAACCGTTGATCCTTCTTCATTTTGCTTCATTTCCTTTCCAAAAAAGGAGCCGAACACACTGTCCAGCTCCTCTAATTTATTTTTCAAGATAAAATTCGAACCGTTCACCGACATACTGTGTCCGCACGTATTCAAAGGGGGTCCCATCTTGCAGATAGGTCACCTGCCGCAATCGCAGAATGGCATCGCCACGCTTGATCTTCAAGAACTCGGCGATCCGTTCGGAAGCGGACATGGCGGAGACCGTTTGTTGCGCCTTCCCCGGATTTAAATTTTTCTTATCTTCCAATGCCCGGTACAGGGAACTGGTCACCTCTTGCTTGCTGAGGCCATCCACCAGATGTTCTGGTACCGTGGCAACTTCAAAACAAATCGGCACATCGTCCCCAAACCGAATCCGTTCCATTCGTAGCACCTGTTCGTCCTCATGCAGCTTCAGCTTTTCAGCCTCACTGAGTGACGGACTCATCACGTGATATGAAATGGTCTTGCTAGCGGGCTGCTTGCCCTGAGCCAGCATCAGGTCGGTAAAGCTCGTAACCCCAGACATCTTTTCTTGAACCTTCTGGTTGGCCACGTAGGTTCCGGACCCAACCTGACGTTCCAGAATCCCTTCATCAACCAGGGTCTGAATCGCCTGACGGAGCGTCATCCGACTCACATCAAAATCTCGAGACAGTTCTCGTTCGGACGGAATTCGGTCGCCAACCGCCCACTTCCCAGCCTCAATAGCGCGTTTAATGTCATTATGAATTTGAATATAAATCGGTGAACTCACAGCACCTACGTCCCTTCTGAAAATACAACTAAATTTTTACTTGGATTCCTGACTGAACTTCCGACCTAAGCTGTAGGTCGTTTGCAGTTGCAAATCGCGGGTGAAGAGATTCAAGTCAGCATCGCGACCAGGAATCAACTTGCCCTTTTGCGTCAAGTTGAATTCTTCAGCTTGGTTAACTGAACTCATCTGCACCGCATCATTCATGTCACAACCGGTAAAGTCCATGATGTTTCTGAAGGCTTCGTCATACCGCAGGACGGAACCAGCTAAATTACCGCTCTCCAACCGTGCTTGACGGTCTTTCACAATCACCTTTTGCCCACCGAGTTCACTGACACCTTCTGGCATCCCCTTGGCGCGCATGGAGTCGGTCACCAGTTCCAACCGGTGCGCCCCCTTTTGTTCATAAGCCAATTTTATCATATCCGGCACAATGTGGAAGCCATCACAGATCAATTCGCAATACAAATTGTCTTCTAGCATGGCATGACCGGTCACACCAGGTTCTCTGTGACGCAACCCCCGCTGTGCGTTGTACAAGTGGGTCACGTGGGTTGCCCGACTCTCGAGGAGCTGTTCTCGCGTGGCATTAGAGTGGCCCACGGATGGCACAATGTTATTGGCCAAGCAGTAAGCTTCAAACGCCTTCGACCCGGGATCTTCTGGCGCATACGTAATCAATTTGACCCGACCACCAGACAGCTTGTTCCACCGATCCAGCAGGGAAACATCGGGATCCTTAATATACTTCTCCGGTTGCGCGCCCTTGAAGATCGCCGCAATAAACGGACCTTCCAAGTGCACACCTTGAATCACCGGATTGTGCTTAGCAGCTTCCGCAATACCTTGCATGGCATGATCAATGGCCTCATTTGACTGCGTCATCGTGGTGGGGAAAATCGATGTAATCCCTTCGTGAACCATCAGATTGACCATCTTATCGATCTGTTCAGGGTCCCCATCCATACTATCATATCCATAACCACCATGGCTATGAACATCGATAAAACCAGGCACAATTGTCTGGCCCGTAACCACATGAATCTCATCGGCGGGCAGTGGCCGGAATTCAGCGACCGGTCCGACCGCTTCAATCTGTTGGTCAAAACGGATGTAACCATCGGGGATCACGTCGTCCCCGGTATAAATCTTAGCGTGCTTTAAGACAATACTCATGAGTCTCCTCCTCATCACATGACAACAACTAATTGGTCGTTTGATACGTCTTAACAAGGTGCCTACCCTCACGGCTGACACGAATTCAATCCATACCACCACTTGATCTGTGGTCAGTACCAGCTTTACTCCTGCTAATCCAGCGTGGTGCGGTAGAGTACCCAATGGCGCTGCATCCCACAACTCAAGCGTTACGCAACCTAAAAAATTCTGTAACGGGTCAACATCCTGCCAACCAGTACATTCTAATTGTAATCGGTATAGACCAAAAATGCAACTCACACGCGTAGATTAATTTCACAAATTTTTTCATACTCGAACGGAAGCTGTAATCGCAATTTTCATTAACCTAAAATCTGGCCTGTACGTCACCGTCACCATGCTTGGTAGAAACTAATCGGTTTCTCCAGCATCGCGTTTGATGGTGGCATCGATTCCTTTGACCACCGCCGTCATCAGTCCAGCCTCTTCCATCGCCAGTAAACCGGCAACCGTGCTGCCACCCGGTGAGGATACCTGATCGATCAGTTCAAACGGAATCTTGTCGCTCTTCAGCACCATCTTAGCGGAACCCAACGTGGCCTGCGCTGCAATTGCCGTGGCCTGCGTCTTGGTCAAGCCGTGTTTAACCCCAGCCCGACTCAGACTATCGATAAAGAAGTCGATGTAGGCCGGTGAACTTCCGGCCAGCGCACTGAAGACACCGAATTGGTCCTCGGCTAAGGCTGTCGTCGACCCAATCGTGTCAAATACCCGCAGTGCAGCCGTCAAACGGTTGCCGGTCAATGCGATGTTAGCGGCAACCGCCGTCATCCCTGCGCCAACCTCAACGTTAACGTTGGGAAGCGTCCGGAGCGTTGGGACATCTTTTCCAGTAATCGTCGCCATATCGGCCAACGATAGTCCGGCCACAATCGAAATCAGTGTCTTATCGCCGGTCAGTTTATCCTTAATCTCCGTCAAGACTGCCGGTGCCACGTTTGGGGTCACTGCCAGCACGACCAGATCACTCGCTTCAGCTACCGCCTGATTGCTCTTAGCCGCAATCAGCTCATGCGCCTGCGCATAGGGCAAGTAACTTTCCTCACGGTGACTGTGAACAACAATTTCTGCCGGTGCAAATGTCTTAGCATTTAACAAACCACCAATGATAGCTTGGGCCATACCACCAACGCCAATAAATCCAATAGTCATTTAGACTTCCTCCTGTTGTAAGTGGTCCTTGAACCACTGATTGATACATTTTAACCGTTCAATTCGTAAGTTGGGTAATCCCGAACGAGAGAGTTCGTGATTGGATTCTGGGAACAAGACCAGCTGCGTCTCAACCCCGGCTTCCTTGAGTCCCACATAGAATTCCTCTCCCTGCGTCGTTGGACAGCGGAGATCCGCCTCCCCATGTAGCACCAAGATCGGCGTTGTCGCCTGCTTAACGTAGGCCAACGGTGAGAATTTCCACAGGGTATCGATTGCCGTCATGTCCTGTTGTAGCTCCCACGGCGTAAAGAAGTACCCAATGTCACTGGTGCCGTAGAAGCTGATCCAGTTCGAGATTGACCGTTGCGTCACGGCCGCCGCAAAACGATCCGTGTGTGTTTCAATCCAATTCGTCATGAAACCGCCGTATGAGCCGCCGGTGACGCAGAGTTGTTGCGGATCGATCGTCGGATCTAACTGCAATGCGGCGTCCGTACCCAGCATCAGATCCTCGAAATCTCCCTCGCCATAGTGGGCAATCACGGCCGTCTCAAAGTCCTGACCATAACTGTTTCCCCCACGAGGATTGATAGCAATTACGCCGTACCCTTCGCCCGCCAAATACTGTAGTTCATGATAAAAGCCGTAACCAAAGTCGACCTGTGGACCCCCATGGACGTAGAGCACCGCGGGGTGTCGTGTTGCGGGCGTGACCGGTGGAAAATACCACCCCTCGATCAGCCAGTCCTGGGCGCCTTTAAAAGTAAAACGTTGCCCATCGACTAGCGTATGAGTCGCTTCATAGGTAGCATTGGGATTGCACAACTCGACTTCCAGTTCGGTGGTCAAATCCAGCTTTTTCAGCCGGCTGATGCTCGTCATCGTTGTCTCGGTGAACACCAACGTCTGACCATTCACGACCGAGAAGTCCGTGATGGCTCGGTTGCCATCCAATAATGGCGTCACTTCGCCGGTGGTCAGCGATTGACTAACGACACCTAGCCGTCCGTGCTCATTTTCCACTGTCAGCAACGTGTCATCGTCACGCCAAGCTAACCAGTGACCGGATTGTCCTTGTTGGCTATCGACTGCCAACATGTCACCGACCTCCACGTCACGAGGCGCGGTCACATCAGTCAAGTGATTCGTCGCGAGATCGACCACCCAAGCGTGGGACTGGGACACATTCATGATGTGATTATCCTGTCCCCATAGAGCGACGTGTCGGCCATCGGGGCTCAAGACGCCCTTACCGAAATCCCCCTGTGCTTGTTCCTGATTCAACAGGCGATCGGTGCCACCACCAAAGGCATGCCAGTAAACACCCGTGCTGAAGTCGTGTTCGTCTTCGGGGAAGCGCTCACGTGAATAAATTAGTCCATTAGTATTCGCCGCCGTCACCGTAAACTCGGTCTGCTGCGTTAAGACCACGGATTGGTCAGCAGTCGCACATTCATAACGAATGCACTGGAAAGTCAGATTCTCCGGTAAAATTCCCACCCCGTTGGCCTTATACAGCAGTCGCGTAACAACTTTGACTTGCGGTAACTCGCTAGGTTTAGTGTCGCCAACCGTCGTCTGGAAATACAGGGTCTCCGCCTGTGCGGACCACACAGGATTCACAACATCAGTGTCCCCATGAGTGATCTGTTCAGGTGTGCCGCCATCGACTGACACCAGGAACATCTGCAAATGGTCATCAACCCGGCCGCTAAAAGCCAGGTAGCGTCGGTCGGGACTCAATGCCAGCTGACTGACAGCCACGCCGTCCGGGCTCCACTGCCGCTGATCACCACCATCTTCAAGACTAACACTATAGATGGTCGCTAAGCCGGCATTCGCCTGCTGGTCTAAGTCACTTTCTAAGTAGTAAACCCGTTCCCCATCACTCACTGGTTGTGCCAATGGACGCAAGGCAAACAGGTCTTCCGGTTGCACAGTTGCTGGCATCACAAGACCCCACTTTCTCAGTTCAAATTCCAAATGGTCTGGCGCAATTATTAGTTTGACTTTAGCGAAATTCGACTGACTTGTCAATTATGACTGCTGTACTAGGCATTGCGCGGATTATTTTCCTTTGCTTACGGTTGTCAGAGATTCTAACTGCAATGAGAAACACCCGCCACTAAATTTAGGGTCTCCCTTTCACTACGCCACTCCTTTCTAGCCACCATCAATTCATCATTAAAACGAATTACCCCCTTATTTCGCAAAATGTTGCGACTGATTTGGTATTTTTTACATTAGTAGTAAGTAAGGGACCGATTCGTCCGTCACTAGGCAGTAAAATTTTATCCGCAAAAAAAGCGGGCAAGATGACACTTACCCACTTTTCTTCGATTTTGTCGCCTGCCATGACAAATTTAAACCCGCAAAGTCGTCGCAGTCCCCACAGACGCCGGAATCTCTAATAATCGTAGGTGACAATTCTCCGCTAATTTAGTAGCCGCAACGCTTATTAGCTGGTTCTCCTCAAGCGTGCTTGTATTTTCATCTTTTAGCTACTCAGTCTTGTTGCTTACGACGGTCGAACCCTAACCAGCTTAGTCCAGCCAGTAGCAGAACACCGACCCATTGCCAGATCGACCGTTGTTCATTCGTCTGAGGTAAAGTATCGTGTGTCTCTTTAGCCGGCTGTGCATTCGCGGCGGATGTCCGTGGTGCTAGGCTTTCTGGTAATTGCGATGTTCCTGTCATTGAAGTGGTCCAAATCCCATCTGGATCGCTTGTTAACTGCTTACGAACATCCCCGTTTGCTGTCATTTGCAACCACGTACTCTGCTTAACTATCGTCGCTGCAGTCACGTCAAATCGATGTGGCTGAATGGCCGACGTTGTTGCCCGTTGTGGCAATCGAACGTGGCCCTTTATCGTAGTCTCTGTCGTGGACGGTCTTGACAGCCGCGTTTGACCGCCTTGTTGGCCTGTACTCCCCGTTGTTGGCACACTCACACCACTTTCGCCGCCAATACCCAAGTCTTCACCGCCACCAAAGGACCCGCCCCCCGTCGTTGGTGCGGCAAGCTTCGTGTAAACAACGCGGTCCTGCGTGGTGATTGTCCCATCGGCATTGACAGTTGCCTTGACCGTAATCGGCTGGGCCTTGTACCCCTTAAATTGTGGCACCGCAATCGTCATCGTAGCCCCCAGTTGGCCCGTGATGTCCGTCACCCAGTTGCCAGTCCAGTCTCGCCCGTCCTTGGTGCTCGGAATCTGAAGATTGGCTTTAACGATGATTGGGGTGAGCGTCAAGACTAGACCAGTCGTGCCGTACGTTCCGGTGTCCAAGCTATTCGTCGTTAATGCAAGCGTAATTGTTGCCCTATTGTAGCCCTTGGGTAGCGTCAAGATGTCTTCGTACTCATTATAGGCTAAGACATCGCCATTATAGGTAAACTGCAGCCCAGCGAGATCCAGGTTGGTCAACCCCAGTTGTGCGATAATTGCGGCTTTGGCACCCAAGGCCGTCGTGGTTGTCGTCCTCACTGTAGCGATCAGCGAACCGGATTGGTCACCAAAGGCGTCGTTTCCGATAGATGTTTTCACCCGACCAGCCGCCTGGATGTCACTGATTCGATTGTTTGCAAAGGCGTGCTCACCAATCGTTTCGAGCGCATTTCCAAGTTCGATCCCCGTCAGTTGATTATTTTGGAAAGCGGCCGTCCCCACGCTGAGCAGTTCCATCGGCAACGTTAATCTTCCAGCCAATCGATTGTTTTCAAAAACGCCCGTCGTCAGTCGCGTCATAGCCGTATTGAAAACAATAGCTTGGATGTGATTATTGCTAAAAGCATAATCGCCTAATTCGGTGAGTTGCGCTGGTAAAACCAGTGTCCCCGCAATCAGATTGTCGGCAAACGCTCTGGTTCCCACCGTTTCCACATGACTTCCCAGGGTGAGTTGCGTCAGTGAGTTATCCGTAAAAGCGCCCTCGGCAATGTTTGTCATCTTTTCCGGAATCACCAAGGTCGTCAGTCGATTGCCCTTGAAGGCATCCGTATTGATTTGTGCCACCTGATTCAAGTCAATGTCGGTCAGTCGATTATTTTCAAAGGCGTTGGCCCCAACAGACCATAGATTATTAGCAGTCGAAAAACTAATCGTGGTTAAGTCATTATTTGCAAACGCCCCCGCCTCGATCCATTGCAGATTACGGCCAAACGTGACCGCCGTTAACGCGTCGACGATTGATAGGTGATCGTTAGCGGTCCCGTCATTATTGAATGCATTGGCGCCAATCGCAATCACTGGTTTGCCCAAATACGTATCTGGAATGGTAATTGCCGTCGCATAACCGCTGATCGGTGCCGTCCCATCAGCCTGTTGCTGCGCAGCGCCCGTGTACCCTGTGACCGTGTAATTGCCATTGGTATTTTGACTAAAGGTAAAGTCGGATTTGTCTACGCTGGGCGTAACTTCGTCATTTGTCGCATCTGACGCGTCAACCGAAGCTACCGCCGCAGTGGTCGAGTCACCAGCAGCTCTCTCTTCGTTCACAGCATCATTTAGATTCTCGAGGTCATTGCTACCGTTGTTATCCTCTGAGTCATTATTCTCTGATTCACCATTCTCTAAATCACTATCTCGATCACTGCTGTATTCCCCTTGCGTCGGGGTCTCGTTTGTCAGATCACGCGTGTCTGACTGTTCAGCCTCACTGTGACGACTTGACTCTTGTACACTCGTCGTCTGCAAATCGGCTTTCTGCATATCTGCCCTAACCGTTGACGTGGTCAATGCCAGACCGGCACCCAGGCCAGCTAGCATCAGACTCGCAAATAGCCAATAACGCCTCACTTTTTGCAATTTCAACTGTCGATGGATCTCTTCGTTACGCATTATCAGCTATCGCACCTTCCTTCTTGTCATCTGTTGACAGGTCGTCCCATAAAAAAACACAATATTCATCCTACCACGACAAAAAATAAATGCCAGTGATTGTTAATTAAAAATAGGGGTAACCATTATGGCTATCAGAGACACATCGTAACAACTTATTTAGTGTTAAAACCGTTTTCTATGTACTAAATGTTAGTAGATTGCGCCAAATTCACTGGATTAGGCAGTTGTCATGCCACACTATTCGACTTGTGTGGTGAAAAAAGTTTTTTTATTTTTAGCACATTTCAGGGATCGTGACGCCAGTTTTTTGTTAAAAATACCAGTCTCTATCCATCTCGGCCGACACGTTCCCTTCAATATGAGCGACGCCTCATTCGGTTACGCACAATCCACTTATACAAAAAAACAGGACTTATAAATTTTCAAAGTCCTGTTCCACCACTTCTTCAGTTCTAGGTTCTAATCATGACGCTTCTTGGTCATGAATCCTAACCAGCTCAGTGTCGCCAGTAGCATAGTGCCAACGCCCTGCCAGCCAATTGCAGGCCGGTCGCTGGTCTGTGGTAAGGTCGTTGCTTGCTTAGGAGCTGTCCCATACGCTACTGCTTGCTCACGGGATGCCGACTCCGACTGACCGCTAGATTGTGCGGTGACCAGCGGAGCATCGGTCACTGTCTGCTCGGCCACGTGCCGTGAATCCTGACGTGTCTGAACGCGAACATGCTTAGACGTATGCCGTAATTGCCATTGCGGCCGTGTAAGCACAACGGCTGGATCAATCATCGCAGGCTTATGAGGATCGACCACCGTTGTGACGTCGGTCGGTTGCCCCGTCATCAAGCTCGGCGTGACCCCTGTCGTCGTGTCACCCGTGTTGCCAGTGGTCGGTCCAATCGGTGTTTCAGGCGTGCTAGGCCCTGTATCGCCACCGGAATTGTCAGGCGTACCGGTATTTCCACCAGTTGTCGGATGATCATTGTCCTTGCCGCCAGTATCACCAGTGGCATCTGGTGCATGATACCCGATCACATCGTCCGTCGTAATCGTGCCATCCGCATTTACGGTCGCCACGATGGTCACTGCCTTCGCATCCGGCAAATCAGCCCAACCACCGTTTCGTAAGGCACTCGGTGACGTTAATGTATAGGTCAACTGTTCACCGACAATACCAGTAGCTTGTGGGATTGTGACGGTAAACAAAG
This sequence comes from Levilactobacillus muriae, assembly GCF_045862015.1. Classification (NCBI taxonomy): domain Bacteria; kingdom Bacillati; phylum Bacillota; class Bacilli; order Lactobacillales; family Lactobacillaceae; genus Levilactobacillus; species Levilactobacillus muriae. Next base: position 18,083 of record NZ_BAAFRU010000023.1, read on the forward strand.
GATACCCAGATGCTGTCTCAACTGCGGGAACGACGATATCTGCCGTGACATGACGGGTCAAATTCAACGTCAAGTTTCTGACACTATAACGACCTGTATCGATGCCTCCCGTATTTAAACTTAGCACAACAGTCCCATTTTCAAAATTATCAGGCAACATCAGCGCGTCCGTCCACGCGTCATAGGTCACAGCATCATTCTGGCCCAAGTCTTCAGTGAGTGTGAAGACCAGGTCAGCTAAGTCAATCGTCCCTAGCTGTTGCTTCAGCGCCTCTCTAATGTTGGTCACCGTCGTTGTCACGATGCCATTCACGTTCTTAACCGTGGCATCTGCGTCCGCTGCCTTTAGGATTTGATGGGCGAAGGCATCGGTACCGATCGATTCAATCTTCCCCTTTGACACAATTGTCTGCAAATTATTGTAAGCGAAAGCGTCATCTCCGAGGGTCACAACATCGCTACTGTCGTCCGTCCCAAATTGTAAGTGTGCCAGCGCATTGCCGCTAAATGCATTTACGCCAACGTTGGTGATTTTGTTAGATAAGGTCAGGTCACCCGTCAGCTGGTTGTTCTGGAAAGTCCCGTTGTTAATCATTGTCAGATTGTCGAGGCCAGTGACGCCACGCAATTGGTTATCAGCAAAGGCATAGGAACCAATCGCTAAAACGGTCGATGATAAGGCTAATGTCCCTGATAAATCGTTGCCCATGAAAGCATTGTCACCAATAGTCGTCAGCGCCGCACCGTTAAGCAGTCCTTGTAAATGGTTCCCCATAAAGGCTGAAGTCCCAATCGCTTGCAACGTATCGGCTAAGTTAAGCGTTCCCGTCAACTTATTGCCAAAGAACGCTTCCTGGTCAATCGTCTGTAGCTGCGTCCCCCCAGTAATGCCCGTCAGGTTATCCCCATAGAAGGCTTGTTCTCCAACGTGTTGTATATTATCTGGCAAATTGAGAACGCCGGTCAAGGTTGGATTATTCGCAAACGTTTGCGTCCCAATACCATTGATCTTGTCATTCAACGTCACACTGTTTAACTGGTTGTCGTTAAAGGCCTCGTCACCTAGATTAGTCAATTTATCTGGTAAAACAAGTGAACTATTTATCCGATTATGAGCAAAGGCTGCCGTCCCAATCGACGTGAGATTCTGACTCAGTTTGAGCCCAGTCAACTGGTTGTTCGTAAAGGCGTCATCCCCAACACTAGTAATCGTCTCCGGCAAGGTCAGGGTACCTGTGAGCTGGTTGTCTTTAAAAACGCCCGTATTCAGCAGCGTTAGCCCACTGTCGAGCGTGACACTGTTCAGCTTATTCTCAGCGAAAGCGTCAACACCCAGGCCCGTCAGGCTATCCGGCAAGACCAAGTTACCTTGAATCTGATTATGCTGGAAGGCAGCGGTATCAATGGTTTTAAGTCCCTGTCCGAGTTTTAAGGTCGTTATCTGATTGCCTTCAAAAGCGTCCGCATCAATCTGCCCCACCTTATCTGGAATCACAAGATCTGTCAGTTGATTATTTTGAAAGGCACCCTCGTCGATAGTCGTCGTATTAGTCAAGTCAACACTGGTCAACGCATTATCTGCGAAGGCGCCGGCGCCAATACTCCAGACACCATCGGGCATCTTGATCGTCTTTAGTTGGTTGTTCCTAAAAGCATTCGCACCGATCGTCCAAATGTTCGCCCCCAGCGTCACGGCGGTCAGTCCGTCACCCTCAAAGGCATTATCTGCAATGCTAAACACAATCTTCCCCTGGTAATAGTCTGGCAACACAATCGACGTGGCATAGGAGCCGGATTGCCCCTTGGCAGCCGGGTAGCCAGTCACAATGTAACCATCTCCGCCAGCGTTTAGTTGATAGCTGAAATCGGCTGGATCAGTAGCCACCGTTGGCGTAACCGATGCGGCTAACGTCGAGACAGTCTGCACTTCATCGGTGGTCACGTCTGAGACTGCCAGCCGCTCGTTTGAATCTTCTATATCGCCAGCCTGCCGAGCAACTGGGGGCTGCTTAACCTGCCCGAGTGTCCGAACGAGGACCGCTTTCGACGATTCATTGGAAATCGCTGGGGTCTGACTAGGCGCCGTTAGATTGCCCGTAGCGTCATCATCTGTCGTACCGGATCCTGCAGTACCAGACCCTACAGCATTAGTCGGCAGTTTGTCCGCGTCTGATGCCGCTTTTTGGTCGTCATCGACTGACTCGGAAGTTGGTGATGGCTGGGTCACCGCCTCTTGCGCCGCGCCACTAGTTGACGACTGCGCTTCCAGTGCAGTCTGGGAACTACCTACCTGCGTGTCTGCCTTAGTCTTCGCTTCCATGGTCGACGACTCACTGCTACTTACTCCGGATTGCGTCGTCGTGACTGAATTATCCGCTGTGCTGACATCTGCATTAGCGGTCTGATTTCCCAGCAGGATTCCTGCCCCCAGACTGACTACCGTCACCCCCGCGTAAAGCCATTTACATCCTGACTTACAGAACCCACTCTTATGTTGCCACTCACTGCTGCACATGATTTTCGCCACCCTTTTTGTGCTCAAGACACACCTAAATAATCCACGCATTACTTCTATAAATATCCTACCACTCTAGTCATGGATTACCAGTGAAGGTTAATTGAAAACGGGGGTAACTATTTTTATAATGATCTAACTTTTCCGCCTTTTCAGCTCCTAATTTTCTCGCGGGCTTCTCGCGCCATTCACCCGCTAATCGGCCCATAGCGTGAAAATTTAGACACAAAAAAACCAGCCACACACAGTGACTGGTCTAAGTTGGGCTAGCTGGATTCGAACCAGCGCATGACAGGATCAAAACCTGTTGCCTTACCACTTGGCTATAGCCCAATAATAAAAATGGTGGGGAGTGGATTCGAACCACCGAACCCGAAGGAGCGGATTTACAGTCCGCCGCGTTTAGCCAGACTTCGCTACCCCACCAAAACGTGAATCGCCGTAACGAATCAACGTTTATTATCATACAGAATTCTGCATAAATCGTCAAGCCTTTTATAGAAAATATTTTTATTTTAATTCAAGAAACCGCATCCGGTCGCGCCATTCCGTGAAATAATCCGACTGTGTCCACTCGTTGATCCGTCGGTTGTGATAGCCCACAGCCTGATCGTAGTAGGTGGTCTGCTCGAATTGTCGTGGCTCAAAGTGCCGGTGAACGTGACCGAATTGCACCACCTCAACGTGATACCGGTCCAACAAATCCCCCATACGTGGGCTCCCCAACATCGCGTTCGCCATATTCCAGAAGCGATTGTCATCCGTGTAGCGAATATACGCGCGGTGCGGCACAAAATGTGTCATAAATAAAACCCGCTTGTGCTCGGCCTGCGCCTGCTCTAGCTGACTCGTAACCGTCTCGAGCACATGATCCATCCGTTGCGGATCGGTCTGTGGCTGTTCGATCGTGCCGTCGACCCAAAAAGCCCGTTTCCACGTCAAAAAATCACGATTGACCAGGTTGTCCGCAAACTGGTAGTCGTACCAGCCGTTATTGCCGATTATTCGCCAGTTAGTCCCGCTTACGTCTAATTGCCCCTGATGGAGGTAAGTCGGCGCTAAGGGACTCTCAAGGGCCGAATACGTCACATCATGTAACATGTCGTGATTGCCAGCAATAAACCGGACCTGAGCGGGTGCAATCAGCCGTTGTAACCGAGTCACGTAGTCCAGAGACTGTGTGAAGTGGTTGGTGATGTCGCCAGCAATCAGATACAGACCCACCCCTTGCTGCATGAGATATCCAGCCTGTTGGGGCAAGAGGGCGTCTACGGACTGCCGATTAACGTCAAAATGAAGGTCGCTGATTAAAGCTACTTTGACCAAAGGTGTTGCTCCTCTCTTTACATACGGATCACTTCTATGATGTGACGCTATCTGCACGGGTCCTGCCGCCAACACACCTATCCACGTAAAAATCTCTATACTGGTCTTCAAGGATGGTGCGATGACGTTCTCCAAAACAGCCAAGGCCCAATCCAACATAGGCAATAATTTCAAATTCAAGCAATTAGCTAAATAAAAAATGCTACTCCATAATAGAGTAGCACTTTTACCGGTGGATATTGACTATTTAATACCGGCCATTAAATTCTTAATTGGTTTAACCAAGACGAACATGATCAATCCAGCGACGATAGCGATAATAGCTACGCCCATGAAGTAACCCGCTTCGTTGCCCGGCGTGTAAAGCTTAACAGCTTGTGCGTTAACGGCTTGCCCAGCAGCATCGGCCAAGAACCACATACTCATCATCTGAGATTGGAAGGCCTTTGGTGCCAGCTTAGTCGTCACGGACAGCCCAATTGGCGAAATCAGCAATTCGGCAATTTCAACAACTGCCCAACTACCAACTAACCAGAGTGGACTGACCTTAGCACTCGTTCCAAACATAGCCACTGGAATCACCATGATCAGGAAGGAAGCACCAGCGAACAGCATCCCAGTTGCAAACTTAGCTGGTGAGCTTGGTTGCTTCTTACCCCAACGGTTCCACATTGCAGCGAAGAATGGCGTGTAGATCAAGATGAATAGTGGGTTCAGCATCTGGTACCAAGATGGCAAGATGTGAAATCCTAAGAAGCTATTGTTCGTCTGGTTAGCGGCGAACAGTGCCAGGACTGAGGAACCTTGTTCTTCAATAGCCCAGAAGATAGCAGCAGCGATAAAGAGTCCTAAGTAAGCCCAAACGTGCTTGCGTTCAGTCGCCGTAACCTTCTTACTGGTTAAGAAGATGGTGAAGTAAACGACTGGTGTTGCAATCGCAACGATGGAAAGTAAGAGAATGAAGTTGTTTAAGTTCAAAGAACCCAAGAGGAACATTAACAGAATCACCAGAGCAAAGGCAACGACACCAACGGTCGTGCGGACACCCAGCTTCTTCATGTCACCAGGTTCCAGTGGATCGGTTGGGTAAAGACTATCCTTACTCAAGTACTTCTTGCCACCGTACCAGTATTGTACCAATCCGAGGAACATCCCGATAGCAGCCAATGAGAACCCTAAGTGGAAGTTATAGTGTAGACCTAACCAACCCACTAAGAGTGGCGCAACCAAGGAACCTAAGTTAATCCCAAAGACGAAGATGGTAAACCCGGAATCACGACGCGTATCCCCGGCGTCATACAGGCCACCAACCATTTCGGAAACGTTTGGCTTTAACAGCCCAGTCCCCAAAACGATCAGCAGGATGGAAATGAACAGCGCAATCCGGCCAGCTGGCACGGACAGAGCGATATGACCAAACATGATGAGAATCCCACCAATGAAGACGGTCCGACGACTCCCCCATACCCGGTCACTCAGGTAACCCCCGAGGACGGATGACAGGTAAACCATGGACCCATAGATGGACATCACTGAGGCAGCAGTTGCTTGATCGAACCCCAGACCACCCTTGGAAATTGAGTAGTACATGTAGTAGATAAGGATGGCACGCATCCCGTAGTAACTGAACCGTTCCCACATTTCTGTGAAGAACAGCGTTGATAACCCCCGCGGTTGACCGAAGAAAGTTCGGTCTTGGGTGGTCGACTCTGGTTTGTTATTCAAAACGATAATACCTCCATTGCCTTTGTTAAAATGAATATTTCTTTATTTCACAATCCGATTCAATAAATGCGATTGTGGCAGGGTCTCATAGACCTCTAATAAAACATAGTTGTAATTATACTTCATGAAGGCCCGTTACGCAACGGTTTTCCTTATAAAAGCGTCTTCATTCCCGCCCTTACGCGCAAAAAACAATGATGAAATTATTAGCTGTCTCATGCAATCCTCTTATTTTTTATTCATTTCAGCCGATCGGCTAATCGTATTCCTTTAATGAATAAACTTACGTGGATTATTCGATTAACAGAACATCTGCAAAATGGCGATCCGGTTCACTCTTCCTCGTCTTCGATCAGTCGTCGTCACAAAAAATCCCGAGACAAGATACCTCGGGATTGATCACAGTTAAATTTAGTGCCAGTCAGGACCGAGAGCTTGAATAAGCTCATAGTTCCCCTGTACGGCCATTAAGGTATCCATTGCATGGTTGATGAGGATTGTAACGGGAAGACCCTCAGCAGCCATTTTTGCCATCATCTGCGTTTGGATCTTGTGCGCCGCCAGAAGCTGATCGTGGCAGGTGGACAACGCCACCGACTGATGCTGCTCACGAGCAGTCGCTATGGCTCGGTAAAGGGTTTCTTTCGCAGTTCCTGCGCTTACCAATACCTGCATCGCCAACTGTTCAATCGTGGGTGTCATGCTAGTAGGCGACAGCCACAGCTGCTGGGGCGAAGTTCAATTGGTGGCAGGCATACTTAACAAGTGCTTGACTGTTCAGCCAACCATAAATGTCGTTAGGAATTGGTGCTGTTTGAACCTGATCACCAATCTTAGCCCGCATCTTAGCTTGGTAAGCCACTTGTGGTGCCAAGAGAACTAAGTCTTGTTCGGCCAATAATTCTGGCGTTACTTCCATTAGGCTCGTTGCGCTGAAATGTAACGATACACGTTGCGTTTCGGCAGCTCGCTTAGCTTCCCCTAAGAATAATTGGCTTGAAATTCCTTGACCACATACTAACAATACGTTTTTCATGATGGCATCTCCTGTACTTAATTGATACTTATAGAATAGCACTGATAGAGGTATACCACAATAGATAATTATGAAAATCATTTATTTTTTTAGTCGCATAAACGCTTGCACTTTAGGGATTCGGTGATATATACCAATTCCATATAGTTGGCTATACCAATTGTGTGGAGCTGGTAACCGCTTTCATTATGATGCTTTAGGTTTTACAGGCCAGTTTGGGAGAGACCTTCACCCCGTCGTTGTCGTCATCTCCTCACCAAAATCAAACAGAGGCTATCTAATGGTAAGCCACTAGTGGCCAGAAACCAGATTTAAATGCGAACACAAAAAAAGCGACCAGTCCGAAGACTAATCACTTATCTGATGCCGGCTGAGGAATTCGAATCCCCGACCCTCGGTTTACGATACCGATGCTCTACCAGCTGAGCTAAGCCGGCATATCAACTGGTTAACCTGGTTAACCCGACTCCGGCAGGCGGGCTCGAACCGTCGACAACCTGATTAACAGTCAGGTGCTCTACCAACTGAGCTATGCCGGAATAATCGCGTGGCAACGTCCTATCCTCGCAGGGGGCGATCCCCCAACTACTATC
>NZ_BAAFRU010000024.1:0-25085 GCF_045862015.1 Levilactobacillus muriae
GAATTCTCCTTGTATATTGTTTTTTAGTCGACTCAATTATACTCGTGGAGCAATCCATGTCTATTTTTGTACAGTAAAAGCCCGACGCGTCGGGCTTTTACTGTACTTTTTAACTTTCAACCTTTAGCTAAATATATGAAAGACCTCTGAAGATTCACCCATATCGGCGAATCCCAGAGGTTTTTCATCATAATTTGCTAAAACTAGGAGTAGGGTGTGTGACGTATGGATAAAGTGCTTGTTCCACATGAAACATTACAATGCCGTATTGTTTCGCGAGAAAGATTGACACTTCGAGTCTGACTTTGTAAATTGGAGATATAGCGTTTCATTTAGAACCCGTATTTTAGAAATTCACTGGAGGTCTCATCATGGAAATCGCACACCACCGGTGGCCGTTGTGGCTTTTATACTCTGCGGCTTTTATGGTGATTGCGGCGTTTAGCTTTGGTGTCTTTATGATGGCTAATCGTACGTTGATTTGGAATATGGATGGTGTGACCCAGCATTATCCTTTAATGTTGGAGCTTCACCGCTTACTGACAAAATCGGGGCTGGCCGGTGTTACAGGTTGGTCGTGGACCTTTGGCTTGGGTGCGGATAAACTCACAACCTTAGCCTATTATGTGTTGGGGGATCCCTTTGCTTATTTATTGGCATTACTGCCAACCCATTTAATTGAAGCGGGGTATGGCTGGTTTGTTATTCTGCGGCTGTATGCGTCGGGTCTAGCCTTCTTGGCATTTACTCGCTGCTATACGTTTAAACCGTTCAGTCGGTTACTAGGGGCCTTGACGTATGCGTTTGCCGGATACTCTCTCATGATTGGCGTGCATCACCCCTTCTTCATTCTTCCCATGATTTGGTTACCCCTGTTATTTCTAGGGATTGACCGTGTGTTGCACGGCAAAGGATGGGCTTTTCTGGGGGCCATAACCGGACTGACGGTCTTGAGTAACTTTTATTTCGCTTACATATTGGGGTTGGGCAGCTTAATTTATGCCGTTATTCGTTACTTGAGTTTAAAAGAGCAGGGACAACTCCGAGTGAAGTTACGGCCCACTATCGGCCGATTGAGTGCCGCTGCGGTATCGGGATTGTTGTTAGCTGGTATTCTGTTGGTACCTTCGATCATCATGATGTTGGGATCTACCAGAACAGGCAGCAGTTTCGCTAATGGCTTGTGGTTGTATCCTGCGAGTTATTATCTCAAATTAGGAAATACGGTCCTCACAACGGGAAATTCGCTGAGTTACTGGGCAATCTTTGGAATGACCGGGATTGCCTTTCTAGGATGTGTGTATACTCTCGTTCATTGGCGGCAATATCGACCGTTAGCGGGGACGCTAGTCTTAGTTGTCATTGGCCTGATTTTCCCGGCAGTCGCTGCCTTCTTTAACGTGTTCTCGACACCTTCTAATCGGTGGTTATTACTTGTGACGATTCCTGTAGGCTTAGCGACGATGGTGCTATTGGACCATGCGACGCAACTGTCACAATTAGATCGTTGGTGGCTTGGTGGGAGTGCCGCCGGGCTTCTAGCCGTTGTGTACCTTAGCAATGGCCTGATTTTTAGTAATCCGGCTCGGAATCTCATTACCTATGGGTTGTTTCTGGCAACGGTGGCGATTTTATTAGGAAGCATCCAACAACCCGCACGGTTAACGATGACGTTGATTGGTATTTTGTTAAGCTTGAATTTAATCAATAATGCGTGGGGCTATTATGACCCCAACGCCAGCTTACAGGCCACACAACAGTTGCGCAAGGGTGATGCCACAGCTTATATTCGGGATTATTATGATGGTGCGGATCGTGCTGTACAGCGAGAGAAGACCTTCTCCCGGAGCAATACAACATCGAACTTTAACTTACTGCGAACCGTTGGAAATAATATGGCGATGGCGCATGGACTACCCGGTCTCATGTCCTATTTTTCGGTTCAAAATGGCGCAGTGGGTCAATTTAGCCAAGATATTCAAAATTCAGAATACACGATGAATTCACCAATCGGTCAGGGAGATGATCGCTCATCTCTGAATCATTTGTTAGGTGTTAAAACCATCTTTGCTCGAGAAGATCAGGTGACCGATCATGCAGCCTTGCCATATGGGTATCATGCTGAGAAAAAGGTTTATCCAGAGCAGACCGTCTACGGGTTGTCTAATGGTGTGGGAACGCAGCGGCTAACTACAAGCCTTAACCTTCCTTTGGTTTACACACAGCCCCAAGCGTTAACAGCAAAGCAGTGGGACCGCCTTTCTGCGGTCAATCGTGAGCGTAGTTTAACACAGGCAGCTATGACCCAGACCAAAATGGTGGGGCTTAAAACTGCTAGGTATCATTCGCCGGCCCGAACGCTGGATTATTCCGTGACACCAGATATTGTACCGGTTATTGATAGTCCTAATAAGGTAGTTCAGTATCGGTTGCAACAAGCGTTGGCTGGACAAAAGAAGGGCCTCAATGACAAACAGCTAGATAATTATGGGAGTTCGATAACTAGTCCTAAATTGACCGTTGATCAAAATGGCTTGATTAGTCAAAAGGATGAGCAGAAGTATGCTGGTCAGGTCCAATTGAATCAACATCGTACGCAGTTGGATCAAGTGCTGACGGCTAACCAACAGATTCTTCAGGATACGGTTACCGCCAATCAACATGGGTTACGCCAACTGACGAGTGATGTTCAAGGAAATCAAATCAAGTATACGTTAACCTTGAAGCGGCCTAAGCAGGCGCAAGGAACGGAGCTGTATCTGGCTTTGGACGGTATTAGTGCTAAACGCTTGACGACGGCTCAACAGTTGCAGGATCAGGATAACACTAGTATTTTAGGCAATACACCGCGCTCAAATCTGACAAAACTTAATGATTGGCGAGATGCGGTCCAGAATCCGGATATGGGGGATTACTGGGTTAAAGTCAAGACACGTAATGAAACGAATAGCTTTTCTCAGTTTGGTGTTGATAATCTGTCGGACTATGAGCCGAAACATCAAGTCTTATTGAACTTAGGCTATTCAAAGCAACGGCGACAGACGATTGACGTGACGTTTAATGCAACCCGTCGGATTGATTTCAAAGCCGTCAAGCTCATCGCCATGCCGTATAGCCAATCCTATGATCGACAGGTTCATGCCGCTCAGCAGCGGGGCCTGAAGAACACAACTGTTAGTGCTAATCGCGTAACTGGGAACCTGACGACGACGCGGGCCAGTGTTCTGACCACGTCAATTCCATACACCAAGGGCTGGCAGTTGAAGGTTGACGGGCGGACAACTGAGACACAAGTCGTTAACGATGGCTTTGTTGGGGCCCGTCTGCCAGCTGGGGAACACCACATTCAGCTGACCTATCACACACCTGGATTTATTATGGGGTGCTGGTTGACCTTGATTGGCAGTATCGTCCTGGTTGTTGCTGGTAGCTGGCATTGGTGGCGTCATCCGCAACATCGTCACTAAAAACAACCCGGGAAATTTTAGAATAGTCGCGTATTAACCCGGGTTATAATGCTAGAGACAGACAAAACGCGTTCATTTCCGTTAGGGAGTGAACGCGTTTTCTGATCTTGAGTGAAAAGATTATTGGAAAAAAGCACGTGTCCCATGTTTAATGGGAGTCACGTGCTTCGTGTTAATCAGCATTTAAAATCCAAAGGAAGAGGATGAAGACGATAGCTAAGCCATACATCATGGGTCCAACTTCCTTACCGCGCTTCGCGGCAATCATCGTCAATGGGTAGGTGATGAATCCCAAAGCAATCCCATCTGAGATGCTGTAGGTCAAGGGCATCCCCAAGACAATCAGGAAGGCTGGTGCCGCGACTTCGAACTTTTCCCAGTGAATGCTCTTCAGAGACTGGGCCATCAAGACCCCCACAATAATCAGGGCTGGTGCGGTAACCTGGTTGGTCACCACGGCCAGCAGTGGGGAGAAGAAGGCACCGAGAATAAAGAGGACGGCCGTGACGATAGCTGTGAAGCCGGAACGACCACCGACAGCGATTCCGGCGGAAGATTCGACGAAAGCGCCCATTGGGGAAGTTCCAAGCAAGGATCCGGCAACCATTGTGGTAGAATCGGCCATCAGAGCCTTACCAATACGGGGGATCTTGTTGTTTTTAACGAGACCGGCTTGTTCGGCTAAACCGACTAACGTTCCCGTCGTATCGAAGAAGGTCACCAATAAGAACGTCAGAACGACAACAACTAACTGTAGAGAGTTGATGCTACCAACGTGAGTCAGGCCCACCATGAAGGTTGAGCTAATACTAGGAATTCCGGCAACAATGTGGGCTGGCATTGGAATCAAACCTGTGATTAAGCCCAAAATTGAGTTAGCCACCATCCCGATAAAGATCGCGCCTGGGACCTTAGCACTCATTAAGACTAACGTTACTAACAGACCAAAGATCGTCAACCAAGTACTGCCGACCTGTAAGGAACCCAGAGTAACGACGGTTGATTTATCTGCGGCAACTAGGCCCCCCTGACTCAAGCCAATAAAGGCAATAAATAGACCAATTCCGGCACTAATCGCCATCTTGAGGTCTCGCGGAATGGCGTCAACCACTCTTTCCCGCAGCTTGAAAGCTGTTAAGATCATAAATAGAATAGAAGCCACGAATACACCGGCCAAAGCTGTTTCCCAAGGCACTTTCATGCCAATAACCACGGAATAAGCAAAGAAGGCGTTAATCCCCAGGCTAGCGGAGATTGCGATGGGATAATTGGCGAGAATGCCCATCAGAGCACAACCAAATGCGGAAGCGAAAGCCGTGGCGGTGAAGACCGCCCCCTGGCTGATCCCAGAAGCTCCCAAGACTTGTGGGTTAACGAACAGGATGTAAGCCATCGACACAAACGTTGTGATTCCGGCTAAAATTTCTGTTTTATAGTTGGTTCCTAATTCTTCAAACTGAAAAAACTTGGCAATTCTCTGCATCTTATGCGCTCCCTTAAAACTTAGTAGAACACGAACGTTGATGAATATAGTTCGTGTTTTTCTCTCAGATCACTACTAGAAGAGCTTAACATTTATTTAATATGAAAGCAATCACGAATTAGAAATTAAATTATAAAAATAAAGTTCGTAAAATAAAAAACAGCGCTCAATACGCTGCTTAACGTGATAGATGAATTTGGCTTTAGTCTGGGTCTGCAAGGGACTTGCCATTTGCGGTAGTCTTGAAGCCCGCAAAGGCAGTGTCGATTGCCTGGTATTCAGTGGCAGTCAGCGTTACAGTCAGAGACTGTGCGTTGGCCGCAACCTGATCGGCACGTTTAGCTCCGGGGATAACGACGCTGATCAATGGGTTTTGCATATACCAAGCCAGAATTGTTTGGGCAACCGTCGCCTGATGTGCGGCCGCAATTGGCTTGACGGTGGTCAGTGCCTGTAGTGCCTGTCCATACCGGGGTTGCTGGAAGTCACTAATCTGGCTACGAATATCATCTGCTGGGAATGAAACGTCGCCATCGTATTTACCAGTCAACAAACCAGAAGCCAAGGGGAAGTAGGGTACAAAGCTAATCTGGTGGTCCTTGAGATAGGGCATCAAATCGGCTTCGTGGTCCTGGTGAAGTAAGCTAAATTCATCTTCAACGACATCGACATAACCGTCAGCGTTAGCATCTTTGACCTGATCGAGGCTAAAGTTTGAGACCCCAATAGCTCGGATCTTTCCTTGCTCACGTAAGCGTTGGAGCGCGCCAACTGCTTCAGCCTTGGGGGTTTGTTTATCCGGAAAGTGAATGTAGTAGATGTCAAGGTAGTCCGTATTCAAGCGCTTTAAGCTGGCATCAACCTGTTGCGTCAGAAAGTCAGGATCGTTGTTAATGACCTGTTCACCAGTGGAGAAGTCTTGGGCACCCTTCGTTGCCAGGGCAAAGCTATGTCGGTCAAAGTCATGCATGGCTTGGCCAACGAGTTCTTCAGAATGTCCTAAGCCGTAGACGAAGGCTGTATCTAGAAGCTGAATGCCATTGTCGAGACCAGCCTTGACTAGGTTCAGACCGTCTATATCCCGTAGATTTGGAAACAAGTTGTAGCCGCCAACCGCGTTAGTTCCTAGACCAAGTGGGGTTGCCTGAACGTCGCTTTTACCAATCGTTACCATTTTATGTGTCATCAGTTTACCTCCTAAATAGATAGATATTGCACAGTATTACACGTCCATTATACCGGATTATTAGGGCCAGCGGCCGTGAGAAGTTTGCCAATGGACTATCGGTGATTGGGGGCTTTCTGGTACACTGGGAGGCAGAGAAAAAGGAGCGGATAACAGATGACAATAACTTATGTAATCGTAGGTGCAACCGCACTGGGACAGAGTGTGGCGCGGCAGTTGGCTGCACAAGTGGACAGTACGGTTCGAATTGTCCACACTGCCAAGGAACAATTACCGGCAGACTTAGCCGATCAAGTAACGGCGTTTACAGGTGATTTGACGAAGGAAGCAACCTATCAAGAGGTCTTAAAAGGCCAGCCGATTATCTTTTCAGCATTGACGGGTATGGATGTGGATTTGGCATTTGAAGCGCTCTTCGATGCCCAATACCATCAGCAGTTGCAATTGACGCGTTTCGTGATGTTAAGTACGGCAGGCGTTGACCAAGAAGTTACGGGTGAACTCGACTATCCGGGAATTACGGATGTCAAGGAGTACCTTAACCAGCAGCGTTACGCGGCCAAACTGGTGGATGAAGCAGAATTTCCGTATACCATTTTGCGGCCCGTCACGCTAACAACTGACCCAGAGACGACCCCCAAGATTATTAAGGAAGGTGCAGTAGTCCCAGCCGGCCATGTTTCACGTGAAACAGTTGCGACGGTTGCGTCACAGATCGTGATTAACGGTGGCTATGATTACCAGTCATTGGCAATTTGCTAAATCTTTCGCAAAGTTTTGAGTTTCCCCTGAAATTATTGTTTGTTGCGGGCAATTGTTTGTTAAAATAGGGTCAGTGGGGTGAAGTCATTGGCATTAAATATAGATAGTCAGCAATTACAGGCGATTCGAGAGCGGATGGGTGAGGCCAATCAACGGGCACACTTCGTTATTTTTCAGTCCGTTGAGAAAAAGACGGGCAAGCCCTTACGACTCATTACGGATATTGAAAGCTTTCGGGCGATTCAGGAGCAGCATGCTGAAGATTCTGAAATGACGATTATCCAAGACATCGTGCCGATTACGGATGCACTGGCACGCTGGGCAATTGCGGAAAATATGGCAGCACAGCAAACAAACGATAGCAGCGTCTTGACCGATCTGGAATACTATACCAACGAAGTTCTAAAGGAAAATCACCAGGCCGTTAATCCCCCGGATGACGACCAGAATTAGGTAGCTTAACGATCCTGTTAGGCTACCCTTTTTATGTTCAAATTTGTAAGGCGTTTTACGGCCGATCCTTAAGCGAAACTGGTAAGATAAAGGTAGCTTCAGGGGAGCAATTTTTGAGGAGGGATCGGTATGAAAAAAGAAAAGTGGCATCAGGCGGGGTTACTGATGGCGATAGTGGCGTTAATCACGGGGATGGGCGCTTTACCTGTTCAGGCGAAGACCACAACTCAGACAAAGACCGTTACGTTTGGTCAATTAACGAATAAAAATCCTAAACGGCTGGCGGCAATCCGGCAGGCGGCCCGACAACAGATCTTAAAGCAGACACATGCCAAGGGCAGTAAGGTTGCGGCAGTCTACAAAGTTAAGCTGCCGAGACATATGACTAAGAAGGCTACGTTGACGACTTCGGGGTTGCGGATGAATCTACTAGCCAATTCGTTTAAGGTCAAACAGGTCACAATTCCCTATACACAGTTAAAAGGAAAAGTGTTGAATCACTATTTGCCGAAAGCCAATCGGACGAAGGCAGTTAAGACAACCAAGATGGTTGCACTGACTTTTGATGATGGACCGGATAAGACGCTCACGCCACGTCTGTTGAAGACCTTGAAGAAGTACAAGGTTCACGCAACCTTCTTTGAGACAGGAGAAAATGTCAGCCGGTACCCGCAGATTTCACGGGCAGTATTGGCTGGTGGTAATGAACTGGGCAATCATTCATGGAACCACCCGGACTTTAACCGAATTGGGACGGCAAAGACTGTCAGCCAGATTACGCGAACAAACCGCGCAATTTACCAAGCAACGGGGACACTCCCACAGTACGTTCGGCCACCATATGGAAACGTGACAGCTGCTGAGGGACGGGCTGTTGAGCAACCTATCATTCGCTGGTCTGTGGATTCTCGTGACTGGTCTTACCTGAATAAAAATAAAGATATCAATGAAGTTATGAAGGATACCCGTGGTGGCGACATTATTTTAATGCACGACATCCACTCGCAGTCGGTTGCAGCGGCACCGACCATCATCAAGCGGTTAAAGGCCAAGGGCTACAAACTTGTGACTGTTAGCCAATTGTTGAATAATCAAGCCCTGCCAGGGCTACAGTACTTTGGTGCTCACGATTACCGGACTGTCGGGAAATAGCCAATAAAAAACGATTGATTCCACGAATTTCGCAGAACCAATCGTTTTAATTTACGCTAAAAATTCTTGAGCGAGTCGTTGGTAAACGTGTTGGACGTGTAGAAACTGATCTAGGTCCACAAACTCATTGGTTGCGTGGGCTTCATTCCATTCGCCAGCACCATAAACGATGACAGGGAAGTCATTGGTCGACTTGGTAAATTCGGAAGCATCCGTCGCTCCGTGAATGACTTGTAACTGCGTGTCACGACCAAATTCCTGATCAGCAATTTTCTTTGTCAATTGGACCAGGGGTGAATCCTGACGACTGATAATTGGTTTAAAACTGTAGTCCACGTGAAGTGTGAGGTGTTCGTCTTTTTCCTGGTTGAGGTGGTCAACAACGTCATTTAGACGCTGGATAACAGCAGTGTTATCGAATTCGGGAATGGGACGGATATTGCCTTGAAGTTCGGCTTTGGCGGGGATGCTATTGACTTGCTCGCCACCATTGAAGACAGTCACGCTGTGGACCAGTGGACCGAGTTCAGGACTCACCGGCGCATCGTCGAAAGCAGTCGCCTCAGCGGTAATGAATTTGGCTAAGTTCGTGACGGCATTGATCCCCTTTTCCGGCATGGAACTGTGTACGCCTAACCCTTGAGAGTAGACGTGATAGTTAAGAGAGCCATTGTGCGCATAAACAATATTGCCACCAGTGGGTTCGCCAATGACCATGGCACTGAGATCGTCAGCTAAGCCTTGTTCCGTGAGCATCCGTGAGCCCATGGCACCATTTTCTTCGCCAACAGTTCCGATGAAGCGGAGCCGGCCGTTTAGGGGTGTTTTTTGATCAGCAAGGGTGAGAAAGGTGATGACCATGGCGGCCAGACCACTCTTCATGTCAGCGGCACCACGGCCGTATAGACGCCGACCTTCGATATGGGCACTGAAAGGATCGAATTTCCAATCATCAGGATCGCCGGTTGCGACAGTGTCCAAGTGACCGGAGAGGGAGAAGACCTTGTCACTTGCCGAATCACCAATCTCGGCAACGAGGTTACTACGACCATCGGCATAGGGAATCTGTTTGGCGGTGATACCATGCGTAGCAAAGAGCTTTTGAAGATAGGTGGCTACTTTAGCTTCGTTACCGTTGACGGAATTAATCTGAATCAACTGTTGTAGAATTTTTATTTGTTCACTATCATCCATAGGAATAAAGCCTGCTTTCTCATCATTTTTTAATATTAATTCCTAGTGTAGCACGCCCAGCCAACGTTGGCGACTAATCTGTAAGGAATACCAAGAATACAATGAAATTTATAGCAAACATGTGTTCGCTTTTGCGATGGCTTATGCTAGAATATAATCAAGTTAGATAGTGAGATCGGTTGGTCAGCATGCGTCTGTTGACCCGTGTATCATGAGAATGATTGATGCACGAAGCCTTGCAAGTATGACGGATGGCACCGGTAGACGTAATTAATGAGGAGGTCGGCAAATGAGTTTGCAATTTATTTTAGGTAGCGCAGGGCAGGATCACCGAGAACCTATGGTGACGGCGATGGCCCAACAGGTTACAGCACATCCCACGGATCAGTGCTATTACATTGTGCCTAATCATATTAAGTTTGAAACTGAAGTTGATGTCTTGACTGATTTAAAGAAAAAAATAGCACCAGATCAAGCTTTGTTCGCGCAAACGCAGGTCCAGGTCTTTTCATTTACGCGGTTGGCCTGGTTCTTCATGAAGAATGAACCCGTTTATCAGATTCCCCGAATTTCGACTGCTGGTCTCAATATGCTGATCTATCAGATCATTCAGAGTCACGCTGACGAGTTGACGATCTTTCGTGGAGAGGTCGATCGGCCAGGTTTTGTTAGCCAGTTAACAGCGCAATTGGCGGAGCTCAAGGTGGGGCAAGTTACCGCTGCAGATTTGATGAGCGCGATTGGCCAACTGAGCACTAATAATGCAGATCTTCAGGCTAAGCTACATGACTTAATGATTATCTATGAAGCCTTTGAGCAACAGATGCTGGGTAAATATGTGGAAAACACTGATCTGTTGAATCAGCTAGCAGATTTTTTAGCCACCAAAATTGATTTAAAGCACGCGCACTTTTATCTGGAGGGTTTCTCACAGTTGAGTGCACAAGAACGTAAGCTGACGGCAGCTTTAATTGAGCGGGCTGCCAGCGTGACTGTCGCACTGAACTTGGATAAGGGCTACCCACAGAAGCTACCGGATAACACGTCGCTATTCTTTCAGTCAGGGAAGCTCTACCATCAGCTGTACAGTGTGGCGCGTGCTAGTCAGATTCCCGTACAAACCGACCAATATGCCCAAATGGCGCGAGTTTCCAGTGAGTTGTTGGCCTTAGACAACTTTTGGCAAGCGTCAAATGCAATGACCCCAAAGCCTCAGCCCGTCGTCCAGGTGCCAACTCATATCCAGATTGTGCAAGCAGCCAATCGTTACGTAGAAGTCTCTCGAGTGGCGACGCAGATTCGGCAAATGGTTGCTAGTGGCCGGTATCGCTATCAGGACTTTTTGGTTATGGCGCGTCATTTAGATCACTATCAGACGGTGATCGATCCGATATTTAAGGCGCAAGAAATTCCGTATTTTGATGATGCTGACGTCCAAATGGCCGATCATCCCTTTGTTGAATTGATTAATGCGCTATTCGATGTCGAGCGACGAAATTATCGATATGCCGATATCTTTCGGGTGTTGAAGTCGGAATTACTCTTACCCCAAGACGATGCTGGCGAACCTATGGCCTTGCCTGCATATCGCCGAGCACTTGCGTTAACGGAAAATTTTGTCTTGAAGAATGGTTTTGAAGGCCAACATCGCTGGACCCAGACCAAGGATTGGGTCTACATGCGGTTGTCGGCTGGCGATGATCAGGTACAGACGTCACACGATGACCAGATTACGGCGCAAATCAATCTGATTCGTCAGTTCGTTGCCCACACTCTCCCACCCTTCTTTGCGCGGTTAAAGGCTGCCAAAACTTATACGGATGCAGCTGCAGTGATCTATCAATTTTTAGATCAGGCAGGGGTCAGTGCCCGCTTGATGGCTTGGCGCGATCAAGCCATTGCCGCTGGAGATTTGATGCGTGCTGGGCAACCAGAACAAACGTGGGCAACGTTCTGCCAAATGTTGGACGAGTGTCATAGTATTCTAGGTGCGTTGCCGTTCAATCAAACTGATTTTCAAGCGTTGCTCCAATCCGGTTTTGCGGGTGCTAAATTTAGTCAGATTCCATCGACATTGGATCAAGTCACGATTACTGAAAGTGGGATTGTCCAAGCCAATAATCGGAAGGTCACGTTCCTCATGGGGGCGACGGCCGATGACATGCCGGACAGCCAAATTCCGACGAGTCTTTTGGCGGACAATGATCGCCGCGATTTGAGTGAGCAGTTACAGGCGGTGGATGAGGATAGTTATCTGCGTGATGACGCGGCGACGCAATTGGCAGGAGAACCCTATCTCAATTATCTGGCCTTCTTGAGTGGTAGTGAGCGGTTGATTTTCAGCTATCCAACTACGAGCGATGAGGATCATAACGGGTTGCAAATTTCACCATATGTTGAACGTATTCGACAATATTTTAGGCTACCGATTCTTGTGGCTCCGGCCACCCCTAAGGCAGAAATGATCGATATTTTACCGTTTGTGGGAACGCGCCGCACGACGCTTCGTCATCTTGTGCAGGCAAGCCATGATAGTCAATTACGCGAGCAGCCGCTGTCACAGCCATGGTTGTACGTTCTCAATGAACTCAGTCATGACGTGAACTACGGTGGTTTAACAACAAAATTACTGGGAAGTTTGAGCTATCGTAATGTACCAAAACAGCTGACACCAGATATCGTCACGCAACTGTACGGTCAAAAAATCAGTACGTCGATTTCTAAGCTAGAAGAATACTATGCTAACCCGTATGCCTACTTCTTAAAGTATGGACTACGGCTACAAGAGCGCGATGTCTTTGAATTGTCGCCGGCTAGCACAGGTGAATTCTTTCACGCGACTATGGACGGTCTGATGAAGCAGATCAAGCAACAGAATCTAAATCTAGCCGAACTCGATGAACAACAGCTGCAGGAGCTGACAACGGCGGTTATTCACGATGTGTTGGATACGACGACCAATCCACAGTTTGCTATCTTGGAGAGCTCTCATCGGATGCTGTATATTCGCCAGCAGTTGATTAAAACGATGCGACAAATGGCGAAGACACTGCGAGAACAGAGTGGCCGAACCAAGCTACGGCCGAAACGAACGGAGGTTCAATTTGGTCTGGGCGATCAGGATGGTCTGGCAGCCCTATCATTTGATCTCGGTAAGCAGCGGCAGGTGACAGTTCGTGGCCGAATTGATCGGTTGGATGCACTAGAGCTCAAGGACAAGACATTCCTAGGCATCGTGGATTACAAGAGTTCGGAGCATAAGTTTAGTTACCAGGATGCCTATTATGGTCAAGCCATGCAGATGTTGACGTACTTGGATGCTGTGAAGAAAAATATGCCAGAGCTGTTAGCCGGAGAGGCTGGGAATGCGCAACGTGCAGAACTGGCTGGGGCGGTCTATTTACACTTACAAAACCCGATTTTGCGGGCGGTAGACGTGATGGACGATGATCCATTAATGGCGTTATTGAAGGCGGAACAATACCAAGGATTATTGTTAGATGATCCCGACTTGTTGACGAACTTAGATTCTTTATTTGCGACGGATGATTATCACGGAAGTTCATTACTCTTTCGTGGTCTGCGGCGTGGTGTTAAGGGTAATTACACGTCTTATAGCAAAATGTTGGTCAATCCAGATGAACTGGATTTGCTCTTGCATCATACGGAGGGGTTGATCAAGCGTGCGGCTACGGAAATTTTTGATGGTCACATTGATTTGTCCCCAACACGGGAACAGAACAAAACGGCTCTACAGTATTCGCCATACAAGTCAATTATGCAGTTTGATCCCTTACTGACGGAAAATAATTATCATGATTTGCAGCCACTCAAAAAAGATGATGTGATGACGCGGATCAAGGAACAACTAGAACAGGAGGATCCCGATGGCAAAATTTGAGTTTACGCCCAGCCAAGACCAAGCGATTCACGAGGCGGGGAATAATCTACTGGTGTCGGCTTCGGCCGGTTCCGGTAAAACGCGTGTTCTGGTTCAACGCGTTATTGAAAAGCTCAAGGCTGGGACCGGTATCGATGAAGTGTTGATTGTGACCTTCACGAAGGCGGCCGCGGCTGAAATGCGCGAACGGATTCAGACTGCGTTACGTCAGGAATTAACAAAGAGTCAGGGTGATAGTGAACGGCAGTCGTTCTACTTGCGACAGCTGAATCAGTTGCCCGTTGCTGACATCAGTACCTTAGATGCCTTTTGTCTGCGGATCTTACAGCATTACTACTACGTGATCGACATGGATCCTGTATTTCGTTTGTTAGCTGATGAGACGGAGAACGCCTTACTCCGTGACGAGGTCTGGGCTGACGTTCGCGAGCAGCTCTATGCTGAGGGCGAGACACTGGCAAAGGAGGGTGAACAGAACTTGTTTGCCCGATTGACGGAGAACTTCTCTGGCGACCGTAACGATGATGGTTTGGCCGAACTTGTTCAGCGAACCTATACGTTTGCCAATGCGACCGCGGACCCCGCGGCGTGGCTAGCGGCATTACCGAATCCATATCATCTAGACAGCGATCAATTAACCGCAACGCGTTTTTATCACGAACAGTTGCAACCGTTGTTCACAGCGCAATTGCAACAGATTCAAGCGGATTTGACCAGCGCTCAGCAGCTGGCTGAGCAGGCCAATCTAAGCAAGCAAGCTGACCATCTGACGGCTGTTCTCAGCAGTTTGGGAAACACCTTGGAATGTGTGGATCAAGGAAGCTGGAATACGCTGAGAACGGCTGTCAGAGACTTTAATTGGGGTCGGATGCCGAGTGTTCGCAAGACCAACGAAGATTATGGCGTGTATAACCACCTCAAGACGACCTACTATGATCCGGCACGTAAGCAACTAGAGACGTTGAAAAAGGGGTATTTGATCCAGACCGAAGAACAGGCAATGACCACGATTCAAAGGTCTGGTGAGTTGGTACGCGAATTGGCTCAGGCTGTGTCGGCCTTTCGGGATGCATATGCGGATGAGAAGCAACGGCGCCACGTCTTGGATTTTGCTGACGTGGAGCATGCGGCACTTGAAATTCTGACGCGTGATACGGACCAATCTCGGCAAGTCGCGGCGCAACTTCGCCAACAGTATGCTGAAATCATGGTGGATGAATATCAGGATACCAATGGCTTACAGGAAGCAATTCTAACGGCAATCGCTAGGCCGGCACCTACCGGTAATTTGTTCATGGTTGGGGATGTCAAACAATCCATTTATCGCTTTCGGCAGGCTGACCCGACGTTGTTCATGGACAAGACCGATCGCTACACCGCTGACCAGCAGTCTGGTAAGCTGATTGTCTTGGCTGAGAACTTTCGGTCCATGAAAAATGTTGATGATTTCACGAACCTGATCTTCAAACAATTGATGGACCGGGAATTGGGTGAAATCGACTATACCGGAGCGGCGCAGTTAAAATTCGGGGCAACATACTATCCTGAAAATATGACGAGTACGGCTGAGTTATTGGTGTACTTGTCAGATGAGGCTGACCCGACGTATGAGCCTATCGACTCGCCGGATCAGGAGCCGATGGACGCTACCTTTCAGGTAGATAATAA
Source organism: Levilactobacillus muriae (assembly GCF_045862015.1). NCBI lineage: Bacteria > Bacillati > Bacillota > Bacilli > Lactobacillales > Lactobacillaceae > Levilactobacillus > Levilactobacillus muriae. The sequence continues at coordinate 15,267 of NZ_BAAFRU010000024.1, forward strand.
GCACCAGGGCGAGGTCTTATTGGCCGGAAAGAAGATCCAAGACCTGATTGCAGCGAAGACACCCATTTATGACCGGGATGCCCGTAAGATTCGACCAATCAAGTACGGTGATGTGACGTTATTGACCCCTACGCGAACGAACAATCTAATCATTACGGATGAGTTGCGGCGGCTAGGAATTCCGGTCGTCGTTAATGATGCGCAGAATTACTTTAAGACCACAGAAATTCAAATTATGATGGCCCTTCTTCGAGTCATTGATAACCCCTACCAAGATATTCCACTGGCGGCGGTTCTGCGTTCGCCAATCGTTGGGCTCAATGAGAATGAGCTGGCAGCTCTACGAATTAATCAGCGGACAGGGGACTACTATCAAGCTGTTTTACACTACCAGCAGACCTATGCAGCGGCGAGTGCTAGTGACTTTCAGCAGACACTTTATGAAAAAATTAGTCACTTTTTGGAACAGTTAGAACGATTCCGCAATATTGCGCGGCAAAATCAACTGGTAACGCTGATTTGGCAGATCTATCAGGATACTGGGTTCTTGGATTATGTTGGGGGGATGCCAGCTGGTGAACAGCGGCAGGCTAACCTCCACGCGTTGTATGAGCGAGCACAGAGTTATGAACACAGTAGTTTTAAAGGACTGTTTCAATTTGTCCGGTTCGTTGAACGTTTACAAGAGCGGGACGATGATTTGGCTGGGGCGCCGGTGCAGGCCGCAGAGAATGCCGTGTCAGTCATGACCATTCACGGGAGTAAAGGACTGGAATTTCCAGTCGTCTTTATCATGGATGCATCGCGGCAGTTCAACCGGCAGGATCAGCAGGGAAGCTACGTGATGAGTGGTAAACAAGGAATCGGTATCGACTACCTTGATCCGGTCAGTCGCATTAAAGCGCCTAGTCTACAGAAGTTAGTCACGGCGCAAGCTATTTCACGTGCGAGTTTGGCGGAAGAAATGCGTAAACTTTACGTGGCGCTGACCCGTGCAGAGTCACAGATTTATATTGTGGGATCCCATAAGACAAAGGAAGAGGCTCTGAGCGTCTGGGAACAAGCTTACCAGAGTCCCGATCTAGTTTTAAACGCCACACTGCGGGAGAAAAGTACTGCAGCAAATTACTTGGATTGGATTGGCATGTGTTTGATTCGTGACGCAAAGTTCGCGGATGAGTCACAATCGGCCAGCGAGGCGCTACCCGCTCTGGCTGGAGACCCAGCCGATTTCAAGGTGACCTTCGCGACGGCCAATGATTTGGGTTCAGCCCCAGCGGTTAATGCGGCGACGGTCGATTGGTTTAAGGAGGCCAGTACCGTGGCAGCTAAGACCACAGGCAATGTATCCGGGAGTGAATCGATTCGGCAGGTTATGGACTTTAGCTACCCCCATGAAGCAGCCACACAAACCACAGCCTATCAGTCTGTCTCGGAAGCAAAACGGTTGTTCGAAGATCCCGACAACGCCACGATTGGCGACTATCAACCAGTGGGTAATGGGCAACGCGGTCGGCGATTCGTCACACATGATTTTGCTCGGCCCGAATTCCTACAGACCGTTCGGGCACCGTTGCCAACCGAAATTGGGACGGCAACTCACTTGGTCTTACAACAATTGGATGTGACGAAAACACCGACGGTCGCCACGATTCAGGCCAAAATTGAGCAGCTGGTTACCGATCGCGTTTTGACGGCGGAAGTAGCCGCGCAGGTGCGTGCGGACTTGGTTCTGCAGTTCTTTAACACCCCGGTTGGCCAGCAGATCCTTGCACACCCCACGACGTTACAACGAGAAGTGCCGTTTTCTCTATTGATGCCAGCTAAGAGCCTCTTTCAAGACTTCAAGGAAGCTGATTCGCAGGTCTTGGTCCACGGAATTGTCGACGGTTACTTGCAAACAGAGAGTGGTATCATTCTCTTCGATTACAAGACGGATCACGTCAATCTAAATGCCGTTGAACAGAGCACTGCCAAGATTATTGACCGTTACAGTGGGCAGGTTAATCTGTATGCGGCAGCGATTCAGCAGATGACGGGGCAATCGGTCACAGCGCAATATCTGTATTTGTTGACCACGGGAACCTTGGTTTCTGTGCCTGCTAAACAATTGAAAGTCTAAAAAAATCTTCACCGCAACGACCCAAGGCCATTGTGGTGAAGATTTTTTAGAAAATTAGTGATGAATTAAAATCAGTGAAATCAAGATAAACAGCAAAATGACCATGACAGCAATAACGCCCAATAGGCGGCGATTAAAGTGGTGGTCCAGGTGATAAACGTAGCCAAGCACACCGGTCAAAGCCAAGAGGCCGACTACTGCTAAAATAATCAATTTAAGTTTAACGTCGAAATCTGTAGTTAACATGGCGCGCTTCCTTTTCTCTAAGGTCGTTGGCCTCATTATACCAGAGAACGGGTCAATCGCGTTCTAAAAGGAGTGCGATACCCATGCCACCACCGATACACATGGCGGCAAGACCACGGTGCAGGTCGCTGTGAAGCAATTCGTGCAGGAGGGTTACAACGATGCGGGTTCCGGATGCACCAAGCGGATGGCCGAGGGCAATACTTCCGCCATTCACGTTGAGTTTTTCACTGGGAAGCCTGAGGTCCCGAGCAATCGCGACAGACTGTGACGCAAACGCCTCGTTAATCTCGTAACGGTCGATATCATCAACGCGTAAGTGGTGCTGATCTAGAACGTCTTGAATGGCATAAACTGGTGCGTACCCCATGATATCGGGATCGATGCCATTCTCATGGTAACCGGTGAGTGTTGCCAGATAAGGGATGTTGGCGGCCTGCGCTGTGGACTTGCGCATCAGCACCATTGCGGCCGCGCCATCGTTGAGGCCGGCTGCGTTACCAGCAGTCACTGTACCATCGGCGCGAAATGCTGGTGGTAACGCGGCTAATTTTTCCAGCGAGGTGTTAGAGCGGATGGCTTCGTCTTGGGTGATCAGCTCATCGCCAACGGGAACCGGAACGATTTCGTCGTTGAATTGGAAGTGTTGTTGTGCGGAAACGGCTTTTTGTTGCGAGTTTAAGGCGAAGGCGTCTTGAGACTCACGACTAACGTTGAAACGTTCCGCAACATTTTCTGCGGTGATTCCCATGGGTACATTGGTAAACGCGTCAGTGAGGCCATCGCGGATAAGACTGTCCGTGAGCGAGACATCGCCAAATTTGTGGCCCCAACGGGATTGGTGATTGAGGTAAGGGGCCTGACTCATACTTTCTGTGCCGCCAACCAAGACGGCATCGGCATCTCCCATGAGAATCGCCGTTTGACCCAAGCGGATGGCCTTGAGGCTCGATCCACAGACCTGATTGATAGTCATCGCTGTACTTGTGACAGGGAGGCCAACGTTAAGTTCAATCTGGCGGGCAACATTTTGTCCAAGGCCAGCCTGCAAGACCGTGCCAAAGATGGTTTGCTGAATCATGGCGGGGTCGAGACCGCTACGGGTAACGGCAGCCTGGGCGGCAATGGTACCTAATGTGACGGCCGAAACTGACCGCAAACCACGGCCAAACTTGCCGATGGGGGTCCGTGCCGCACTAACAATAACAACTTCTTCTGCCATGTAAATGAGCGCTCCTTTTTCCGATAAGTCTTCGAACCTTAAATATAACCGACTTTAACTAATTTGTCTTGAATTTAGACGGGAAACGGTGAGATTTCGCCTTTTCTTAAAGATTATTGAGACTAGGACTAATGTTGGCGTGTCACAATGAGTGTCAACGATCTAACTATCAATAGTCGATCTTCATGGAAATTAAGTCATCACTTTTCGGCGAAAGACACCCGTTATTTTCCATTCTGCCGGTCATCGCTTATAATAGAAGGTGGAATTCAAGACAGATAGGGGAATTGTAGTTATGGAAGAGACAGATGCAACACCCGAACTAATGACGCCCACGGAGTTCTTGACCCCGGAGCACCTAACACGGTTATCCGCGAATCAGCAAAAGTATGCACCCGATATTCTACAGGATATCACGCAGGCTCGTGCGACCGTTGACTTAGGAAGTGGCACTTGGACAGCCCAACAGGTTAGTGGTACTTTGGCAGCTTTGCCGACATTGGTGGATCGACCGCATGTCTACTATGTCGCCGTTATTCCAGTGCTGACGGCTTACTTTAGGGCGCAAGCTAGCGCCAACTTGCAGGATTTGTTGTTAGCATTAAAGCAAGCACGGCCGGCATTGGTAGAAAAGCATGCGGAAGTTGTTGAGGAACAGCAAGCCTATGAGGGCGTTGTGGCACTGGTTGAAGACTGGTTAGCGGCCATGGGCAAGCAGCCAGAAGTTAGTAATTTAAGTGCAGCGGATCGGCAGCGCTTCGTCACCATCGTGCATACTACGGCAGAATTGATGATTACGGGTAAGCAGCTCCAGCCGGTCGACTGGGATGCCGAGGCCATCTCATCTATCATGTTTGGGCCATTCACCCATCTGTTAGATGAAAAGGATCGCGTACCTGAATTGTTCAATCTGGTACCCTTCGCTTTAACGACGCTGTTCACTTATTTGGCTGATCAACAGCAGTTGAAGCAGTCTCAGGAGCTTCTGATGTGGGTCACGAAAAATCACACGGCCCTAGTCACCATGTACAATCCCAAGCTTGAAAGTTTCTATGAAGAACTGGCTTCGGCAATGCGACGAGCCGGTATCGATGCCAATGATCATGATGCCGTGGATGCCTTCACACGAGATTATTTGAATGCGCATCCCGTGACCGGACGAGAATTGTTCACCACGGACCGTCAACTGACCAAAAAGCGGCCTGCTAAACACTTAAAATACAGTCGTAAACAACGGCGTAATCGTCGTAAAAAACGGTAATTTAAAGGATATTGCGTTACAAAAAACGTCTAGGACAATCCGTCCTAGACGTTTTTTTGATACCACAAGCAATTAAACTTCGAGTTCATCGATGACTTCCTGTGCGACGACTGGATCTGTGGCATAGGGGGTATCGACACCGTTTATTTTTTGATAAGCATCTTGGCCCTTGCCAGCAAGAATCACGAGGTCGTCATTCGTTGCCGTTGCAATGGCGTGATGGATAGCGTCTTCTCGTTGTGGGATAATCGTTGTCTGAACCTTGGTGTGGTCGATATAGCTATCGATTTCTTTGGCAATGGCAATGGGGTCTTCGTGACCCGGATCATCCGTCGTTAGGAAGGCGACGTTAGCGTAATCATTCAACGCTTTGGCAAAGCCTTCGCGCCGATCCTCACCCTTATCACCAGTACTCCCCAAGACTGCCATGATTCGGTGGTCTGGGAATTGTGCATGTAAGAAGTGGAGAAGGGCATTCATGCTACCCCAGTCGTGGGCGTAATCAATGTAGACCGTTCCGTGTTGCTTAGTGGTCAGCACTTCCATCCGCCCCGGAATGGTGGTGTTTGCCAATCCCGTTTGCATATCAGTTACGTGAGCACCAGCCAAGGCACTGGCTAGAATCGCTGCTGTGGCGTTGCTCTGGTTGAAGTCGCCGGGAACCGAGACGCTGTAGGTTGTTGCCAAATCGGCAAATTTTTCGGTATCCTGATTGACGGTCAACCGGAACTTGCTGGCAGTCAACGTCGCTTCCTCACTCGTGAGTGAGACCGTTGCGTTCGGCTGGTCGACGCCATACGTGAAGATGTGATCGGGAGCCGTTGAAACCGTCGCTGCTGCCAGGATCTCGTTGAAATGGTCGGTATCTGCATCAATAATACAGTTATCTGAATTTAGCATTAACTGCATTTTGCAGAAAAGATAGTTGGCAAAGTTCGGGTGCTCGTTGACGCCGATGTGATCGGGTGAGATGTTCAAGAACAATCCCACGTTGAATTTCAACCCGTATACGCGGTCTAACAGGTAGGCCTGCGAGGCAACTTCCATGACCAAAACCTTTTGGCCGTTAGTCACGGCCTGTCGCATTTCTCGGAAGATGTCGAATGATTCCGCCGTCGTCAGGTGAGCCTTGAATTGGTCCTCCGGCTTAGGGCCCAAGATGTGATTGATCGTGGAGAACATCGCAACTTGTTTAGGAAAAGTCCGTTCCAAGATATTTCTGGTGAAATACGTAGAGGTCGTCTTACCTTTGGTCCCTGTGTAACCGATGACGAAGAGATCATTTTGTGGAAAGCCAAAATACAGTTGCGCAGCCAAGGATAAGGCCTTACGCACGTCGGTCACGAAGATTCCAGGTGTGGCAATGTCGTAGTTCTTTTCTGCTAAATAGCAACTGGCACCGTTGGCTACGGCTTGGTGAAGGTAGTCTACGGAGAAGTTAAAGCCTTTGCAAACAAAGAGGCTATTGGCACTGGCCTGGCGGGAGTCATAGGCTAACCCGTCAAAGGCAACGTCATCAGATAGCGTTGTTCCCTGATACAGGTTGTGTTCCTGGAGGAGCGCTATTAATTGGTTTACTCTCATTCAATTGCCTCTTTTCGGATTAGGCGTTTGGCCGCATAGTTGGGAAGAGCATGACATCGCGAATTGATGCAGAGTCGGTCAACAACATCGTCATCCGATCGATACCAATCCCCAGACCACCAGTAGGCGGCATGCCGTATTCCATAGCTTCGATATAGTCAGAGTCAATCCCATGGGCTTCTTCGTTCCCAGCAGCCCGTTCAGTATCTTGTGCTTCGAAACGTTGACGTTGGTCGATTGGATCGTTTAATTCAGTAAAGGCGTTCCCGAATTCATCACCGTTAATGTAGAGCTCGAAGCGGTCGGTAAACCGAGGATCCTTAGGGTTCTTCTTAGCCAGTGGTGAGATTTCAACGGGGTGACCGTAGATAAAGGTTGGATTAATCAGGTTATCTTGAACCTTTTCTTCGAAGATAGCGTTGATGATGTGACCAACTTTCCAGTATGGTTCGCAGTGAATGCCGTTTTCTTCAGCTAATTTCCGGGCGTCATCGTCAGACATTGGTTGCCAGAAGTCGATACCTGTGGCGTCTTTAACGGCGTCAACCATGTGAACCCGTTTGAATTCAGCGTCGAGGTCGATGTCCTTACCTTGGTAAGTCAACTTTCCAGAACCGTTGACCTTGTTGGCCACGTGACGGAAGATGTTTTCCGTCAGGTCCATGACGTCGGTGTAGTCCGCGTAGGCCGTATAAACTTCAACCATGTTGAATTCAGGGTTATGCCGTAAGTCGGTTCCTTCGTTCCGGAAGTCCTTGCCTAATTCGTAAACCTTTTCCATCCCACCAACGATTAAACGCTTGAGATAGAGTTCAGTGGCAATCCGCAAGTACAGAGGAATATCAAAAGCGTTGGAATGGGTTACGAATGGCCGTGCTTCAGCACCACCGGCTTCAGTTTGAAGCACGGGGGTGTCAACCTCCAAGTAGCCTTCGCTGTCGAGATATTCCCGGATGGCCTTCTTGATTTGGGTGACCTTGATAAACCGATCAAAGCTATCGTGGTTAGCAATCAAGTCCAGGTAGCGTTGACGATAAATGGTTTCAGGGTTCGTCAAGCCGTGATACTTGTCTGGTAATGGCCGTAAAGCCTTGGATAAGAATTCAAAGTCAGTGAAGCGTAAGGTTAAAGCACCAGTGTTCGTCTTGATGACGTAACCCTTGGCCCCAATAAAATCCCCTAAGTCTAACGTCTTGTAGAGGGCATACTTGTCTTCGCCAAGTTCGTCTTGACGGGCGTAACCTTGGACGACACCAGTTCTGTCGAGCAAATCGATAAAGCCGGCTTTGCCGCTGCCACGCTTACCGGTAATCCGACCCGCAACAGCAACATAATGTTTGTCTTCCATCAACTCTTCTTTGTCATACTTATCGTATTTTTCAGTGAGTGACTTACTGTCGTCAGTTCTATCAAAGCGGTGACCGAAAGGCGCGATGCCCTGTTCTTGTAAATTGTTCATTTTATCCCGACGAACCTGCATCTGATCATTCAGATCGGTCGGTGCGGCATTATTATTTTTGCTGTTACCCATGTTGTGTCCTCCTATTAAGTATTGATTCAAAAGTTCTGTGAATCCAGACCTCCTTTAAATTTAGTTGATTTTAAGCCAATAAGCAAGCCAAATCGCCCGTTAAATAAGGAAAAAAGTGAAAATTGAAAATGACATTCAGAAAGCCTCAACAATGGAAACGCTTTATTAAACAATCGACTCGTTTTCTCTGACTAGTTGGTTTCGGGGCGCTAGGGAAGCGTGATGGACTGATAGTTATTGTGAGGAGACGCTTGGGATGTACAAGGTGATCCGGTCACTGTGGCCGCTATTACTTCTGGGATTGTTGGTCAACACAGCCTATAGTGTGATGTGGCCATTAACAACGATTTATCTACATCATAATCTTAACTTGAGGCTGGTTATCAGTGGCATGATTCTCGCGGCCTATTCGGGATTTAACGTGTTGGGTGGTTACCTCGGTGGGGTCTTGACGGATCTCTTTCATGCCAAAAGGTGGGGCTCGGCCAATTAGGTAATTTGGTCCTTGACGCAGTGGTTGGATTCTTTTGGAATGGCCGGTTGGCCTATCCCATCGTCCTGATGATCTTCGGTGGGGGCATGGGCGGGTCTTCAATGTCCTCTACATCTTCATTAATCTGGACCTGGTCGTGGGACAACAAGTATTGGAAGTCTATTTCGCCACAGTTTGAAGCCAATTTTCTTTCTATAAATGATTGTGTATTATTTGTTGGCAACCGGTTTGTGGGCCAAATATGCGGGATGACTGGTTACAACCAGCCCGAGGTATTGGAAAGACGGTAGTTGCGTCACAGGCACCGGTCAAGCAAATAAAATTAGGCATCGTGAAAAGCAGACTGGTTCCCGTGAGTCTCACATTGATGTTGTTGGACCTATGTGCGGTGGATGAGTTATTTCTGTTTATATTCAGAATCGGGCTTGAGTATTCGCTTATATAGTCATTTGTGGGTGTACAACAGGATCCTCTTGATTTCCGTGCAATCCTCGATGTTCAGAGTCAGTCGGGTCAAGGCTTTGCCAGTATAAATCATCATCGGATTGAGAGTAATTTGGGGCTCGTTTCTTCTATTAAGTAGTGCAACAGGCACTGCTATCCTATTCATAGCGATGACGCCACTGACCTTGGGGGGAGCCACCTATGTGCCAGAGATGCCGGCATGGATTACCGCATATACAATTGGCAATGGAGGTAGGTACCAAGGACTGATCAACACATTTTCTTCATCAGGAAAAGCGATTGATCCTGTGATGGGCGGACTGGTTATCGACGTATCACAGGACTTTTCACGGTTGTATTTAGTTTGTGTGGGGGGCGATGGTCTGATTATGATGGCCTTAGTGGCGATTGTCCTGCCGAGGCTGAAAAAGAGGGCGAACCATTATAAGACTTAAATCAGGAAACGCACGGGTGCACCGTGCGAAAATGCTGTTAACGAAACGGGTTATTCGTCTTTTGAAAAAGATGCCATTATTTTACGATTTTTGTTGACGACGGTCCCTCTGCTTGGTATAGTTATATCCGTTGCCAATTCATAACGACAAGCTAGACCAATTTAAAACATTGAAATTGCTTGTTGACAAACGAATTGATAACATGATATGATTAATGAGTTGTTGCGTCTGTGATAGCCAACCAACGAGAAACGTTGTTAAATCAAACTTCTTGTTGACATCAAATCAGTAACATGATATGATTATTAAGTTGATTGATTCGTCAATTAACTAAGTAGACCTTTGAAAACTGAACATTGTTTCGACAAACCAAATATGTGTAGGGCGGTTTGATACTTGGTATCAAACCCAAACAATATTTGCGAAGTCAATTCGCTTTTATAACAAAAAGTAACAACAAT